>NZ_CP150300.1:6072508-6390635 GCF_037991315.1 Paenibacillus sp. FSL H8-0079
CAATCGCACACGCCGACGGTACGGCGCATGTCCCAGATTGGCGGATAACAACAGTACGTAATATAACTCAACAGCGTATTCCTGGGTACAGATAAGCAGACAAGAACATCATGTTCTCGTCTGCTTTTTCGTTATTTTTTCATAATTTTCTGAAAATTATCAATTCTGCTGTTTCATTTGTTAAAAATGAAAGTAATATACGTTATGCCCTTGTTGGGTCTTCAAGATTCCCATAATTCTGACGATGTATATACAATACATCTAGATGATATGCACACATAGGAGATGACCATATTGAACATTGTTGAAGCACTCGTTGCAGCAAGCCCGTATTTTAAAATTATGCTGAAAGAACACGATATCATGATTGCAGTAACCGATACCGAGAAGTTCTGGTATTATGTTCCGAGCAACGAGCTCGATCTGGGCATCAAAGCAGGAGACATCATCTCGCCGGATGACCCTACACTACGCCGAGCCCTTAAACATGGCGAGACTTCAGCCAATCGTATTGATGCAAAATTCTATGGTACCTCCATTGTCTCGGCAGCAACTCCACTTCGAGATGAGCAAGGAAATATCGCCGGCGCACTTGCCATCGGCTTCTCCCTTCAGAATGAAGAAAAACTGGAGCACTTCACCGAACTGATCGGCGGAATCAGCGGCAGACTGACCGATATGGTGCAGACGGTAGCTGCCCAATCCGAGCAATTGACGGCCTCTTCCACGCAAATCTTGGACAATACGCGCATGGCTGTGCAGAACTCAGGCGAAGTGAACAAGGTTGCCGCATTCATCCGCGAAATCTCAGAACAAACCAATCTGCTCGGCCTGAATGCGGCGATCGAAGCAGCACGAGCGGGTGAAGCAGGCGCAGGGTTCAGCGTCGTTGCATCCGAAGTGCGTAAACTTTCTACAGGTACCAAAGAAGCTACGGTGAATATCGAACGTTCCTTGAAGGATGTCCAGCATTCCATCCAACAGATGGAGCAGGAGATCACATCGATCTCACAGTCGAGCAACCAACAGGCTGTGATGGTAACCGAGTTCAGCGAGGTCATTGATCAGTTGAACAGCGTAAGCCGTGATCTGAAAGTGTTCATTGAATCCATGCTGCTGAAGGCAGAATAGAATAAACAACGCATACAAATCGATACTGAATGAACATCAAAAACCGTCTTGAACTGTAAGGAAAGTATCCTTCAGATCAAGACGGTTTTTTTTGATACTTCAACGGTCACATACAGATGACCTCGTTTCAGATTACCCCTTTACAGCACCCTCCGCAATACCTTCCATAATGAACTTCTGGAAGAACGCATAGATCAGGATAACCGGAATCGCAGTCAGTACCAGGGATGACAGAATCAACGGCCATTCCTTGTTATATTCACCAAACAGCATGTTCGTGGACAGAATCAGCGTATAGCGATTCACATCGGTCAGCATGAGCAGTGGCAACAAGAAGTCATTCCATATCCACAGGAAGTCCAGAATCGCGATGGTAACCGTGATCGGAAGCAAGAGCGGGAAAATAATCTGGAAGAACGTCTGGAACTCATTACATCCGTCAATCTGAGCCGATTCCTCCAATTCACGTGGAATGGACTTCACAAACCCGTGATAGAGGAAGATTGCCATGTTCACACCAAGCCCGATATAGATCAGGGCCAATCCGTACGTGCTTCCTTGTACACCCATGCCTTTGGCTACCCGTGTCAGCGGAATCATGATCGAGTGGAACGGTACCAGCATGGAAGCAACAAACAGGAAGAAGATCAAGTTGCTCAAGCGGCCCGAGGTACGTGACAGCTTGTATCCCGCAAGTGAGGCACAGAAGACGATACCACCAATCCCCAGAAAGGATACAATTGCCGAGTTCATCGAACTGCCCAACAGATTGATTTTGTTAAACGCGTCCGAATAATTCTCCCAGTGCAACGTTGTCGGCAGCGCAATAAAGGATTGGAACATTTCACCCTGTGTTTTGAAAGAGTTCACAACCGCCATGTAGATCGGTAGCATGGCGACGAGAGAGCCCAGAATCAGCAGCAGTCGAATCAGATAACTGTTCAGTCGTTGCATCCTCATGCTTCCACCTCTTTCTTCTTCATGACGGTGATCTGGATGAGTGTAAAGATGAGTACGATGATGAACAGCACAACCGATTTGGCACTCGCATAGCCGTATCTGAAGTTGTTGGAGAACGCTTCTTCATAGATATTCATCGTGATCACCTGCGTGGCTCGGCCCGGTCCGCCACCAGTCAGTCCATACACCACTTCGAACACTTTGAATGCTCCGTTCAGCGTCAGGAAGAAGCAGATGGTCACAGCATGAGTAATCATCGGCAACACCACATTGCGTAGCACCTGGAATGCGTTAGCCCCATCAATAACAGCCGCTTCCTTGAGACTTTTCGGCACACCCTGGAGAGCAGCCAGATAAATGATCATCATATACCCTACACCATTCCAGAGCGATACGATCAGAATGGAGTAAAATGAAAACTTCGGATCACCCAGCCATTGCTGGTCGAGGAACGAAAAAGCCAGTTTCTCTGCGAGCTGTGGCAGCACCTGAGAGAAGATGAAGGTCCACATGAAAGCACTGATGATCGTACTGATCATGTTAGGCATGAAGAACAGGGTCCGGAAGAGCCCTTTGCTGCGCGTCCGTGACTCAATTAACACGGCGAGCAGCAAGGCAATTCCATTTTGCAGAATCAGCATAAATATTACATATTTCATCGTGAACCATAGGGAGTTCAGAAAGTCAGGATCTTCTTTGAACAATTCCACGAAGTTACCCAGACCGATAAAGCTGTAATCCCGATTAAGTCCGTTCCAGTCCGTCAGGCTATAGAACATGCCACTAAACGTAGGGTACAGCAGGAAAATCGCATAAATGACAAAGGCAGGCGCAGTGAACGCGAGCAGTGACAGATACTTCTTGAACACATTCGTAGCCATTGGTTCTCCCCCTTTTCACTCGAAGCGGATGATCGTAAACGAGGGAACGAAGAACGTTCTGCCTGCTGTATCATCTGCTTGGAGACTGTGACGGAATAAAGTACCGCTTAATTTGTTAACAAAACTCTCAAACCGTTGAGATTTGCCAACAAAAGCGGATACTCTATTCCTCACAGCTCCTTACTTGTTGACTTTGTTGTAGGATTTCCACGCCTTGTCGAGCGCATCGATAACCTGCTGTTGATTTAATTGCCCTGAGTAGTAGCCCTGCAACGCTTTGCCTGACTCGTCTTTCACCGCTTGAGGGATAGATGGGTCCTGATAGGCTTTACCTTCATTCACATATTTCTGGGCATCGTCTACCCATGGGAAGCTCTTGAAGTCATGGATCTTGGCAACTGGATTGAACTTGAGTGCTTCATAGAATGCACTTGAATCCTTGTCATCGAGAATGTAGTTCACGAAATCGAGTGCCACTTCTTTATTCTTGCTTGTTGACGATACCGCCAGTGAAGTAGAGGTACTCAGATTGATTTTGGTATCATCCGGATTGTCATTGATCGGCATTGGTGCTACACCAAAGTTCAAGTCCGGGTTGGACTTCAGAATGGTTTCGGCAAACCATGGTCCCTGAATCCACATTGCGGCGCTTCCTGAAGCAAAAGCTGCTGAACCATCATCTCCGCCCACTTCCAGCGCTTTGTCTGTTCCATTGGCATTGACCAGATCGAAGATATTGAACAATTCTTTCATATCCGAGAAGGAGCCCTGATCCTGATTCATCTTCTCGACGAAGTCTTTGTGCTCCGATTGAGTCAAGGCACCCACAGTGAGTGGCAGGAATAATTGCGGAATCCAGGATTCTTTGTAGGACAGTTCAAACGGTGTGATATTGGCTGCTTTGAGTTTCTCCACGACCGCTTTCATTTCAGTTAAAGTCGTCGGTACCTCCAGCCCTTGCTCTTCGAAAATATCTTTATTGTACAAGTAGCCCCATGATAACGTTTCCAATGGAACAGCCACGACTTTGCCCTCCGCATCCGTTACGGAAGGTTTAACCGAATCCACCAACTTATCGACAAAAGGTTGGCCCGACAGATCTTCCAGATAACCCGCTTTGCTGAACGGTGGAATCTCATTGACCGCATGCAGCGCGAACACATCCGGTGCATCATTGGAGGCGAGGCGAGTCTTCAGAATCTGAGGTGCATTGTCCGCTGGCGGCATCTCCAGTTGCACGTTCACCTCAATGTTTTTCTCTGCTTTCTCCTTGGCTTTGAACTGTTCTATATATTTATCGTAATGTTCTTTCAGCCGAGGTTGTGCAACGAATACTTTGAGTGATACCGTGCTGCCTGATGCCGATTCTTCCTGCCCATTGTCCGTCCCTGCATTAGAGCCGCAACCTGCGAGCAGAACACTGACCAGTACCGCACTTGCTACGCTTTTCCATACTTTCATCTCTTATGACCTCCCGGTGTGTAACTGGTTTGTCTTTCATAGGCTCATTATATATCAGAAAATGAAAGCGCTTCATTGGACAAAATTAGACTCGTGTATTGGATTATTTTAAACCTTAATCCTGCCGCAAATGCTCTCTCGAACGACTCATTCCGTGCTACTGCTTGAATTGCCTGATATGCGAGGTTGTCTCTTCCGCATCTCCCCCGGTGAAACTCCGAAATGCTTCTTGAATACCCGATAGAAGTAGGACACATCTTCATAACCCGCCATCTCGGCAATATGCTTGAACGGAATCTGTTCATCCATCACCCATTCCTTCGCTCGCGTCATACGCAACTGGACAACATAGTCGGTCACATTCACCTCATACTCTTTCTTGAATACCTTACTGAGATATTCCTTACTGACAAAAAAGATATGGGCGAGCTGCTCCAGCGTAATCATCTCCATACAGTGCTGCTCAATGTATTGCTTCACCTCGTCCAGGTTCAGCTTGTTCTTGAATTTACGCTGTGCAATCAGCTGCTCCAAAGCCTGGTAGTACGGTGCGGATATCCAATCCATTGTGGATTCGATGGAAGCCAGCGCTGTCGAAGGAGGTAGCGCCGTTGCCACTGGACGCTCATACAATGCATTAGAGACGCACAACTCATCCAGCAAAGCCTGTAATTCATGAGCCACCCGCCCGAGCTGCCGGGGTCTGTTAATCTCGCATCGTTCCAGCTTCTGCTGTAATTGCTGGAACCATTCCCGCAGACTCTGAACGTTCAGGTCATTAAACCGCAAGCGAGCCTGCTGCTGGAACAAAGAAAAATCACCAGCAAACGCAGAGGGATACGATTCCCATGATTCAGGCGCTGATTCAACCTTTTCTAATTCTTTTGCACATTTGGCCAGCACACCATTCAGTTCATCCGGATTCACCGGTTTGAGCAGATAATCAGCAGCCCGATGACGGATCGCGTGTTTCGCATAATTGAAGTCGTCATATCCGCTCACCACGATCACCTTGATCTGTGGGTATTGTCCGCTCAGCGTCTGTAACAGCTCCACACCGTCTGTGCCGGGCATGCGCATGTCCGTAATGATAATGTGAGGCTGATGCTGTTTGACCAGTTGTATGGCCTGCTCACCATCCTCTGCCTCACCTGCAACGGTCATGCCGAGTTCATTCCAATCTCCGAGGTTGCGCAAAATATCCCGGTTCCACGGTTCATCATCCACCAGCAGCACTCTGTACAGTTCCTTGTTCACAAGGCTTCGCCTCCTGTATTGCAGGGGATTCGTACCGTAACGCTCGTCCCCTGTCCGTATTCACTTTCTATACTCATCCCGTATTCAGGTCCAAAATGCATCACCATTCGTGAGGCCGCATTAACCAGCCCAATACTTTTGCCTGAACTCCACACCCGATCTGCCTCCCAGGTAAGCCGCTCCAGTCTGGACTGCATCTCCGCTAATTTCTCAGCATCCATACCCACGCCGTTATCACGAATTCGAATGGTTACATCTTCAGGTTCACAGACGACCTCAATGCCCAGCTTCCACTCGCCCTGCTTCTTCTCCAATCCATGTAAAAATGCATTCTCTACAATGGGTTGCAAAGACAACTTGGGAATATAACACGCCCGAAGTTCCCCGGTGATCTCCAGGGTATATTCAAGCCTGCCGGCAAAACGCTGTTTCTGAATCAGCATATAATGCTCCAGCTGGTCCAGTTCAGACTGTAGGGGCACAAGCCCATCCGGCGCTCGTACAATATAACGAAACATCTCGCTCAAGGCTCGAATGACCTTGTAACTGTCTGCCGGTTTTTGCGAGTAGACCATGCCGCCAATCATCTGCAACGTATTTTGCAGGAAATGCGGATGGATCTGGGATTGCAGTGCTTTGAGCTCGGCCGTCTGCTTCTCCAGATTCATCAGATAGTTGTCGCGAATATGTTCCCGAATACGATTAGCCATGCCGTGCAGATTTTTCTCCAGCAGACCAATCTCATCCACCCGGCCGCTTCGTACCACTTCCCTGTCTTTGATTAGCTGGATACCCTTCATGGAATTCGCCAGTCTGACAATCGGCTTCGATGTACGCCAGGCCACGAGCGCAGCTAGTCCCACAGAAATGACGGTTGCCAGGCCCCCCACAACCAATCCGTATTTCATCGTCTCCAAAGCACTTTCGTTAATGACATGGGCAGGTACAACCTTGATCACACGTAGGCCTGACGGCTCGATGGAGTGAAAGAATACATACTCCTTGGCTGTACGAATGAAGCCCGAACTTTCTTTCGTGCCTGCCAATTTCTCCAGTGCTTCCGCAGACGGCTGAATCTCTTGGTTTGGCTGATAGACCGGACTGCCCGTGCTGTCAGCAATGTATACCGCATAGTCTCCCCGGCTATCCAGCAGCTCCAGGGTCTGGTTGAACTCAGCCCACTTGACCTCCAGACTGATGGCCCCGATCTGAGCTTGATCCTCGAAGCGGTTCATGCTGCGGGTCATGTGAAACTTTTGCGGATCGTCCGGATCATTGATAATCGTAAAATCTTTATGCTGTGCAAAAAGCTCATGATATCCTTCCGGTATTTCCGATACTGCCTTGATGCGAGAATCCATGGAGTTGAAGGTGAACAGGGTGTCCAATTCCTTCAGGTACAGCTCAACGCCAAATACATAATTGCCAGCCGAATAGTATACACTGTTGAGCATATTGAAAACGGCCTTCTGTTCATCGAATCGACTGGCTGCCGGCGCTTCCTGGTTCAACGCCAGATATTGATGCAATTCGTCACTGATCTGAATGGAATAAATAATATTGTTCATGCGGGCGAACTGTTCACCCAGATAGATGGAGGCCCAGTTCATATTGGCTCGGTTGGTCTCCATAATCTCCTCTTCCATGGAAGAGCGGGTATTCTCGGCTGCCATAGCGGTCATGGCAATGACGGGCAGCACGGCCAGCAGCGTCATGGTAAGAATCAATTTATTGCGAATGCTGCGTTTGAAAGGATCTGTCAGCTTCCGATAACATTCGGTAAACACAGCGCATCCACTCCTGAGCTAAAATAGACAAACGCCCCAGCATAGAAGCCGAGGGCGCTTTGGTCTTTATATTCGTTTGGAAATGCTAAAATATCACGTTATACAATAGAATGAATGGTTACACGAGATCACTACGTGGTCAGAACAACCCTCTGATCGCTGTTATCACCGGATTTTTTTGATTCCCTTTTCTAAGGGGAAAATCCGTTGATAAAGGCGAGGTGTATGCTTCCGATGCAGCTTTCTTTCAGAAAGCTTTTAGCTCCGCTTCCTCAGGTTTCTTCTGCCCTCTCCGTTAACGTGCACATGTTAAATTCAACTTATATACCTATATTTATTATTTCCTATTATTGTTCGATAATTCGCATGCCCCATGGCTCAAGTTCGATCTTCTCTCCCGCAGCAATCGGGGTTCCTGCCAGAAGTTCCGTTCCTTCCCCATAAGCATTCACGAAGGATGTTGCCTCATCTGCATAATTGAAATAGTAGCGAATCGTGTTCCCCTGATCGTTCACACCTGTCTTCACAATGATGGGAAAAGCCAGCTCCTGATCAGCTCCCCATACGCCCGCTTCCTTCATAACACGTTCCAATACCTTACGGATCACCGCAGAACTGGTATAACATCCAACATAGGTTGCTTTGCCTTTTCCATAGGCATTCTGGGTAATTGCCGCATATTCACCCCAATGTGCATGATCATACCAAGCGAGTACTTCAGCCGTTGTCGGTGTAATTAGTTCCATCCAGGTGTGAACCTGGTTCTGCTCCTCACCAACCTCGAATGGATCATCGCGTAGCGAGACATGTTTTGGCTCTACAAAAAGGTTATAGCTGATCCCGCATGCCTCACTGATCAAGCCGGGCTGGCGAGTAGAGCGTACCTTGATATGCTCATTTGCAAATCCGCTTTTGAACGAGTAGACGATATGTCCGCCATCCTGTACGAATTGATTTAATTTCTCCAGCAATGCATCCGAAGCAGCATACAGAGCAGGTACAACGAGTACGTCATACTCCGCATAACTCTCAACCGATGGATCGATGAGGTCACAGCCAATGTTCATCTTGTACAATTCATCGTACATCCAGCGCACCACGTCATTGTAGTTCTTGTCACTGGTGAAGTTAAACCCGAACCACTTGATCGATGTCAGCGCCTCATTGCTGAACAGCACGGCCACCCGATTCTTTTTCTTCAGATTCACGAGCTTCGGACTGAGACGGGCAAAATCCCTGCCAATCGTCTTCGCTTCGTTGTACACCGGATTCGGTTCAAAGTCATGACTGAGCAATCCTTTCCAATACGTCTCAAACGAATTGTGCAATGAATGCCAGTGCCAATAGGCAACCATGTTCGCTCCCGATGCCAGATGGCTGAATGCCTGCAAACGCAGTTGCCCCGGATAGGGAACCCAATGCCAGAACGCCTGCGCTTCGGTCTCCAGTACCAGATAGTTCGATTGTTTGGTCGAACGCGCCACATCCCCGCCGAATGAAATCTCAATGCCGGTCAGATCATCCTGGGAAGGATGGTAGATGTCCACACTGGTGATGTCAAAAGGTTTCGATGCGGCAAAATGATCCACATCCCCTTGAATGCCGTAGGAATACCCACGCCAGTCGAAGTCAAAGTTCTGGGTAACAAACTGTCCTTCCTGTTTGTATTCATTCACAATCCCCACTTGCCAAGCCAAAAAGTTGGTTACCAGCTGCCGCTGGAACTTGGCAAATTCAGCACCCAGACTGCCGTTAATCGTTCCTACAACAGACGGGAAGTCTTCCCAGCTATTGATCCGATTACTCCAGTAGTCGAGGCCAAATTCCTTGTTAAGCTCATCCAGAGAGCTGAACTTGTTACGCATGTATTTGACGAATTGCAGTTGTACATTATCTCCTGCGGTGTTGTAATGCTTCGTCTCGTTATCTGTCTGATAACCGATTACTGCTGGATGTGTGCTCACTCGAGAGATCAGCTTGCGGATGATCCGCTCGGCATAGAATAGATAGGTTGGATGTGTAATATCCATGATCTGTCTTGCCCCGTATTTGCCAGGTCCCTGTGAGGTGGTAGCCAGCACGTCCGGATGTTCCTTCACCATCCATGTAGGAACAGCATACGTTGGTGTCCCAACGATGACCTGAATCCCTGCCTCATGCATGGCATCCAGCACACGATCCACGGAAGAGAAGTCAAATACGCCATTCTGCGGTTCATGGGTACTCCAGGTTGATTCTGCAATGCGGACCACGTTGATCCCTGCATCCTTCATCATCTGAATGTCCTTGTCCAATCTTTCGTAAGGCATATATTCATCATAGTAGGCTACGCCATATAATAATTTGTCCATGATTTAATCTCCTTTTTGTCGGGAAAATGTAATGATCTTGACATGTGCACGAGTTGACACATTCCAACCCATAATGGTAGCGTTTACATTAATATCGGTTGAAGAACTTGGATTGTTCAGTAACTCCTTCAAACGCTTATTCGTTCCATGGATTATCCATGCTTGCGTTAAACTGATTATAATGAAGTATACTAAGGGTGCCGATTGTACAAGGCGAGTTGTTTTTACCCTTTTCCGAGGTGAATGTTATGGATATCCGATCACAGCTCCGAGAAATGCCTCACCATACACTGGCTCACTGGCTGCCTATTATCGACAGTAACATCAAATTCTATGGTGCGCACAGCCAACAAGTCCCCTATGGATGGGCGATGCCGGAGGAATCACATCCGGGCTTTGAGATTATGTTGATCATCGAAGGTACGCAGGAGAGTGTGATTCATGGTTATACCTATACCGTGGAGGAAGGTTCCATTCTTCTCATTCCTCCCGGGTTCAAACATACAAATCAATGTGTATCCACGGAAGGCATGACTTATTTTAGCGCTCACTTTAATGTGGATGATCCGGTCTTCACCCTGAAGCTGATGTCACAGCACAGCCGAATCTACGCAGCAGGTACGGCTGATAATAAGAAGATGCGCGTTGTGTTGGAAGGTTGGATGGGCATGATTAACGTATCTGAGGCCTACACCTCCACCGACAAAATGATCATGCAGGCACGCATGTTTGAACTGTTCGCCCTGTTGTCCCAAGCCGCTGATAACAAACCGGAGTCCACCACCTCCGTTGCTGCTTCACACACGCCAGCCCCAACAGCCATGCATTATGCGGGAGCTATAGCGGAGGCGATCAAGCAGGCCTTCTATGCCCAGCTTCGAACCAAGGAAGATAGTGTATCCACGGTCAAAGTAGAGCAGATCATATCCTCGTTTGGCATCAGTCCGGGATATGGTTTGCAGGTCTTTCGCAAGGTGTATGGGCGATCGCCCAGAGCTTACCTGTCCAGCCTGAAGTTGCAGGAGGCCAAAGTCCTGATCGAACAGCCAGAGCTGTCACTCGGTGAAATTGCGTGGAAACTCGGCTACACCCATCTGTCTCATTTCAGCAGACAATTCAAACGTTGGACAGGCCAAAGTCCGCTACAATATCGCAATCATCATGCAGATGCATCTGGCGATCCTGTATCCTACAGATCCGAATCGAGTCCAGAATCTTGATTCCGGATACGTTCGTAGTCTTCTGGCGTGTTCATATTACTCAATTGCATCGCTACATGATGAACGCCTGCTCTTTCAAGCTCTTCGGCTTCGACATAGCAGCAACCGATCTCTTCAAGCCATCGCATGACTCGAAGATGATCCTGCATCAGGCGTTGCTCCAGATCAGGGAGAACACGCTTGTGATACGCACCTGCCAGCGGATGGACACGTCCATCCACGCGTGGAACGATAGCGGAATAAGAATCATGTGACTCAGCCACCTTTTTTATCCCATCAAAAAAGGACGTTTGCAGGAGCGGCATATCGCAGGCGCAGACCAGATTCCATTCCGTACCGGAAGCCTCCAGTGCCACGTGAAGCCCCGCGAGTGGTCCCTTCCCCGGATAGTGATCCTGTACGCAGTCGTAGCCCATTTGGCCGTAGGTTGTCACGTTGGGTCCGGCTGCCACGATGATACGGGATACTGCGGGTCTCATGGCCTTCGTCACATGTTGCAGTACAACGGAACCGTTCAGTTCCAGCATGGCCTTGTTAGTCCCCATGCGACTGGATAACCCTCCTGCCAATATGATGCCTGTCCATTCCCTCGTGTTCATGATGCCTTGCTCCCTCCTGATAACGATGTGGGCTTGTTATATCAAACGATCAACATTTTCTATAGATTGAATCCCCTTTCAACAAATGATACATTGAACAATATGCATTTGAAAGGAATGGCTTAATTGGACAGACCTGTACCTTCAAGAGGTAATCCCTCATTGGTTTCTCTGAAACTATATAACTTTTTCATATATGGCGCCATTTCTATCTTCGCCGGATTCCTGCAGCTCTACCTGCAAGAGATTGGTATGACCAAACTGGAGATTGGCAGTCTGATGGCGATTGGACCCTTTGTATCCTTGTTCGCTAACCCGTTCTGGGGCTTCTGGAGCGATAAATCCCGCAATATTCGTATCATCCTTATGATTATGATGGGAGGCACATTTGTGCTCGCCCAGGGTGTGTTCTATGCGCCCAGTTATACGTGGATCTATGTAGCCATGATTTTCTTTTATTTTTTCCAAAGTCCATTATTCGCTCAGACGAACAGTCTGATTCTCGGATATATCGATGGTACGACCCAGAAATTTGGGGCATTTCGGCTCTGGGGTTCCCTCGGTTGGGCGCTGACTGCTGTCGCTGCCGGACCGCTCATTGACCGTTTTGGCATCGGCAGTGTATCCATTATATTTGCGTGTATGATTGCCGCAGCCTTTGTATTCTCCGTATTTCTGCCCAGACAGCCGATCGCTTCGGATACACCCGTGGTTACTTTTCGGCGGTTTGGCAAAGTCATGTTCAATCCGTATTTTATGACATTTATCGGCCTGGGTGTACTCGTATCGGTGCCCAATGCGATGAACAGTACATTTATGTCGCTATACATAGTAGAGATGGGTGGCGATAAACAGATGGTCGGCTGGGCCATCTTCACCTCATCCATTCTCGAAGTCGGCGTATTCCTGCTGCTCGACCGCTTGCTCAAACGCAAAATGAGCATGCTCCTGGGATCGCTCATCCTGATCAGTCTGCTGTTTGCACTGCGCTGGCAGCTCATGGCACTGGCCACCAACCCGATGGAGATTGTATTCATTCAGCTGATGCACTCCATTACGTTCGGTGGGTACTTCTATGTAGGTACACAGCTGACCATGCTGTTCATTCCAAGACCCTATCGTTCCTCCGGTCAAGCGGTCTACACGATGGCTTGGGGCGGTCTCTCCGGCGTGATCGCCGGTCTGTTCGGCGGCTGGTTGTTCCAGAGCTTCGGTGCGGAAATCATGTATAGCATTGGCGTATTCTTCTCGCTCATCGGCGCGGTCGGATTCGGCATCATGTGGTTATCGAATCGACGTAACGGCTATCAACCGGTTGTGTTGACGGAGATGGGCAGTATGGATGAGGACAGATAATCTTTTGTTTGAAAAAGTTGAGAGATCGTTTTACACAAGAGCACTACGATGACAGAATACCCTTCCGATCGCTGTTATCCCCAGATTTTTTGATTCCCTTTTCAAAGGGTAAAATCCGGGGATAAGCGTATGCTTCCGATGTAGCTTTCTTTCAGAAAGCTTTTAGGCGAACGCTTCGCTTCTTCAGGTTATTTCTGTCCTCTCCGTTAGGGTGTAACATCAGCGTACAAAAAACCGAAACAAAAGATTAAGCATAGGTGCAGTAAAGAGAAAGGCGTCTAAGGTTTGGTGCCCTAACGAACCTTAGACGCCTTATTTGCAGAAATTTCACGAAATTCTAAAGCCAAAGAATCTCAGCCACCTTATTTTGCATAAAAGATGTTAGAAACCACAAAAAGACCAGCCAAATGAGGTAATAGGGTGTCTACGATTCGGTTCGTTAGATTTTTACCACATACGCTCATCTGTGGCTTCAGCTCATGTTCATGGTCATGCGGTATTGTATGTCTAAAACTGAACCTGACTATAACCCAGAAAAACAATAAAGGGCATCCTTCGCCATGATCATGACGAAGGATGCCCTTCTTTTAACTTATAACTTGGCTTCTTACCAGCACTCTGGTGAACAGACCTTAAGTTCTTCCAGCGGCCTATGCCTTTGGCAGTTGGAATGAGCTTTTCAGGGATACGACCCGGTTAAATACGGGACGACCTGGCTCGGAATGTTTCGGATCTACACTGAAGTAACCGTGACGGAAGAATTGGAATTTATCCTGAGCATTCGCTTCCTTCATCTCTTGTTCCACAAACCCGTTAACAATCTCAAGGGAGTTCGGGTTCAATTGATCCAGGAACGTTTTCTCTGGTTGTTCTTCCACAACCTCAGTTTCAGCCCCAGCTACTGCTACTTCGACCTCTGCTTCCGGCGCTTCATCCAAGATCAAAGGCTCGTACAGACGGAATTCAGCAGGTACCGCTTGAGTCGCTTCTACCCAGTGGATCGTTCCTTTGACTTTACGGCCAGTGAAGCCACTGCCGCTCTTTGTCTCCACATCATAGGTACAATGAATCTCGGTTACATTGCCTTCTGCGTCCTTAATCACATCGTTACATTTGATAAAGTATGCATGTTTCAGACGAACTTCGTTGCCAGGGAACAAACGGAAGTATTTGTTCGGCGGATTTTCCATGAAATCGTCTTGTTCAATATAAATCTCACGAGAGAACGGAATTTGGCGATTGCCCATCTCCGGATTCTCCACATTGTTCTCTGCTTCAAGCCATTCCACTTGCCCTTCAGGGTAGTTGGTAATAACCACTTTGAGCGGGTGCAGGACAGCCATCGTGCGCGGAGCTTTTAGTTTCAAGTCTTCACGTACAAAGTGCTCCAGCGTTTGCAGGTCGATAACCCCTTGGCTCTTCGAAATGCCTGTCTCAAATACAAAATCACGAATGGCTTCCGGTGTATATCCCCGGCGGCGCAGACCTGAAATCGTTGGCATACGTGGATCATCCCATCCATCCACATGACCTTCGTCCACGAGCAGTTTCAGCTTCCGCTTGCTTGTCACCATCTGGGACAGGTTCAGGCGGCCGAATTCGTATTGACGTGGTTGACTCTCCATCTCACATTCCGCAATAACCCAATCATAGAACGGACGTTGATCCTCGAACTCCAGTGAACAGAGGGAATGCGTTACACCTTCAATTGCATCTTCGAGCGGGTGAGCAAAGGCGTACATCGGATAGATGCACCATTTGTCGCCGGTGTTATGATGGTGTGCATGTGAAATCCGGTAAATAACCGGATCGCGCAGGTTGATATTCGGTGCAGACATATCGATCTTGGCACGCAGCACTTTCTCCCCGTTCTTGAATTCGCCTGCACGCATGCGTGTGAACAGGTCGAGATTCTCTTCCACCGAACGATCACGGTACGGGCTGTTCTTGCCCGGCTCCGTCAGCGTTCCACGCATTGCACGGATTTCGTCGGCGCTTTGGTCGTCGATGTAGGCTTTTCCTTTTTTAATCAACAAGACAGCACGGCTGTACATCTCATCAAAATAATCCGAGGCAAAACGCTTCTCGTTCCACTCGTATCCGAGCCATTTCACGTCTTCCTGAATCGATTGAACGTACTCTACATCTTCCTTGACCGGGTTCGTGTCATCAAAGCGCAGATTCGTTTTTCCGCCAAATTCGCCGCCCAGCGTAAAGTTAATCCAGATCGCCTTGGCATGGCCGATATGCAGATAACCGTTCGGTTCCGGAGGAAAACGGGTAATAACTTCCTGGACTTTCCCTGACCGGAGATCTTCGGTAATAATATTTTTGATAAAGTTAGGTGGGGTTGTACGATTGTCCACAGGTATCAAACCTTTCATGAATTGATTGGAGCTTTCGGGAATTGCAGCAATTCCGGCTATAATTCCTTTATAACGAAGTCATTTCCTGAAAAAAAACTGTTTTCTTGGAAAGTTTCGTACGCGTTTCATTTAAATATACCTTTAACGGGGGAGGAGTTCAATAAAGAACGGCACCAAAGTCAGGATCAGCCGTGCATAAATAGGCCCATAACCATTTTGACGGGTTGGCTCGAATCATGTAGCATGATAGTAAAATCAAATTAAAGGGAGGGTTTCCCATTCCATTGAACTCGCTTAAACTGACCAAAGATCAGCAAGATGAAGCCATTCGCACCATCCAGTCGTATTTCGAAGAGGAACGTGGCGAAGAACTGGGTGATCTGGCCGCTTGGGGTGTCCTCGACCTGTTCATGACACAGCTCGCTCCCTACATATATAATCAGGCACTCCGTGACGCACGCACAACGGTCAATCAACGCATGGCCTCAATGGAAGAAGATCTGTTTGCACTGGAGCAAAAGTTACCCAAGACTTCCCGTTAATTCACTACAAACAAACCAATACTTATACAGAAAGAAGGTTGCATTCATGTTTACCTATTCATTGGATGAATATACCGAACTCCGGCCACTGGCCATGGAACATACCAAACCGCTGTTCGAACTGACGGATCGTTCGCGGGATCAACTGAGACATTGGTTGCCGTGGGTGGATCATGTGACAGAAGTGGAACACACCTCGAACTTCATTACCAACGCGTTAAAACAAGGTGCCGAGAATGGCGGATTCACCGCGGGAGTATGGTCAAAAGGGGATCTCGCCGGCGTTATTGGATTCCACGAAATTAACTGGACCAATCGCTCGGTAAGCATCGGATATTGGCTTGGCAAAGGTTTTGAGGGTCAAGGCTTGATGACAAGCGCTTGTCGCGTTCTGGTCGATTATGCACTGGTGACCCTGGATCTGAATCGCGTTGAAATTCGCTCGGCAACAAATAACAAACGGAGTCGCGCTATCCCTGAAAGACTCGGATTTGTTCTCGAGGGTGTCATTCGTCAGGCAGAGAAACTGCCTAAAGGTTACGTGAACCATGCGGTGTACGGCATGCTTCAGCATGAATGGGAACTCTTGCGCTAATTCGCCTACATAATGAATCGGGAGTGATCTCTCCCAACATAATGGATCAACACGAATACCCTCGATCTCCACGTAATGTGGTGACAGAGGGTATTTTATTGTATTCATGACTTTTATAGTGCTCGGACCATGCCACCATCCACGATCAATGAGGTTCCGGTAATGTACGTATTAGCTCCGGATAACAGGAATACCACCGCTTTGGCAAACTCCTCCGGTTGACCATAACGGCCCAGTGGAATCTCTTTACGGAATTGGTCAGAGACCTCTTCCTCACTTATTCCGTTCTGCTCAGCCCGTGCTGCATCCAGCTCACGAATTCGGTCTGTTGCAATACGACCCGGAGCCACCGTGTTGATCAAAATACCGTATGGAGCCAGCTCCTGGGATAACGTCTTCGCCAATCCAAACACGCCAGTACGGAACGTGTTGGACAGCACCAGACCCGGAATGGGCTGCTTCACCGAAGTTGAAGCGATATTCACAATGTGTCCTCCGCTTTCTTTCATATAAGGAAGAGCACCTCGAATCAGCCTTACATAACTGAGTACATTTAATTCAAATGCACGTTCCCAATCCTCATCGGTTAGTGACTCAAATGAACCCGATGACGGGCCGCCCGAATTGTTCACCAGAATATCAATCTGTCCGAACAGCTCTGCTGTCTTGTGAATCAGAGCCTCAATATCTTCCTTGCGTGTCACATCGGTTGCACAATATTCCACACGTCCGCCACCACCAAGCGCCAGAAGCTCCTGCTTCACTGCTGCGAGCTTTTCTTCGCTCCGGCTGGCGAGCATGACGTCAGCGCCTTCTGCTGCCAATTGAGCGGCTACCGCTTTGCCCAGCCCGCGACTGGAAGCAAGCACCAGTGCTTTTTTACCTTGAAGTCCCATATCCATTGTTGTTCCTCCTCAGCTGTGTTTCTATTTGGTCTGGATAAAATAACCCATAAGAATATCGTCTACATACTTGCCGCCGATATAAAATTCGGATACCAACCTGCCTTCTGTCACGAATCCACACTGGGTATAAAACGTGATGGCTCCCGGATTGCTGGAAAGTACGCGCAGCCTGAGCTTGCGAACGCCATGTTCAACCGCATGCTGCTTGATGGCATCCATCAAAGCTGTAGCAATGCCACAACGCCGATCATGAGGGTGAACTGCAATATGAATCTCGTAGACATGACGGTTGACGGGCATACCTGTGGCTGGCTGAAAGCCCACATAACCACATACCCGCTCTCCCTGCACCGCAATCAATTGGCTGCCTGGCGGACAATGCTGCAGATATTGCTGTCTGGAGCGCCAATGCATCGGTGCAGGAGAGGTATATTTGTCCCATACCAAGGTGTCCAACTCCATTAGCTGAGCTGCATCTTTTATCTCGGATGGACGAATCGTAAATGTATGGCTGGTAAGCATAATGATTCAACCTTTCGTGCTATAGTCGACAACGCTGTACGTTACAACGTCGGGAAAGTTTAGAAAATTAAGAGTGTTAAGAATATATCGTTCGTTCGCTTCGCTGTTTAAATTACTTTGTTTTATATATTGTAGCATAGCCTCAGCTTTGACTAAAATTCCACTCGGTATTGAACCTTTTAGCAAAATAATATAAACACTTAACCTTGCCGTAACGTCATGGTTTATACTGATTCGATAAGGAGGGAGATGCATGATGAATATCAAAGAGGCAGCAAGCAGGCTTGGTATATCGGCGAGAGCCATTCGTTTTTATGAGGAAAAAGGATTAATTCTGCCCGCCAAACAGTCCAGTAACGGTTATCGCACATACACCGAGAATGATATCTGGCGGCTTCAGACCATTGCTGCGCTGCGTGAGATTGGCATGTCCCTGCAGGATATTACACACGCGCTCGGAGAGATTGATCAAGGGAACCAGCAGCGGCTGGAAGAATATCTGGAGCTGCAACAGGCCGTCATGTATGCCCAGTGGATTGAGTTGAAACGTATGATGGATACAACCCAGCGCATGATTGACCTGAATCGTCAGGACGGCCCGCTGGATGTCAGCCATCTGCACGACCTTGCGGACAGTGCGCGTCGCCTGCGTGAAGCACGGCAGAACTGGCATGATCGGTGGAATTATGATACGCAGGCAGCTATCCACGACGAAAGAGTGCAGGAGGCGGATAGCGCCAGTACGAGGCAATCCATTTCAGAGAACAGGCATCATTCGGATAAAGCCTCGCCCATAAGCGATGAGATTGAAGTTTCACATCCATACCAGGATACAGATCATTCCACGCCGAGCGATTCCAAGGATACGGTACAGTCTTCCTTTTATCTGTATCACAACTATGACGAAGCGCTCGAACAGACAGCTCATTGGATCTCTCCCGCCCTTGGTGAGAAAGGACTTGATATTGGTACAGGCACAGGTAATCTGGCTGGGAAACTGCTACAGCACGGCGCAGACATGACCGCAATCGACCAATCCCGGGAGATGCTGCGCAGATGCCGTACCAAATATCCTGAGATGCATGTGAAGCTTGGTAATTTTCTGGCTCTGCCTTTTGCCGATCATTCCTTCGACTTTGTTGTGTCCAGCTTTGCCTTCCATCATCTGAGTCCAGACCAGCAAGGACTGGCCTTACAGGAGATGCAGCGGGTGTTAACCTCGCGTGGACGTATCGGTCTAACGGATCTGATGTTTGTTGATGCGACTCACCGTGATTCCTATATTCGGCAGGCAGAAACCACAGGACACGAGGAACAGCTGCGCGCCTTGCGCGAGCGTCACTTCCCTCTGCTGGATGAGCTATGCGGCTGGCTGGAGCAACAGGGCTACGTGACCAAGCATGTGCGGCATAACGAGCTGTTACATACGTTGTTGGCGGTTCCACTGCGCTAGTGGATTATGAGCATATGCCAAAAAGGCCATCCCGCCTTGAATAAAGGAGGATGACCTTGGTGTACATCATGTTATGAAATTACATATAAATATCAACCACTGTGCGCTCAGTCGCACTGCGTGCTTGTCTGAACTCATCCAGTGAGATACAGACCCCGCCCTGACGGTAACGGTTCGCTGTACGCTCAGTACGAATATCCTTACCATTCACCGCTACACGGCTCACAGCACCCTCGTTCAAGTGATAAATAAACGTCACTGGCTCACCCGCATACTCAAATTCGAATTGCATGCCGTTCAGCTCAGCTGGCAATACCGGGTCAATGACCAGATCGCCGCCCTCTTGACGAATGCCAAGTGCATTGGAGATCAGCTGGTTCATGTAGATTCCAGGGCCGCTGGAGTAGATTCTCCATCCGCCTTTCACTTGTACAGTACCTTTACGAAGCTGGTCAAAATGCTCCTGTGCCTCGTAACGTGTATTGAACTTACCGTCCGAACTACTGAAGTACGAGTTCGCTTGGCGAATCTCCGCGTTAGGTACAACCTCGCCAATACCAACCGGGTTGATCATCGCAAGACCATTCCACACCTGATCTGTCTTGCCGAGCTTCGCCATCGCTTCCACATAACGGATATGAGCATGAACATATTGCAAACCAATCTCACGTCCGAAGTTAGATGCTTGCTCTGCACGCTTGAAGTGTGTGCTTACACCACCAGCATATTGAGCTGGACGATTCATCAGACGCACGCCATCCGGGCACAGGAACTGCTCACGGATCAGGGCATAATGCGATTCTGCTTGCTCCGCATTCAGCAATTCACCGATCATGCTGCGCGTCATTGGCAACAGACGATATTGAATGCCTGTCTCTGTGTCCGTTGGATGAAGCATCAGCTTCGCTTGGTCGGCTTCTTCCATGTATACAAAGCCTGGAATCACATCTGTGCCCAGCATGTAACGGTTAAAGTCCTCACGGATGCCTTGAGCCAGCACGTCCAGCTCTTGTGCAAAGTCCGCATCCTTGAATTTCAGCGCTTGCGAGAGCACGTTTACGGACTGATACGTCAATGCCACAGTCCAACTGCTCACCATGTATTGCTTCAGCTGTGCATTGGCTGGTTGGAGCGTATCATCCCAGTCACCATCCCCGTAGGAAGACAGGAACGTATCGTGCAGGAAGTGCGAACGGATATATTCGATCTCTTTTTTCGCGTGATCCAGTACCGTTGCCGTCTCTTCCGTGAACCCGAAGCTATGTTTAACGGTATAAGGTACTTTCTCATCCAGAATCGCATAGTCGCGAGTCGCTGTCAGGTAATCCGCCAATACTTTCAACGGCCATACGATGATATCGCCATGACTCTCTTCCTGTTGGATCGCAAAGTATTTATCAAACATGAACCATTGCGGCCAGTTGCCATCATCTTCGTATTGGTGAGTGTAGACCATTTTGATGATATCGCGAACTTGCTCATATTTTTGCGTAGCCATAAAGTACTCCACCGGACCTTGGCACACATCCCGTGTACCCCAAGCCGCGCCGCCGTACTGCTCCAAACCGTGAGGCACGGAGTAGTGAACCAGCATATTGTGGGTGTACCACCAAGCCAGCGCATTTACTTTGAACAGATCCTCTGCACTCTGACCTTCGCCACGGGACAAACGGAACCCGTTCATCACGCCTGCGAAGAACTCGCGGTATGCCTGTACTTCCTCTTCAAACGTGAGGCTTGAGCCTGCTACCACTCCGCTATCCGCTTGACCTTCTAATACTCCTTGTACCTTCAGCGTCCATTCAGCACTCGCTTCCAGACTAAGCGTAACCAGCGATGCGGAACCACTACGGATACCACTTGCCAGCAACGTTTCGTCCCCTACATTCACAGCTGCGCCATCCACCGACATGCGGTATTGCAGATCTGGGTACGTTCCTGCACTAATCGCTTGTGGATCAGCCTTGAAGATAAAAGTATCGCCATCCTGCGTCATATGCAGCGGATACTCGTATTCATTCACATTCATCGTAATCTGGTTTGTTACCAGGTAACGGTACGCCTTGCCACTTGTGGAGCGTACGTTCATGCTTACTTCCGTAGTGTGTGCCCCTGTGTAATTGGTCACGATGATCGTATCGGATTCCGTTTTGTAGATCCAACGAACATAGTTGAAGCCAATCTCGAACAGGGAAGGCATCGTCAGCAGACGATATTGTCCGTCCATTTCCACATATATGCGTTGTCCCGCCGTCTTCGGCACGTTCAATGCATTACGGGCATTACTGATCATTTTATTAAAATTGGTGTTACCAATAACGAGCTGTGAGTTGAAAATACCGTACATATACGACGTTGTCGTAATAACCTGTGCCCCAAGTTGCACGTTGCCACCACTCATCAGAATGTGACCATGTGGACGCTCCACAAGCAATTCTTTTGCTTTCAGAACGATATGTTCATAGCTGCCTGTGAAGAAGGATAACAGTTCCTCACCACTGCGCTCTTCCTGATGACGATCAGGGAACAGATCATGAATCTCATCTTGCGTAAGATCGAGTGTAACCAGCGGTTCACCCAGGAAGGAGGACAGTTTTACCTGTTCCAACGTGTCACCATTTTCCACAGTCAGAGCCTGTACTTCGTTCCATGCTGCTGTAACTTCATCTCCGAATTCCAGTGCAGAGATTCCTTCGGCATGATTAGGCTTCGCCAGTCCATAGAAGACTACCTGAGCTTCTCCGTTCAGATTCAGCAGTTCGGATTGCAATGCCGTATAGGCAAATTCATACTGATATGTCTCATTTGCCAGCGTTGGGCGATTCAAGCTCTCTGGTTGATTCGTTTCCTTGTACGACAGACCGAAGAATTGGAATCCATCTGTGGAGTAACCGACTGCTTTCGTCAGGGAACCTTGTTGCATATAAGGAAATGCACCGCCCTGAGGCTGGTTTTGACGGGAACAAACGACATAACCTTTCGCTTCATCTTCAAACACCGTGTGGTCAATGTATTGTGACAGATAAGCTTCATTGCTGCGTACCGCACCTGGATCAGCAAGACCTATATCCTGTCCATATACCACGTCTACGTTATGTTGTTGTCCTGTGAGCTTCACATCCCAGAACCATACACCTTGCGGTGTAGCCGTAAATACAACCTGGTAGCCAATGCCTTGTTCTTTGCCTTCCAGCTGGACTGTGCCCTCCCAGATCAACTGGTTGCTGGGTTGTGCTTTGCTTGTAACTACCTTGCTATTCGAACGTACACCGAGCAGGGGGAACGAGCTGATGTTCTCTCCCTCGTGCACACGCAGGTACAGGTTATTCAGAGATCCATCAATCTGGTTGCTGAGCAACTGGTTCAACATCGTTGTACCGGATGTAGCCTGGTACAGGTCTCCACTGTTCAAAAAGGTAAAGGATAACTCCCCGGCACTCAACCGGATCGGTTCATTAATCATCGTTGTCATAAGGTTCACTCCTTGATTTAGTATAGAATCGAAACGTTTCGATAAACTTGAAAAAGAATAGGGGCCTCTTCAAACCAGCTTTTTACAGCCCGTCCGGACGATAACCCCATCATTAAACTTTTACTTCAGCATTCAGGCAACTCTTCGCTTCCAGACCCGGTCTACACCGAACGTACAGAGCTGCGCTCGATCATATTAATCGTTAACGTATACGATGGATCTACCACTTCGCCATTAAGCATCTGGAATAACAAATGTCCCGCGAGCGACCCGGCTTCATGCTTCGGCTGGCGTATCGTTGTCAGCGGTGGACGCACATATTCGGACAACTGAATATCGTCAAAACCGATCACGGAAATGTCATTCGGCACCGATACACCGCGTTCTTCCAACGCCTTCAGGCCGCCAATCGCCATCTCATCGTTACCGTAAAATACCGCTGAGGGAAGATCGCCCTGCATGATCATCATTTTGGTTGCACTGTATCCGCCCTCACGTACAAAATTACCGTTCAGACGCCATTTGGACTTTTCTTCAAGTCCCGCTTCCCGCATCGCTCGCAGATACCCTTGGTAACGGAGCGCGTTGTCATACGAGTTGGAGGGACCGCTGATATATGCAATCTTCTGATGTCCTGCCTGAATCAGGTGGCGGGTTGCAAGGTAACCACCCTGCTCTCCATCCACCAGCACGTTGACCAGATGGTCACTCGACAGCTGACGATCCATCACAATGATCGGAAAACGAGGACCGGCAGATTCCACCAGAATATCATCATGAATGTTATGCGCCAGGATGATGGCTCCATCTACTCTTTTTTCACGCAAAAATCTTACTGCCGTTGAGTCCCGTCCACCCATGGAACTGCACGCAATCAGATCATATCCGTTCGCAAGTGCTACATCCTGTACACTACGGATCAACTCCGAGTAGTACGGACCTGACAGATCTGTCAGAATTAAAGCGATCGTGTTCGTCCGGCTCCGTTTCAGGTCCATGGCAAAGCCGTTCTTACGGTAATTCAGTTCTCGTGCTGCCTCAAGCACTTTAGCCTTGGTCTTGGCACTAACCTTGCTATCCCCGCTCAGCGCATAGGAAGCAGTCGAGAGTGCTACACCTGCCAGCTTTGCCACATCCTTGATCGTTGCCATTCCACGTTCGCTCCTTCTAAACTATATATAAGTTCAACTAAAGAATATTTACACTTACCACTCCGATGACAGAATAACCTTCCGATCGCTGTTATCCCCAGATTTTTTTAATTCCCTTCTTCAAAGGGAAAATCCGGGGATAAAGGCGAACGCTTCGCTTCTTCACGTTATTTCTGTCCTCTCCGTTCTCGCGTAAAAAGTTTAGTTGAACCTATAAAGAACAAATTCAAGGTTACCCACATTTTATACGGTACATGGTTAGAACAACCACTAAATCCTAAACAATCGTTCATTAGTCATTTTACACATCAATGGAATAACCATCAATCGAAACGTTTCGAGGCATTCTCAAAAAAAATCCTTGTTTCCATCCTTATGGTACCAGGGTTGAATGCATCCCGTCCCAGTCCATACATAATTGATGGTTATGACGCGTCTTTCAATCTGGCGCTCTATAAACAGTTCGTGCCTAACACAATGAAACTGGCAGTAAACGCCAGATTGAAACGTTTCGACATTTTCATTATAGTCGGTGTTGATAGCGATTTCAACCACTTTATCTATTTTTCACAGAAAAAGTTGATTTGTTCAATCTGTCCATCCACGTCACTTCGTTTATAGTATATACTGCATAATAGTCGAGATTCGAGAATTACGCCAGTACACCAGGGGCAGGAGACGAATAATGCCCCTGCTGACTTATGTAAGGAGACAGTTATCTAATGAATATATCCAAGCCCATCTATTATAAAAAATCGCTGTCCCGCCCCGTTTCCTTGCAGAAGATTCAGTCCATCCCTGATGCCCTGTTCAAGCTGCGCCATCTAGTGCAACTTCACGACCGTGAGGCGTTCTCTCGTACAGATGAGATGTGGAGCACACTTCATGTACTATACGTCATCACTGCTGGCCAGGCCAGGCTGATTAGTGCAGAGGGTAAACTGACATTAAATGCAGGCTCCGCAGTGGTTCGGCAAGCTGGAAGCCTGCTTCAGCACGAGAACAAGCGCGGCTCCCTGTCGCCAATACAGGGCATTGCTATTGCGTTTGATTCCACTGAAAATGAACAGCTGTTCTGGCCGTTCGGGATACCAGCTCCCATTGCGAGTCGTACTCTCACCGATGGGGCAGTAGAGCTGGTTCAAGCAAGTTCGAAGGGCCATGATTCTAGCCCCTTCAGGCCACATATGCTTTTCTATGAGTTACTGGATATTTTGCGGGATCATGTGGCTCACTCTGCGCATGAAGATCACTCCTGGCTTGATGCCGTGCTCAGACATATCCATCAGATGTATACCCATCCGTTGACCCGCGAACAATTGGCACGGGATGCGAATGTGAGTCCCGAGCATTTCTCACGAGAGTTTAAGAAACATACAGGTCTTACGTTTGTTGAATATGTGACTCGTCTCAGAATCAGGATGGCTCAGGAACATCTCTTGTTCGCGAACCCTACGCTACAGGAAATTGCACAACTGACAGGCTACAGAGACACCTTTTATCTGAGCCGCAAATTCAAACAGATGGTTGGATCAGCACCAACACACTACCGGAAAATGCCCAAGAAGATTGTATCTTTGACTTACAATCATACGGCCTCACTTCTGGCACTGGGCCACACTCCCCACATGGGTGCCGTCGCCAGCTGGATGGAAGAAAAACTGGGGGAACATGGTCATGAAGCATTTGAGCAACATTCCGAATATGAGCTGGTTAAACATACGGATCTGATTGTTAACGCTCATCCCGATGTCATTGTCGGATATGCACCGCATCCCGCTTCCGATGAACTACGTCTGATCGCGCCGACCATTCTGATGCCTTTTGAGGAACTCGATTGGCAGGAGCAACTTCTTCATTTGGGCCAAATCACAGGGCTTGAGTCCAATGCACAGACGTTGTTAGATCAATATCATCAACTTGAGCAAGAGGCCAATCATACATTGGATCAATGGATGGAAGGGTCTCGAGGGTCTGCCGTTTGCATGTTTATGATTGGAGAGGACGGCGCTTATATCTATGGTCATGGCTGGGGCAGAGCTTCTCATGTGCTGTATCAATCGCTCGGCTTCACTCCACCGTCACGGATGGAGCAGGATGGACAGTTACTTACGGGGTACGTTCATGTTCCGTTGTCCGAGATTCACTTGTATGCCGCAGATCACATGTTTGTCGCCTTCCCTGAGGAACCTACCGAACGAGAAATGCTGGATAACCTGCTGAATCAGGAATCCTGGGGTACCCTCTCCGCCATTCGTGAAGGACGCGTATACGAGATTGATGCCGACATGTTCTATGGATTTGACCCCTTGTCCGTTATGGAGCAGTTGCAGCATATCATGCGTCACCTCACATCATAATTGTCCATGCAGTAGTGATCATAGTTGTCCATGTACAAATATCACATCTTCCTCTATGTTATTAATGAGAATAATAATCATTATTGATTATACACAGGGGAAACAATAATATGTTTGCTGCAAAAAAACGCTTTTCCGGCTTGCTGCTCATGCTCGCCATCATTATGATTCTGGCTGCTTGTAGCAGCGGAACAGGCTCAACTGCCACTGAACCGACATCGGCAGCGGGAACCGAAACGACGACAGCCTCTTCCGAGATGAATACAGACACATCGTCCGGTTCAGACAATTCCGATGCTAAACGGATCTACAAGTCATTAAGCGGGGATGTTGAAATTCCGGCTGAACCGAAACGGATCGTTACGGATATGTACGTAAGTGATCTGCTTGCGCTGGGTGTGAAACCCGTTGGGGCTGTGCAATATTATTTGGAAAACCCGTTCTATGAAGATCAGGTGGAGGGCATCGAAAGTATCGGTGATCGGGCGGCGGTATCCATGGAGAAGGTCATTGCCATGAACCCGGATCTGATCATTACCTACTCCGATCAGGCCAGCGAAATTGAGAGTTATCAAAAAATTGCACCTACCGTAGTGATTCCTTATGGTACATTCACCAATGTATATGACGAAATCCGGGGATTCGGGGAGCTGATGAACAAATCCGAAGAGGCCGAAGCTTGGCTGAAAACATACGATGAACGGATTGAAGCCGCTCGTGCTAAGGTGGACACAGTCATCAAACCGGAGGAAACCTTCTCCATCCTTGAAGTATCCGACAAGAGTTATTATGGATATGGAGACAACTTTGGTCGAGGAGGACAGGCGGTCTACCGCGCTTTGGGACTTGCTCCACTCGAAATCACCAAAAAAGAACTGATGGGTGATACCCAATGGAAAGAGATTTCGCGTGAAGTCGTTGGTGATTATGCAGGGGATCATATCTTCTTGACTGTAGGGGAGAACACTAAAAATTACCAAGGTGATTCCATCTGGCAATCCCTGCCGGCTGTAAAAAACAATCAGGTGTACGAATTGCTGGAAGACCGTTACTGGTACTTCGACCCGATTGCGATTCAAGGTCAGGCTGAAGAATTCGCCGATATGATCGTAGAACGTGCCGAGCAAAACCGTAAATAACATAAGCATGAAACAGGTGTCCGGACAGGCTAATAAGCCTGCTCGGGCATTTGTGTCATATTGAGAATGAGGAGGACTTACATATGCTTCGCCGTTTCATGTCTTATTATCGTCCTTACAAAAGGCTCTTTATATTGGACTTTTCCTGTGCCATCGCCGCCGCGCTACTGGAGCTGGCCTTTCCACTCGCTGTTAACCGGGTGGTCGATCAGCTGCTTCCAGCTGGCAATTGGTCCATGATCTTAGCGGCGTGTGTCGGGTTGCTCGGCATCTACCTGCTCAGTTCCTTTTTCCATTATGCCGTCACCTATTGGGGCCACAAGCTCGGCATTAACATCGAATCCGATATGCGGCGTGAACTGTTCCAGCGTGTACAGAAGCAGTCCTTCCGCTTCTTTGATAACAATAAGACCGGGCATCTGGTCTCCCGCATGACCAACGATCTGATGGATATTGGTGAGATCGCGCATCACGGACCGGAGGACCTGTTCATTGCCCTCATGACACTCGCCGGAGCTTTCGGGATTATGCTGGGGATCAACTGGCAGCTCGCTGTGATGACGTTCATCATTGTACCGTTGATGATCTACCTGTCACTGTATTTCAGTCGCAAAATGTCCAAGGCGTTCAAGCGCATGTTTGCGGATATCGCCGATTATAACGCACGGGTAGAGAACAATGTGAGCGGCATCCGTGTGGTACAAGCTTTTGCCAATGAAAAACATGAAGTAGGACGTTTCGTTGAGAACAACGAACGTTTCAGACTCACCAAACTAATCACCTACCGGATTATGGCCTGGAACTCTTCACTCAGTTTTATTCTAATGAAATTTGTATCACTGTTTGTGCTGGTGTGTGGAACCTGGTTTGTTATTCAAGGAAGTATGACTTACGGAGAATTCATCGCTTTTGTGATGCTGTCCAATGTATTCCTTGGACCGATCGAGAAGATTAACTCTGTCATCGAGACGTATCCCAAAGGCATCGCCGGATTCAAACGTTACCTGGAGTTGCTTGAGGCTGTACCGGATGTAGAAGATACACCACAGGCAGAACCGATTCCGGATGTGAAAGGCGATATTGCCTTCCATAACGTTACCTTTTCTTATGGAGAACACAAACCTACGCTCTCTCAGGTCAATCTGGATATCCAGGCAGGCCAGACGGTTGCTCTGGTTGGACCTTCGGGCGGGGGTAAAACGACGTTATGCAGTATGATCCCACGTTTCTACGATGTGGATGCAGGACATATCTCCATCGATGGCATTCCGGTGAAGGATATGACGCTGGAATCACTGCGCTCCCATATCGGGATTGTGCAGCAGGATATTTTCCTGTTTGACGGAACGATTCGTGAAAATATTGCATACGGCAAACTGAATGCTTCCGATGAAGAAATCTGGCAAGCCATTCGCCGGGCCCAACTGGAAGAGCTGGTGCAATCCCAGCCAGATGGGCTGGATACCATGATCGGTGAACGCGGCGTGAAATTGTCCGGCGGACAGAAGCAACGTCTGTCTATCGCCAGAATGATCCTGAAAAATCCACCAATTCTCATTCTGGATGAAGCTACCTCAGCACTCGATACCGAGACAGAAGCTGCCATTCAACTGGCCTTGTCCGAGCTGGCTCAGGGCCGTACGACATTGGTGATTGCCCATCGACTGGCGACCATCAGACACGCCGATCGTATCGTGGTCGTAGAGAACGGCACCGTCGCTGAACAAGGAAGCCATGAAGAACTGCTCGCGCGTAAAGGCTCGTACAGCCGACTGCATCAAGCCCAGTTTGGTTAAAGGCGGGGCTTAAACGCTATAAGTTCAATATATGAGTTGTACAAATAAGTCACAACAACAACAACAACAACAGAACAACCTTCCCTCTGTACTAGAGGTGAAGGTTGTTTTATATTTACTATTCGTTATATAAATTGAACTACATATTTACACGAGAACGCAGAGGACAGAAATAACCTGAAGAAGCGGGAGCGTTCGCCTTTATCCCCGGATTTTACCCTTTGAAAAAGGAAATCCAAAAAATCTGGGGATAACAGCGATCAGAAGGTTGTTCTGTCATCGAAGTGGCAAGTGTAAATGGCGTTTAGTTCAATTTATATAACTACCCATCCAAAATGGCATTCGCTCGCTCACGAAATTCCACCGCCGCCTGCTCAGGCGTAATTTTGCCAAACAACAGGAGATCATACAACTCACGTAGCACCGCAGTGACCTCAGGTGCACCTACAGGATCAGGCGGGTCCATCTGGCTGCTGTTATCGGCAACCCAATCGATATAATCAAACACCTGCGCCAGCTCCGGTTCAACCACCAGCTTCATCCGCTCTTTAACACTGGATGAGACAGGCACACCCCGCTCCCCTTTGAGCAGCAGATTGGCATCCAAATCATTCACAAAAAAGCTGATGAACTTGGCAGCTTCCTCCTTATGTCTGGAATTACCCGCCATGGAGAAAAACATGCCTGGCTTCAAGAACAATCCATCCTGGCTGTTTGGCCCAGGCATTGGGGAGATGGTTAATGTTTTGCCATAACGCTGAGCGGTGCTGATAAATTGGTTGGAATACCCCCAGCTAAACAAAGCCTCTCCTAGATAAAACGGGTCGTTATCAGGCTGGCCAATATCTGATGTCCAGATATCCGGTGCAAAAATAAGCTTCTTCTCTGCGAGCTGCTGCATCCTGCCAAAGTAATCAATAAACAGCCCATCGTCTTCATAACCCAATCCCCTGCCATCCTCGGCATATAGCTTGGAACCATACTGTCTCAAGTAGTACGCAAAAAACTGTTCGGGCGTAAAATAGGTTCCCAAGTAGATGCCTTTCCCCAGCAATTGCTCGCCCATCCGATCAAAGTCCGCCCATGTCCACGTCTCCGTTGGCAATTCAATATCATTGGCCTTCAACACTTCCGGATCATAGATGCTAAGCATGGCGTTAACCCCTAAACTGAGTCCGTAGGTTTTTCCATCCAGGCTTCCACTCTCCAGCTGTTCTTTCTCAATATCTGTCGTGTCAATCAGCCCACTCTGCATGTACGGCGTCATATCCTCCAACAGTTGCAGCGAGCTGTACTGGGACAGATAGGAGATGTCCATCTGGATAATGTCGGGCAACGCATTGCCTGCTGCATGTGGGGCAAGTTTTCTCCAGTATTCGTTGAAACTGCTATATTCGTATTCAATGTTCACATGTGGATTCAACTTCTCATACATGTCGATAACGGCAATCGTTGCATTGTTGCGGAACTCCCCACCCCACCAAGCGATTCGTAGCGTTATCGGCTCTTCATCCACAATCATGCCCGGCCTTTGATTCAGCTGGTTCACGCAGCCAGGAAGAGTCAGCATAAGACAGATCATGCCTATCGTTCGCAATAATCTTCTCACAGCCTCTCCTCCTTACCTGGTGATGGGGGTGGCAGCAATACCGTTACTCTCGTTCCAAGCCCTGGCTTGCTCTCCAGCAGTACATCATATTCTTCGCCAAAAGCCAGACGCACCCGCTCCCTGATATTCAGCAGGCCAATGCCTGTTCCTCTGGTTTTCACTTCTCCGCGAAGCACTTGCTCCACATATTCGGGCTCCATACCGGGACCGTGATCCTCCACGATAAGGGCCAGCTTGCCACCGGATATCTCGGCAGACACTCGAATGAGACATGATCCAACCTGTGGTTCCAATCCGTATTGAATGGCATTTTCCAGCAGGGGCTGTAGGGTCAACTTGGGAATGGCACACCCCAGATAGTCAGCGGTCACATCCAAGCGGAAATCCAGTCGCTGCCGGAAACGGTAGGTTTGAATGGTGATGTAATGATTGACGATCTCCAGCTCTTCGGCAATGGTAATGATATTTTGCTTGAAGCTGATGGAGGAACGTAGCAAATATCCGAGTGATAGCACCATACTGGAGATTTGCTCCTGCCTGTTCTTTTTAGCGAGCCAATGGATTGAATCCAGCGCATTATACAAAAAGTGGGGATTGATCTGCGCCTGAAGCGCCTTGAACTCGGTTTCCTTAATGACCAGCTGGCTTGCATAATTTTCTTTGATCAATGTATTAATATGTGTAATCATCAGTCGATACGTACGTTGTAGTAACCCCAGTTCATCCATGTGCTGGTGTGTTGGAATGGACAGATTGGCATCTATGTTCTCCAGATCCCCATACTGCACTTCTTTCATCTGACTGATGAGCTGCCTGATCGGCCTTGTCAGACTGCGTGCGAAGACCATGCCGAGCGCAAGCACGACCAGAATTGCGATAAGATAGATGACAATCAGTATATTTTTCAACCATATAATACGTTCAAAAATTTCATCGTAAGAGGCCATATTGTAATAAACCCAGCCGGTATAAGAGGATTTCTTCTGGGAAAGGAATATCTCCCTCCCATCCAGATTTTTGATCTCATATCCCCCACTGCCTGGAAGTGGATTCAGTCCGGCGGACACCGCTTCCGGAAGCTGCCGATAAGGATAGACAACATCACTGCCTGCTTTTAAAATAATGTCACTGTCCTGGCTGTCAATGCCCGCATACTCCTCAACGAGTCGCTCGATATTAATACGCAAAAACAGTATGCCTACCGGTTCCAGGGTCATCGGTTCGTAGGCTCTCACCTGACGGACCATAACCAGCATCGGGTCATCGTCATCCGGGTATAACCAGCGCACTGCACCATTGGCCTGCTCCGCAGCCGCAATCATCCGATCATATTTATCCTGGGATACGGTGAGTGTCTCGCCATATTTATTCACTCTTCCCCTGGAATCAATCAGATGAACGGACTGCACATAACGTGCAGCCCCACTGATATGCTCCCATAAACGATCCGTGATCTTCTTTCGTTCAATAAAGCTTGAATATGCGCTATCGTCATCCAGCAACGACTTCAAGGCTCTTTGAATCTGCGTATCGGAGATCATGTTCAATGATAACGCTTCCAACTTCTGAAGTTCAACATCTACTGTAGACGAAGAAAGGTTCAGAAGTCGGGACGACTTATCAAACAGCTGTTTGTCATACACCGAGTACGTATAATACAAGGACCCAAACGCCAGGATGATGATAAACGCCATCATGAACATAATCATCAGAAACATTTTCATTTTGATGCTCAGTTTGCGGTAGGCTGTCATGACCAAAGCGCTCCTTTGAACCACGTGATACTACTAGGTATATCACATACAGGAAGGTTTTCCCAAAGTTTTAGCGCTCGATTTCTCACGTATTATTTGGACTGATATCGATCATACGCAGCCTGATGAACCTCAATCGCCCGGTCAATGTCCATGCTCTTGATTGTTTCGGCCATCTTGTCAAATTCGGTGATCGGTTTCTGTCCGCTAATAATGGCAGTCATCGTTTCATTCAAATACGTATTCACCTGGCTCATGATGGACGTACTTGTGGTCACCTCATCTGTTGACAAACGAATTGGAGGAAGCGTTAATGCTGAGCTTGCTTTCATCCATTCCGCATTCGCCGCACGTTGTCCGTCGTCAAATAATAAGGCATCCAGATAACGGCTATCCTGATTGATCGGACCGTCCATAATAGATAGGGCATAGGAAGCCAGTGCCTGGTCATACGTCAGACCGTTCGGATTATCAATGATGGTATCTGTGAATTTGACACCTTCCCCGTCACGAACATAGCTGTCATTTTCGATACCAAAGTTGAACAGATCACTACCCTCTTCGCTATAGTTGTAGTCCATCCACTGAACAATATATTTCAATTTGTCTTCGTCTGCGGAAGCCGTAATGGCCTCACCATAAGTCAACACTTTAGCATCCAGATTAAATGTCGCATAGGACGTTCCATCCTGAGATACAGGCCACGGTACGCCGGTTACATTAAAGTTCGGGTCCGTATCTCTCATCAGATTGAAGTATTTCCCCATACCACTGAAAACACCGCCCTGATATGCGCCTGCCAGATTGCTGGTAACCTTATAATCAAATGCTTTACCGTCATTGGTCATGATCTCGGGATCAATCAGCCCTTCCTTGTACCACTTGGCCATGGTCTCCAAGAAATCACGGTAGCCCGGCTGAATCGGTCCGAATTCCACCTTGTCTCCATTCATCTGGAAGCCACCAATTACACCAAAGGCCGCGGCAAAATCATGGAGCTTGGTCAGGTTACCCGGTCCCCAGTTTCCCGTGAATGGTAGCTCATCAGGCTTGCCGTTGCCGTTGGGGTCCTGTTCCTTGAATGCCTTAAGCACCGTATACCACTCATCGATGTTGGTAGGTACCTTAAGGTTCAATGCATCAAGCCAATCCTGGCGCATAATTAAACCGGAAGTGGCATTCAGCTTCAATGCATCCAGCTTGAGCAGCGGGAACATATAGATCGTGCCATCGTCGAGTGCAATCTGTTTCTTCACATCCGGATCGGATTCAATAATCCGCTTTAAGTTAGGTGCATAACTGTCGATCAGTTCATTCAACCGGATGATGCGGCCGTCTTTGATCATTTTTTCCGGTCCGCCAACGGCATCCGCCCAGTTATAATAAATGACGTCTGGAAGCTCCTTCGTGGAGATCAGCAGATTGAACTGGTCCCGCTGTTGTCCAAGCGGAGGATGTGTGAACTTCACTTGGATACCTGTCAGCTTCTCCTTTTCCTTATAAGCCGCCATATCGCCAAAATTGTTCAAGGAAGCTGTCAGTTTGGCATCATTGGCGCGCCAGTAATCAATGGTAAATGGCTCACTTGTAATCGGTAGCGGAATCTCGGTCAATGCCTGAACCGCAGGTTCTGTTCCCTCCGCTGGTTCTGCATTTTCTGGTTCATTATCTCCCGTACAGCCCGCCAGTAAAGACATGGTAAGTAGCGATGACAACAGGATGGACCCCATTCTTTTTTTCACGTAATTCGCCTCCATAGATTACATTTTTATTGTTTCACAGCGCCGATTAGAGCGCCCTGAACAAAATAACGTTGGATGAACGGATATACCAGCATAATCGGCAGGGTAGAGATAATGATGGTTGCATATTTGATGTTCTCCCCAATGGCAAAGCCGGTATCGGCGCCCGCACCCATAGCCTCTGTACTGCTGCTGATCAGAATATCACGCATAATAATCTGGATTGGATACAGCTCCTGACTGCGCAGGTAGAGCATCGGTCCGACATAATCATTCCAATGGTCAACCGCATAATACAGCATCATGACCGCCAGGATTGGTTTTGACAAAGGCAGTACAATTCGGAACAAAATCAGAAAGTCATTGGCACCATCAAGCTTCGCCGATTCAATCAGACTGATCGGAATGCCTTCGAAGTTTGTTTTCATAATAAGGAAATAGAAGGTGCTGATGGCACCGGGAATAATAAGCGCAAAACGGGTATCCACCATGCCCAGATTCTGAATGAGCAGAAAAGTTGGGATCATGCCCCCGCCGAAAAACATCGTGAACGTAATTAATTTCATCAACGTTTTTCTGCCCATCAGATCACCACGTGATAACCCATAGGCAGCCAGCGAAGTCATGAGCAGATTGATGGCGGTACCCACCACAACATAGAACAAAGTGTTCATATATCCCGTATAGATACGAGTATCCTGAAATACCGACTTGTACGCTCCCAGCTGGAAGCCTTCAGGAATGAGCATCAGTGACCGGGAACGCAACATCTGATCCGGGTCGCTGATTGAAGAATTGAACACGTACAGCATCGGGTAAAAGCATAAAACCATGATCACCAAGAGCAGCAGTGTATTGAATACATCAAAAATTCGTTCCCCTATAGACTGTCTCATCGCTTCACCTTCCGATTACCATAGACTGGTTGAGTTAAGCTTTCTGCTGATCGCGTTCGCGATAATGAGCAGCGCGAAATTAATGACGCCGTTAAATAGTCCGATGGCGGTTGAATACGTATAGTTTCCCTCCAAAATACCCGATCGATAGACAAAGGTGGATATGACATCCGATGTCTCATAGGTCGGTGCCGTTTGCATCAGCAATATTTTCTGAAAATCCGCGTTCATGACCGCCCCCATACGTAGAATTAACATGATCACAATCGTTGGCATAATGCCCGGCAGTGTAATATGTAACAGCTGTCTCCAGCGACCTGCGCCGTCAATTTTGGAAGCCTCATACAACTGAGGGTCAATACCACTTAGTGCTGCCAAAAAGATAATCGAGGCCCAGCCTGCTCCCTGCCATATGTTGGACAGGATGTACATTGGACGGAACATATCTTTTTCCGCCAAAAACATAATTGGCTGCAGATCGAAAAAGTCACGAATGACGTTAAATAACCCACCGTCCAGAGATGAGAACGTTTTCAACATTCCAACCACGACGACAACCGAGATAAAATGCGGCATATAACTGATGGTCTGTACTGCACCTCTGAACCACTTCTTCCGGACTTCATTCAGCAGCAGTGCTAGTAGAATCGGAGCCGGGAAACCAAACACAATACTGTAAAAACTTAAAATCAGTGTGTTCTTAATCAGTCGCCAGAAATAATAACTTTCAAAAAACATGGTGAAATTGTCAAATCCGACCCATTCGCCTGCCAAGATTCCTTTGATCGGGTTGTAGGATTCCTGAAATGCCATCAGTAGCCCGTACATTGGCCCATAGCTGAAAATCAGATAGTAGGCTACCACAGGAACGAGCATCAGATAGACGTATCTGTTGCGGACAAGTTCCTTTTTCACCGAACTCCATTTGCCAGCTGGCTTCAAACGCCCAGGTTCAATCCCCCGGCTTCGATTCAGCTCCATCCACTCGCCCTCCACTCTCGGTATTGATTCACTAACATGACACTTCTAATGATAGAAGCGAGCACCATTTATTCCCATGTTCATTTCCGTTAAATGGATGTTCAAAACCGAGTTCCGTCCGACAAAAAAAGACCCTGCTGCCGATGAATGGCATACAGGGCACGATCACAGATTAGATGTAGATCGGATATACAGGTTGCTATGCAGAAGCTGGTACCAACGCTGTCCTAGGGTACTTTTTTATACTCGGAAGGGGAGAAGCCCGTATATTTCTTGAACATTTTACTGAAATACGGCCAGTTGGCACCAAAGCCTGTTTGTTCGGCAAGCGAGGATACAGTGTAGTTCCCGTCCTGCTCCAGAAGCTCCAATGCTCTACGGATGCGGTAACTCAACACATAGTTCGTAAATTTCTCACCGGTTTCTTTTTTGAACATTTTGCCGATGTAGTCTGGATTCATGTATATTTCCCCAGCGATGGACTGGAGTGTTAGTGTCTCGTCCCTGTAGCGTTTCTCTACCAGTTGTTTCACACTACCTACCATATGCGATTGTCTTGAGCGGTGTTGTTCGTAGCGACGTAGGGTAATTTCCTTGGCGACGGCAAGCAGAAACTGTTGAAAAGAATGTAGCGTGCTGGATTCAATCATGCCTGGCAACTGGTTCATATACCTTTTCATCTCGGTAGAGCCGCTGAGCCGAATGATTTCCATGAACATCTGAATAAGGTAGGACTTCGTTTGGGATATATCGTATCGCAAGCTGGCAAGCAGCTGAAACATCCGGTTAAGCTCTGATCCAACTTCCTGCCAGTGCCCAGCCTTGATTGCAGTAACCATCCGCTCCGGATCGTATTCGAATTCAGGAAGAATGCGCTCTCCGGGAGAGTAAATATCCCGCTCCATAATAAGACTGCCCTCACCGAGGTAAAAGCGGTAATTGAGATACACCAGCGTCTGCATGTACAATTGCCGTGCCTGCGAAAGGTCTCCTGGCTCGCTCAGCGCAATCGTGAGATCATCATGATAGTATCGGGTAAATGTCGCACGAATCTCATCGATATTATGGAACAACTGCGTTTCAGACAACTTGTCCTCCATGATTAGTAACACATGCCCTCCAACCGTGGTACTTAAGATGGGATTGTGAAAAATATCCTCGGCAATGTTCTTGACCGCAAACAAGTGCAAATACTCATGATCTCCCTCAATCTCTACCAGCAACAACCGCACACGCTGATCCTGAAACTGTACATCAAACAACTCCTCAAAGTACTTCCATTCCTTGACCCCGTATGTTCTGTTCGTAACTAGCTCTTTCAGAAAATATTCCTTGGCATGCGGCAGTACACGCTCCAGATTATATTGGATCGACTGCACAAAATGTTCCTGATCGGTCAACTCCCGCTTCTCACTGACCAATTCACTAATAGCTTGTACGAGATGTTCTTCACTGCAGGGCTTGAGCAGATAGTGCTTCACCCCATAATGCATGGCCGTCTTGGCATATTCGAATTCCGTAAAACCCGTGAGCATGATAAACGAGATATCCTGGTACTTCTCCGCCACAGCTTCAACCAGTTGTAAGCCATCCATTCCCGGCATGCGAATGTCCGAGATGATGATATCCGGGCGTTGCCGCTCAATTAAAGCAAGCGCTTCCAATCCATCTTGGGCAATGCCGATCAGTTCTGTTCCCAGTCTGGACCAGTTCACCACACTGGAGATCCCGTCCGAAATCATAAATTCATCATCGACCAACAAAACCTTGTACATCGTATGCATCCTCCTGCCTTTAACCAGTTCCATTCTATTATATGGGCATTATGCACAAATAGAGGAGAGAACGTTGATTGACATGGGATTAAAGCATAACAAGTCTGATTTCTGAACAATCCTGTCTCATCTCATCGGGAAAATCATTCGCTGGCACGGCTATTGGAGTTAGTCTCTGTAAGACAAAACAACCCTCACCCCGCTACTGGGGTGAAGGTTAGCCTCGCTTCATTTTACAATATCATCAGGGTACGGTTACGGTACAGGAAAAGAAATTACGATACTGCGTTACGTATCCATTCCATACTCTTTCACTTCACGATTGCGGTTCAACACTGCGTGCAATACAAAACCAAGTACCGCAATCGCCGCTGTGCCTGTTGCCAGCCACGCTACAGGAATAAGTCCCTGTTTGTCATACATGACCCCCATCGCATAGGGGCCGATAACCCGTCCAACCGCACCGATCCCACCCGATATCCCGATGTAAAAAGGTGCCGCCCTGCCCGCATGCTCCGAGATAAACGCAGGCGTTGCAGGGGAAATCAACATCTCTCCAAACGTGGCGAGTACCATTGCGAGCACCATGCCTGGATAGCTGTACATGGTAATCATGACAATGTAGGCCATGCCATAGAACACGGCACTCGCCGTCATCTGGGCAGTGGAGGTACGGGCCATGGTCCGTTTTATCCAACTGGTAAAGGGTTGACCCACAAAGATCAGCACCCCATTCAGGGTCCAGAGCAGACCGTACATTCTTTTTTCCATACCCTCAGAGATGATATACGGGGACACACCTGTGTTCCAGATGGAGTTGCCGAATAACAGGAAGAGTACGCCCAAGCTCATAAACAGATATAGTCGGGTATTGCCCAGCAATGCCCAGACGCCCGGCCCATCGGGAACGGTTTTGCGTTTCGTCAGATGTACTTCCCCCTGATCCGGTTTGACTCGCGATAGATAATACCAGAAGAAAATCGCAAACCCGGCTGAGGTCACTCCGTTCAACACAAAGCTGAGGTGATAGGAAAAGTCAGCCAGGAAACCACTCAGCGCCGTACCAATCGCCACCCCGATATTGTTCGCTACATAGATAATATTGAATAATTCGCCACGTCGCTCCGCAAACCGAAAGCCAATAAAGGCCTGAATCGCTGGCAGCGACAATGAACTGAACAGTCCAATCCAGCCCATCGCACATATAAATACGACCCAATACGCACTAATCCAGGGCAACGCAAACAAACCTAACGCATTAAGCGCCAGTGAACCAATGATCAGCTTCTTCACGCCCACCCGATGATACAACGAACCTCCAAGCAGTTGTCCGAAGATACCACCCAGGGACTGAATGAGGATTACAAAACCCGCGTTAGCCATCGTCCGCCCAAGCTCATCAAACACATACATCGTGGTCAGCGGCCACATCAAGGCACTGCCGGTTGCGTTAACCAGACTTGCTAATAAAAATATTCTCACTTCTTTTGGATAGTTATCCAGCCATCTCATCATCTCTAGTTCATTCTCCTTAATACTCTACAGAACGTTTTACCATATCAAAAAAGCCTTAGCCCTGACGGCATAATCAGCCAGAGCGAAGGCCTTTGGAAGTGTTACTTTTTATTGCTCTTTAGATCCTGATACATTTTGTTCTTTGTTTATCTTACCTCAAAAAAATCACCCTGCAAGCACACTCATTGACGCTTCACTTCAACAGTGGCCGAGAAGAAGGTCGCCCCGTTACCCATGTCCGACAACCGATTGGACGTCAGTGAATTCGCCCGCTGCTTCTTCCCGTCACCATCCCACCATAAGCCTTGGCTGATGACGGTTCCCGGCAACATGGCTTCACTCACCTTGGCGGTAAGTTCGATACGTCCACGATCATTCCATACGACCACTGCATCTCCATCCTCCAGGTTTCTACGGATGGCGTCCTCGGGGTGTATCTGCAATAGAGGCATCTTTTCCAAACGCTGATGTTTGGCTGAATTACCAAAGGTGGAGTTCAGGAAATTATGGTTTGGCGGCGATAGGAACATCAATGGATAGGTATCGGCAGGTCCAGCCGGATTCTCCCCATCATATCCTTCAACCAGAGCACTATAGGTAGGGAGCGGCGGAAGCCCTCTCTGTTCCATCGTCTCGGAATACAATTCAATTTTGCCTGAAGGTGTGGGCAGCTGATCCAGATATGCAGCATGTGGCGTCATATCCAGCTTCACGAATCGATGTTCCTTCAGTCCCTCCAACGTGACTCCATTCATGTAGGGATTGCCTGTGCCCTGAAGTGCGTCCTCAATCATCTGTTCCGGCGTTTCTCCGAAGATTACAGGATCGTACCCCATAGCCTGCCCAAGCAGTGAGAACAGTTCCACATTGCTCTTACTCTCCCCAATCGGTGCAATTACCGGCTCTTGCAGATGAACGTACTGATGCCAATAAGAGGTGTACAGGTCCGTTGCTTCAAAGGAAGATGTGGCTGGCAATACGATATCTGCATATTTCGCGGTATCCGTCATGAACAGATCATGCACAACCGTGAACAGATCCTCCCGTGCAAAACCTCGCTCCACCCGCTCGGTATCCGGTGCCACCACCAGTGGATTGCTGCAGTAGACCATCATGGCCCGGATCGGCTGCTCTGCTTCCAGCAACGCTTCACCAATCCGGTTCATGTTCACCACTCGCGGCTCCGGATTCTGCCGCAGTTCTGGACGTTCCAGCGCGTCGCTATTTGTGCTCGCGTAGCTGTTGGTTCGAACGGCACCGCCGCCTTGCTTCAGCCATTGCCCTGTGATGGCAGGCAGACATGCAACGCTACGCACGTTCATCCCCCCATTATCATGGTGCTGGAGGCCGTTGCCGATGTGAATATGAGCCGCCTGTGCGTTGCCGTATAGTTCGGCCAGCTCCACAATGGTCTCCTCCGGCACGCCCGTAATGCGTGCAACGCGGTCAGGGGTGTAACTTCGGACATGATCACGAAGTGCCTCATGACCCACCGTATACTTTTGCATAAACGCTTCATCCGTTAGGCCCCGTTCGAACAACACATGCATCAAGCCCAACGCCAGTGCGCTGTCCGTGCCCGGATATAGAGGAATAAACCAGTCGCCCCATTGGGCCGTACGATTGCGATGAACGTCGATTACGACGATCTTGGCACCTTTTTTGCGGGCTTTCTCCGCCAAAACAACCTGGTGCATATTGGTACTGACGATATTGCCACCCCACACCAGGATGAGATCCGCATGCTCCGTATCTTCTGGCACCGTTCCCCGGTTGGCGCCCATCGTATATTTCCAGCCGGTATTTCCAGCAGAGTTACAGATCGTCTGCTCCAGTACACTCGCACCAAGCGCATTGAAGAAACGCCGATCCATACCGTCTACGCCGAGAATGCCCATGTTACCGTAAAAGCTGTAGGGCAGGATGCTCTCCGGGCCGTAGGTTTCGGACAATGCAGTGAATTTGGTCGTAATCTCGCGAATCGCTTCATCCCAACTCATTCGTTCGAACTTGCCTTCGCCTTTGGCTCCTACACGTTTCATCGGATATTGTAGACGCTCGGGGTGATATACCCGCTCGGTCATATTTCTGACTTTATTACAAATGGCACCCTTGGTGATCGGATGGTCCGGATTACCTGCCACCTTCACAATTTTACCGTTCTCTTTATGTAACAACAGACCACAAGTGTCCGGACAATCGAGCGGGCATACCGCTGCAAATACCCCATTCTCCTGATCGATCATCGTATGGCTCCCCCTCTTTAAAAAACTATCCCTATATCATATCTTCTTCGAGGTTATCACGTAAAGAGAACAGTATATTTTCGCCTAATATTAACCGCTATAGCAGCTTTAAATTATTTTCAAAAAAATGTTTTATCGTTTGATTCAACTTCAGAATTCAGGGGTAAATTAAAAATAAGGCATTAGGCTAGTGTTTCCCCACTTCCTCCTCATGCCATATCATGGACCACTCCCGAAATTCGCCATGAACAGGTTTCGTTCCCCCGAACCTTGTCATGGCGAATTTATTTTGCGTTAAACTTCAATAAAGGACAAAAAAAAGATTCCGGCCTGCTCCATCACAGCATATTTGCCATGAACCGAGCAAATTCAGAATCGTCTTCACTTCTATGTGTATATGATATACGTGTATCGAGTAATGCATTGTAGTGCTATATTCCGCTACGCCTGCTTGCTCAACATCACTCTACCCTCCGTCTCCACAGGTTCGATCGACGTTACTACCTCTGGTTTCACTTTCGGCTCAGCTTGGCGCAGGTACACCACCCAATAGGCTGCAGCTACAAACAGAGCACCACCAGTTAGATTGCCGAGCCACACCGGAATGAAATTCATCACATATTGTCCCCACGAATAATACCCTTCAAAGATTGCCGCCGGAATGAGGAACATATTGGCCACAACGTGCTGGAATCCAATGGCCACAAACGCCATCGTTGGAAACCAAATACCCAGTACCTTGCCACTCATCGTATCGGATGCATAAGATAGCCATACTGCCAGCGCCACCAGCCAGTTACAGCCGATGCCAGAGATAAAAGCCTGTAGGAAGCCATCATGCAGCTTATGCCCAGCCATATCCACCACTTTTGCCAGATATACACCCTCTCCAGTCAGACCAAGCACATGTCCAAACGCGTACGCGACAAAGATTGCTCCAAGAAAATTACCTATTGTTACGAATGTAAGATTCTTCACCATGCTGCCTACTGACAGCTTGCGTGCGATCGCAGCGAGCGGAACAGCCATCATATTCCCTGTCAGCAATTCACCGCCACCGATGAGAACCATAATTAGCCCCACCGGGAACACCGCTGCTCCAATCAGATTAACCAGGCTTCCCCACTCTGCCGGAGCAGATGCAATCACCCGAATATCCAGTAGAAAACCCAGCGCGATAAAAGCCCCTGCCAGAAAACTGAGCACCAGTACAGAAGATACCGGGTATTGAGCCTTTTTCATGCCTGTTTGCGCCGTATATTGTGCAACCTCAAGAGGTGTTTTTGCTGCCATATCACTCATCCTCTCCTTCATTGTTCATCATTGGATAAAACCACCTGAAATTCATTAGTTTTGCGTTGAATGCCACATCCTAATTGTATCTCGGTCCTATACAAAACTTTGTGCAAATTATCACAATGTTGTTTATAAAGAAAATTTTAAAATTATGGTTTTCAGGCAAATACGATTGCTATAGAAACTTATACATATGAAGGAAATTGCTCAGAATTTGTTCAGAATCAATTTATATAATAGGCACACATATCGAATTTACATCTGTTGGGCAGGGTCGGATTTGGGTCAAAAACAGTTCCATGTTGTGTATGTCATCAAAATGATGTTCTGTAGGTCATTTCATAGCATATCTACGGACAAATAGGAGGTTCAAACATGTTCAAACACTCTTTACGCTGGAGAACAATTATGATGTATGTTTTGATATTCACTCTGGTTCTCCCCAATGTCCTTCTTCCCAAAGCTCATGCTTCCACTAACGGAAATGTGAATATACTGTCCGCAGTCAATAACAACGTCGATCGTAATCTGGTAAACGTTGTTTATGCTAACGGGAAATACACCGCAGTGGGTGAAAAAGGACGTATTGTTCAGTCCACAGATGGATTAAACTGGGCTGTAGTGAATACAGGAGTTTCTAACGAAAAAACATCATGGAGAAGCCTCGTGTATGCAAACCATGTATATGTCGCAGTCGGGGTGGAATCTACTCCTAATAAAGCAAGATTGATCGTTTCGTCTGATGGCGAAACATGGGTCGACAAATCATCAGGAATTAATGGAGACATTTTGCAAAAAGTCGTTTATACAAACGGCAATTTTTACGCTGTTGGTGGAAAATGGCATGCCAGTGACCGCGCGCAAGATGTAGGCATTATTTATTCATCTTCGGATGGGGTGACATGGACGTTATCGAGTACTGTACCAAAAATTTGGCCATCCAATGGTACTTCAAGCTCACCCTTTCATTTGACAGATATGGCCTATATATCAGGTAGATACGTTGTCGGAGGTAATGTATTTTCTGGATACGCTTATTCAAGTAACGGAAGTAGCTGGACGAATGTTTTTTTGAATGGCACTTCCTCCTTGGAACGATTCTCGATCTATAATGGGAAGCTTTATCTTATTAAAAATTCAACGATTGGCTACTCCAGCAGTGACGGAATAACGTTTGCACCTGATGCCTCTTATAACAATGCAATGAGTACTGTCAAAGCCGGATCAACACTCTACCGTTTTGGTCAGGCAGGCAAACTGGACTCATCCACGGATAACGGCGTCAATTGGACTTCAGAGCCTACGGTAACCAATATGACCATCCAATCTGCAGCTTCGAATGGAACGGGTATGGTCCTTGTCACCTCGGCTCCTAATAGTCTTGTCGTTACTGCGGACAAATCCGAGTGGAAAAAAACCGCGGCGAATCTGCAGGGTATCGCTTATAACGGCAGCACATGGGTGGTTGTCGGTGATTCATTATATGGCAGTGATACAACAGATAGCCTTATATTGAATTCCAACAGCGACTGGGAGCATCTAAGTACAAATAGCCAGTTGCTTCCTAAAGAGGCTTTTTCCAAAGTTGCATACGGCCATAACACTTTTGTCGCCATGGGTAAAAAAATTGGGGTATCCTCCGATGGCGAACATTGGACACTCAGCAATCTTCCCGCTGGTGTAACCGGCAGAGTAGTAGCGCTGACCTATGGTGCAAGTGGAGGTTTTGTTGCAGTAACGGGTACAGGCGATACGCTCAACTCCGTTGACGGATTATCTTGGACGAAGGGCACAAACATTTTAATCCCAAATAGAGATATATTTAATGTGAAGTATGTAAATGGTGCATATATCGCAACAGGTTACGGAGTAATTTGGAAATCTGATGCAAATGGAATGAATTGGACTCAGATCATTGATCCAAATGATGAAATTCATGAAAATTATTACTCGTTAAATGACATCATCTATGTAGATGGAAAATATGTAATTGCCGGATCAGATGAATCTTCGTTTCCTATCCTGTTAGAAACGACAGGTGTCTTGAACACTAGCTCAACTTGGACCAGACATAACATTGATACTATCAATTATACTGGCTTAAAATCTATCACATACGGAGATGGTATCTACGTAGCTGTCGGTACTTTGTATGAATATGATATTTATGGCAGAATGATTGAACATTATATGATGTATTCATCCTCAGATTTGGTGAACTGGACCACTTACGATGAGACTACACTAGGCATAGTCGGAAAAGGTTTAAACACCGTTTATTATCATGACGGAAAGTTCTATATTGCAGGTAACGACAATGCACGGATTGTATTAGGGAGTGCTACAATGGGCAGCAATAATGCTGGTCTGACAACTGTACTTGGACAGACTGACAGTGCTCCAGGAGGCGGAGATGGAACGACATCTGGGACAGCGGTTAACTGGGCAGTTAACGTGCCTAACACAACCTCAACACTGGGATTAGCCAATCTTGTACTGGCAGACAATCAGGCCAAGATGGAGTTGTTCAGCAACAGCGACTATTCCACTGGTGCAGTTACAGGAAACTCAACGATCCCGCTCACAGCAGGTGGAGCTATCACTGCATACATTAAAGTGACGGCAGCCGACAATACGACCGTACAGTACTATGCAGTAACAGTAAACCGCACAGCTACACTAGAAACGACACCAGCCGCTGTCATCAGCTATGTAGATGAAAAGCTGACAGGACTCGTCCCTAATGCTGCATACTCCATTAATGGAGCGAATGCTGTAGCAGATGGTTTAGGACATATTACTATCGACAACAGTTGGATCGGAACCACGTTGTCCATCGTGAAGAAAGGCAATGGCACCTCAACTACAGATAGCTCAGCTCAAACCTTGGTCATCCCATCTCGTCCTGCAACTCCAACTGGCATTAGTAAGACGGATGAAACATCGAACGGTGCCCATGATGGAACGATCACGAATGTCACTGATCAGATGGAGTACAAACAAGACATCAACGGTTCATGGACAGCTATCGATGACACTTCAGTTACAGGACTCGCACCAAGTACGTACTATATTCGTACCAAAGCAACATCTTCTACATTTGCTTCTACCGAAACACCCGTGACGTTAGGTTCGACGTCCGTTACACCGGAAGCAACACCAGCCGCTGTAATTAACTATGTGGACGAGCAATTGACTGGGCTCGTGCCTAATGCAGCATACTCGATCAACGGAGCGAATGTTGTTACAGATGGTTCAGGATATATCACCATAGATAACAGTTGGATCGGAACTACTTTGTCCATTGTGAGAACAGGTAACGGCATCACAACAACGGACAGTTCAGCTCAAACATTGATCATTCCATCTCGTCCTACGACTCCATTCGGAATCGGCAAGACCGATGAAACCTTTGATGGAGCAAATGATGGAACGATCACAAATGTCACAGATCAGATGGAGTACAAACAAGACGTCAACGGTTCATGGACAGCTATTGATAACACTACGATTACAGCTCTCACACCAGATCGATACTATGTGCGTATCAAAGCAACCTTTTCTGCATTTGCATCGGCCGAAGCACCCGTGACCATTGGTTCGGCGTCTGCTACACCGGAAACGACACCGGAGGCTGTCATCAGCTATGCAGATGAGCAACTGACAGGACTTGTGCCTAACGCTCCATACTCCATCAACGGAGCAAGTGCTGTTACAGATGGTTCAGGTCAGATTACGATCGACAACAGCTGGATCGGAACCACATTGTCTATCGTGAAACCAGGCAATGGCACCACGACTACAGATAGCTCAGTTCAAACACTCGTCATTCCATCGCGCCCTGCGACTCCAACAGAAGTCGGCAAGACCAATGTAACATCAAACGGCGCTCATGATGGAACCCTTACGAATGTAACTGATCAAATGGAATACAAAAAAGACATCAACGGCGCATGGACAACTATCTATGACACAACAGTTACAGGATTGGAGCCAAGTACGTATTATGTTCGTACAAAAGCAACCTCCTCTACGTTTGCATCATCAGAAACACCAGTGACTGTAGGTTCCAGTGCATCGGTCCCTGCTGCACCGAATGTCACTGCGGATGACCAGAACAACACCATTATCGGTTTGGACACTACCATGGAATATCAAATCGACAATGGAGCCTTTGTCCACTTTAACGGCTCTAATACACCGGATCTCAGTGGTGAACACACAGTTAAGGTGCGTGTGGCTGCGAGTGGTTCAGTTCCAGCCGGGACGGAGAAAACACTTCACTTCACAGCGAATCTTGCAACCGACCTGATCGTGGTCGCTGTTGATCCTAGCGGGTCAACAAATGACGGAAAAACACTCATTACAGTAACCCCTGCAATTCAGGCTATTGGACATCGTTTCGTTTATAAAAACTTCGGTACCGGAAATATCAACGTGCCAGCTATTGGTGATGTAGCTACAGACTACGAAAACTGGACGAACAATGGTCTAATCAACGCAGCAAACGGAGATAAAATCGCTGTTGCCGAAGTAGATGCCGAAGGCAAGATTGTAAAATTCGGATGGACTTCATCTGTAGTAACGAATGAGCCTGCACCAGGGACCAATAATCCCGATGTTCCCGTCGTCTCTCCGCCTTCAGGGGGAAACAACACGACGAATCCGACTACCAATAACGGTAACAATAGTAATACCAATGCAAGTGACGAAGATGTCATCATTATCGTCAACGGCAAAACTGAAAATGCAGGGAAGATGAAAACAACAGAAGCCAATGGTGTTAAAACCACGGTACTTATCGTTGATCCGGTGAAGTTACAAGCGAAATTGGATGCCGAAGGCCCTCGGGCAATCGTCACCATTCCGGTTAAATCATCCTCCAATGTCATCGTTGGTGAGTTGAACGGCCAGTCGGTGAAAAACATGGAACGTCTGTCTGCAACGCTGGTTCTCCAGACAGATCAGGCGAGTTATACGCTCCCTGCTTCAGAAATTAACATTGATGCTTTTGCCGAAAGTCTCGGCAACGGTCTGAAACTGGAAGATATCGTGGTTCGTATTACGATAGCCAAATCTTCCGATACAATGAATCAGGTTGCAGTGAATGCAGCAGCTCAAGGTGATTTTACACTCGTTGCCTCACCTGTTGACTTCACGGTAACTGGACAGTACAACGGCCAAACAACTGAAATTACGAAGTTCAACGCATACGTTGAACGCAGAATTGCATTGTCTCCCGAGATCGATCCGAATAAGATTACAACCGGTATTGTCGTAGAGCCTGACGGTACAGTGCGACATGTACCAACCAAGGTTGTTGTGGATCAGGGAACATTTTATGCGGAGATTAACAGTTTGACGAATAGCACGTATGGAATTATATGGAACCCGCTAACATTTGCGGATGTAGAGAAACACTGGGCGAAAGATGCGGTAAACGAGATGGGTTCCCGGATGGTCATCCAGGGCGTTAACGATACGACCTTCAACCCGAACAAAGCGATTACACGAGCTGAATTCGCAGCTATCATCGTCCGTGGATTGGGTCTCAAGCTGGGGGAAGGTACACAACCATTCCGGGATGTCACTACGAATGATTGGTATTCCAGCGCGGTTCAGACTGCGGCTTCCTACGAACTGATTAATGGGTTTGAGGATGGTACGTTCCGTCCGAATGACACGATTACACGGGAACAGGCAATGACGTTAATCGCGAGAGCGATGAAGTTGACAGGTCTTGCAGACCAATACGCTACTCTGGATGCTAACGAGATTCTCTCTACATTTAAGGATAGCGCTAATGCCGGCAACTGGGCGAAGGATAACATCGCACTAACAGCCAAGGCAGGCCTCATCAGTGGACGTAGTGATGGTAATCTTGCGGCAAAAGCCAATGTTACACGTGCAGAAGTAGCGACTCTGATTCATCGTCTACTGAGCAAATCCGATTTAATCTAAAGATTATGAGCTAGCTCGAAGGGGCTGTCCCATAAGTCATAAAATGGCTAGAGACAGCTCTGTTTTCAAAATTGTAAAACAAAAAGAAACCGTTCCTTGGTAAAATGGAAGTGCGACCCACCATTTGAAAGGAGACGGTTTCTTTGTACATTCAATATACCATGGATCAACTTTTCTTGCCAATGGATTTGGAGACAGATATCCCCAAAAATCACCTCGTTCGTGTTGTGAATAACGCAATCAATCGCCTCAGCGATTCCATTTTTAACTCGGCGTATCCTGGCGGGGGTCGCCATAGCTATCATCCCAAAATGCTCACCAAAATCATCATCTACGCCTACACCCAGCGCATCTATTCTTCCCGGCAAATTGCCAAGGCGGTTCGCGAAAATATCATGTTCATGTGGATAGCCGGGCGGCAACAACCGGATTTCCGGACCATTAATCGCTTTCGTTCCGAGCGGATGAAAGAGGTCTTGGAAACTGTGTTTACCCATGTGCTGGAGCTGTTGGTTCAGGAGCAATACGTGTCCTTGGATCACTATTTTTTGGACGGAACCAAGCTTGAAGCGAATGCGAATCGCTACACCTTTGTGTGGAAAAAAGCCGTCGTCAAGCACCAGGCCAAGCTGCAAGAAAAAGTACATACCTTGTTTCAAGCCATCGAAGAAGCGGAAAACGAAGAAGATACCCTCCACACCGGAACCGACCTGCCTGAACTTGGCGAAGTCTCGGCTCTCACTGCGGAAAAACTGGAACAAGCCGTCAAGCAATTGGAGGAAAAGCTAAGCGAAAAACCGAAGAGCAAAACATTAAAAAAAGCGGTGCGACAGTTGTGCAAAGACTTCCTGCCCCGGTTGCAAAAGTATGAGCATCAGATCCAAACTGCTGGTGAGCGGGGCAGTTACAGCAAAACCGATCCAGATGCGACGTTCATGCGAATGAAAGAAGACCACATGCGAAATGGTCAACTAAAGCCTGGATACAATGTACAAATCGGAACGGAAAACCAGTTTGTATTGGGCTACAGTGTACACCAGCGGCCCACGGACACCAAATGTCTGAAACCGCACCTGGATCATCTGGAAGAGCAGCTTGGTAAAAGAGTGAAAACCGTCATTGCCGATGCCGGGTATGGAAGCGAAGAAAATTACAGCTATTTGGAAGAAAAAAACATCCACGGCATCGTCAAATACGGAACATACCATAAAGAGAAAACGAGGGCATGGAAGCAAGCGCTGGGCAAAGTGGACCACTGGAGCTACAACGAAACCGAAGATACATGGACCTGTGCGGCAGGGCAAACGTTACCATTCCGGTATGAAAGTCAGGCGGTCACGGAGAGTGGCTACGCGATTCGAACCCGCCATTATCGAAGTGCAGACTGTAGCGAATGTCCCCTGAAAACCAAATGCACAACAGCGAAAGGCAATCGGGAGATTACCGTCAGTCTTACCTATATGCGTCAAAAAAACGAGATGCGGGAACGGTTACGTAGTGAGGAAGGATATACCCTTTCAGTTCGGCGCATGACGGAGCCTGAGAGTGTGTTTGGACAAATTAAAAATAACCGGGGATTCCGAAGATTCCTGCTTCGCGGCTTGCAAAAAGTGAGCCTGGAGGTTGGGTGGCTTTGCCTTGCCCACAATCTACTCAAAAAAGCCACATTGACAGAAAAACGCAAAAAGGACAAAGCAGAATAAACCTCTGCTTTGTCCTTTTTTGAACGTATGCGTGGTATTTCTTTTTGCCTATACTTTTTTCAAGGGCTTTTGAGACAGCCCCTTATTTATTTTGACAACTTATGTGATATGTAAATTCATATAAATTCAGGTACTCTAGCTGTGATACAACCAGCAGCAATACACACACAAAAGAAGAAGACTGACGATATACTCGCCAGTCTTCTTCGCGTCTTTATACTCATCTATTATGATTTATTCTGCTTCCTTACACCATTGCTGGTGCTTTTACTTCAATTGGAGGCAGTGCTTGCAGACCCGCCGTGTTCAGGAAGTTCCACGGTTTGTTGTAATGTGGCTGGAAGAAGAAGTCGATGAAGGCCAGCTCATCTACGGTCATGTTGTTTTGGATGCAGACCGAGATCGTATTAATCGATTGAGTCAGATCAACCTGTGACATTACTTGTGCTCCGACGATGCGACGAGTAGCCTGTTCATATACCACTTTAAGCAACAGTTTCTCCGCCGTTGGCATGAACTCCGGACGGTAGCTGTCTTCCAGTACCACGGCTTCCACAATCAGACCTTCGTCAGCAGCAGACGTTTCCGTCATGCCTGTACCCGCGATATTTTGCTCATAAATTTTGATACCCGATGTGCCTTGTGTACCCATATACGGTGTCGTAGGACGAACCAGGTTACGGGCTACGAGTGTACCCATCCGCACGGCGTTAGTCGCCAGTGGAATGTACGCTGCTTTGCCTGTCGGATTGTAATGAATAGCACAGCTGTCACCCGCAGCGAAGACGTCTTTTTGACTGGTTTGCATATATTTATCCACGACGATCGCACCGTTCGGCAGCATATCCACTTGGCCTTTGAGTAGCTCTGTATTCGGACGGAAGCCGATGCACAGAATAACCAAATCGGTTTCAAACTCCCCTTTGGACGTGATTACCTTAGTCACTTTGCCATTCTCTCCAGTAAATTTCTGTACCGTTTGACCGAGAGCCAGCTTGATACCGCGTCCAGTCAACGTATCTTCGATCGCATCCGTGAATTCAGGGTCCAGGTATTTGTTCAAAATCCGGTCGACACTATCGATCAGTGTAACTTCCTTGCCGTTCATCTGGAAAGCCTCAACCAGTTCTACGCCGATATATCCTGCACCCACAACGGTAACGCGTTTGGCATCTTTGGCTTTTTCAATAATTGTGTTGGAATGATTGTAGTTTTTGCAAAGTAAAATGTTGTCCATCTCAATGCCTTCAAGCTTCGGAACGACAGGCCATGAACCCGTTGTTACGATCAGTTTGTCAAACGTATCTTCAAATTCTTCCCCAGTTTGCAGGTTTTTAGCCTGAAGGGTATGACCCTTGGCATCAACTGCTGTTACTTCATGAAGCATCTTGGTCACTACACCGAGATCTGCCAGTTGATTAGGCGAAGAATAGAACAAACCGTCAGGGTCTTTCACAACTCCACCTACGTAGAGCGCAATGCCACAAGATAGGAAGGAGATATTGTCATTGCGCTCATACACCGTGATGGTAGCATCCGGGTACAATTTGGCGGTGTTTACGATGGCTGCGGTCCCTGCGTGTGTACATCCGATAACTGCGATTTTCATTAAAAGTTCCTCCTCGAAATATATAAATGAGTTTGAATATAAGGTTATTGTAGTTGTGAAATATTTCACTTCTTAATCGATACTGTGTATGTGATTTATTTCACTTTATACACTCATTATAATGTGATCTTTTTCACATTGCAATAGGTTGAGCAAAAAAAGTTTGTCGAAAGAGGTGTTTTCCCTGTATTCAAGCCTTTCTTCCCTTCGTTTTATTGATTTCATTTTCCCCGGATTCGAGTCGATTTATGCTATGCAAAGGCTTACGCGTTCCCTGTATGGACGCTTGTAGGTAGAACCTTCTTCTCCATTCACGTTTTACTTGTACAAAAATTAAATGGCTTCAATTTTCAATACAGGGTTGATTTTTAAATCGGTAAGCGCTTACAATAATAAAAAATCCTTACAGAGCTGATGTTATTGTGTCTGGAACAGTTATTTCTCAAGAAGTAAAAAAAGACTTTGAAGGATTCCCTGTCACAAATACTACCATTCGGGTTCAAACTGTTTATAAAGGAGAACCTGATGAAACAGTAACAATACGGGTTAAGGGTGGGGAAACAGATAATATGATTTACACCTTCAATGAAGAAGCCTCTCCTACATTTAAAATTGGAGAAGAAGCCATTGTATTTCTTACTGGCAATAAAGGATCGAGACCGGATAAGAACGATTTCGGCTATTATTTAGTAGGACAAGCTCAAGGAAAGTTTGATTCAACTTTACAAAACTAAAAAAAAACGTCTAATATATATCGGTGGGGCCATTTTAATGATTTTTGCTCTACCTAAATACAAATCATTGCGATTTAAAGAAAACTGGCGTATTTATGTAATTTCATCTTTGTTTAATATTATTTTATATTATGGTCTTCAGACGGTTGGTTTAAATTATATGCCTGCTGGATTATTTTCAGCTGTTGTATTTCTCCAACCTGTCCTTTTAGGACTATTTTCATGGATTTGGTTGGGTGAGACGATGTATGGCCTAAAGATTATAGGTTTAATCTTAGGTTCTATTGGTGTGTTTACATTGAGTGCAACTAGTTTTAACGGAAACGAATCATCGGTCTCGGGTGTGATTTTAGCGCTATGCACCGCTCTTTTCTGGAGTTTTGGAGTTGTGTATACGAAAAAAACAATGAAAGAGTAGATGCAACTTGGGCAACAGCACTCCAACTGCTCATTGGTGGGGTGATTTTAACGGGAACAGGATCAGTATCTGAGAATTGGAATGATGTTGTTTGGAATGCACCCTTCATTTCCTATTTACTTATTATAGGGATATTTGTGATTGCAATTGGTTGGTTAATTTATTTCACACTTATTGGTTCTGGAGAAGTAAGTAAGGTAGGTTCTTATACATTCTTAATACCAGTTGTCTCTATAGTGATAAGTGCGCTATTTTCACATGAAAATATAACTATAAATTTATTAGTGGGACTACTGTTAATTGTAATAAGTATATTGCTAGTTAATATAAACCAAAAATCAATTCAGAAAAGTCGAACGTAAGATTAAGCTGACTATAATGGGCTAAACAATAATCTTATCTTCGTTCAACTAACTAATACAACTAAGAAAGCAGCTGACACAATGTGATCGGCTGCTTTTGTGCAACTAACGGGCAGGTTAGTGAAAAAAGAGAAAACGCATGTATTCTAATATGATGATTTATAAATATCTCAGGTTTGATGTAAACATTGGACATATTTGAAATTTGATAAAATCTATTTTATCCTTGAATTATAAGAAGCTTATAAACAAATGACTTCTTCCTATTTGGTCAATATTATAGAAATGGAGATATTTAATAAATGGATGAATTAAAAGTATTAAAAGCTATATCAAATGAAACACGTCTCCAGATATTAAAATGGCTAAAAGACCCTACAGAAAATTTCGAACCACAATCACATTCATTAAGCACAAATAATTTTCTTGGAGGTGTTTGTGTAGCAAGTATAAAAAAAAAGGTCGGTTTGTCCCAATCTACTGTATCTATTTACCTTTCATTATTACATGAAAGTGGATTATTAGAGGCAAAAAATATTGGACAATGGACTTATTACAGAAGAAACCAAGAAGCTGTAGAAAAACTAGCTGACTGGTTAAAATTTGATTTGTAAAATTTCGAAAGTAACCTAAAATTCTCTACACTCACCCTATATGTTAACGGTGAGTTTTTTTTTATTATGCTTGACACAATTATGAATGAGGTTTAGTATTCACTCTTATATCGATATAATACGATTTAATAAATCTATTTTTTTAGATAAACAAACCACTTAACATGAAGGAGCTTTTATAAATGAGCAATTATAAAGATAGACAAAAAGCAAGTAATTTCTTTAAAGATAATATACCTGACTTCTTTATACCTGTTAACGAATTACGAGCACAAGCTGAAAAAGCATATGGAACATTACCAGTTGCCGATGATGTTGTAAGAGAAAAAGTAGATATTAATGGGATGGAGGGTGAGTGGCAAATAGTTCCTGAATCCCAGGATGATCGTGTACTTCTTTACCTACATGGTGGAGGTTTTCTATTTGGAAGCATTGCAACTCATCGCGGAGAAACGAGTGAATTAGGAAGAGCAGCCAAAGCACGCACCCTGGCTATTAACTATCGCCTGGCACCTGAACATCATTTCCCTGCTCCACTGGACGATGCAATGAACGCCTACAAGTGGTTATTAGATCAAGGTTATAAAGGGAAAGATATTATCGTTGCTGGTGAATCAGCAGGAGGCAGTATGACTGCTGGGTTGTTAATGAGCATCCGTGACAATCATCTCCCTCTTCCATCAGCAGGAGTAATGATTTCCCCTTGGATTGATTTGGGGCAAACTAGTGAAACTTATATAACAAAAGAAGGAATTGATCCAATGAATTCAACTGCAGGTGTTAAATATTTAGCAGAAACATATTTGAATGGTGTTTCACCAGAGGTTCCTTTAGCATCGCCAATATACGGTGATTTAAGAGGATTACCACCCCTTTATGTAATGGTGGGAGAAGTTGAAGTGATGTTAAGTGAAGCTTTAACATTTGTTAGCAATGCTGCATTAGCAGGAATTGATGTAAGATTTAGATCCTTCCCTGGTATGGTTCATAATTGGCCAGCATTTCATTCTTTCCTAGAAGAAGGCAAGGAAGCTATTGAAAGTGCTGGAGCGTTTATGGATGAAATTTTTTCAAAGTAATTATTTTGAGTAAACAAAGAAAATCTAATTTTTTGTTAAGGAGTCGAAACGATGCTTTTCTCCCCCTATAAAATAAAGGACTTAACACTAAAAAATAGAATCGTTATGTCCCCTATGAGTATGTACGCTTGTGAAGATGAATCAGGAATTGTGCAGCCTTGGCATAAAATTCACTACCCTGCTCGTGCGGTCGGAGGTGTAGGACTTATATTGGTAGAGGCTACCGCTATCACAATGCAAGGACGGATGACACCTCAAGACCTTGGTATTTGGAACAATTCCCATATCGAAGGACTTAGCGAGCTTACAGGTCTTGTTCACGATTTGGGTACTTCTATTGGAATACAGCTTTCACACGCTGGACGTAAGGCAAAAATAGATGGTTCAATTATTGCACCTTCACCTATTCCATATGAAGAAGGTCAAAAAGTGCCCGAGGAGATGACTATAAATCAAATAAAAGAAGTAATCCATGGCTTTGTAGAAGGAGCGAATCGAGCTAGGAAAGCTGGTTTTGATGTTATAGAAATCCATGCGGCACATGGGTATTTAATTCATGAGTTCTTATCTCCTTTAAGCAACAACCGTCAGGATGAGTATGGTGGGTCTCGTGAGAATCGTTTTCGTTTCTTGAAAGAAGTAATTGAAGGTATTAAAACAGTTTGGGAAGGACCTTTATTTGCACGTATTTCTGCTGATGAATACCATCCTGAAGGGAGTCTACCAGAAGACTACGTGTATTATAGTTCCTTAATGAAGGAACTAGGCGTTGATTTAGTAGACGTCAGCACTGGTGGATTGGTTGGTATTCGACCGCAAACTTACCCAGGCTATCAAGTACCATTTGCAGACATGATTCGAAGTAAAGCCAACATCCCAACAGGAGCTGTTGGTTTAATAAAAGAACCAGAACATGCTGAAGAAATTTTACGGAATAATCGTGCCGACTTAATATTCCTCGGCCGTGAGTTAATGTGGAACCCTCATTGGGCATACATGGCTGCAAGTCGTTTAGGTGTCAAACTAGAACTTCCTAAATCCTATTCATGGTCGTGGATAACCAAGCTATAAAAACTGATATAAAATCGATGATTCCAACTTTACGAAACAACTTTCTTTATTCAAAGAAGAGAAGTCAGCCGATCAATGTGATCGGCTGCTTTTCATTTGGGGATTCGATCATTACGCTAACGGAAAACGTTAGCTTAATGAAAAAAGAATCAACGTGATCAACTGCGTTTTACAACTAACGGATGACAATAGGGATCGTTGCAGAAATGCTAACGATCCTTTTTTGTATACCTTTACAGAAAGTAGAGAACAGGAAAATTATATTAGGATGATGAGCTCCTCATTACGCTAACGGGCAGGTTAGTTTAGTCTTGTATTATGAGTGCATTTTATTGTTCGAAATAGCAAGTCGTGCTCGGTTTCTAGCAGAGGAGACGTCATTAGAAACTCAAAAAGCTCTGACCGCACGAATGCAGACAGAACTTTCCTTCTCAGCTGATATCAACAGCCGTTTTTATTATCTATTGAACAAAATACCGCTGTGGTATCTTGTTCTAAATTTGTGCGAGCTAAACGCTCTTCAAGCTCCTCAATGTCCATAGTCCCAGCAAGTGAGATTATCTCTTTGCCGTTACGGAGAAGGAGGGTAGGAAAGCTATTTATCCCTAAGTTTCTTACTTTGGTGAAGTCTTCGCGTGCTGCAGCGGCTCCCGATGGGTCTTTCAAAAGTTCCATTACAGAGTTTGGATCAATATTATTATCAACGGCAATTTTACGATAAGTTTCTGGATCACTGAGACTCAAACCATCGTAATAAAATGCATGCTGCATTGCGCAGGCGAGATAGATGGAACGATCCGGGGCTAGGGATCGCAAAGCATTAAATCCAATTGCTGATGAATTAGAATCCATAACGAAGCTTCCCTCTTTTAGGAGTTCCTGATAAGCTGTTCCAAACTCGGCTCCAGTAAGTTGACTAATCCGTTTATTAGCTTCTGGAATATGAGGGAATGAACCCATTGAATGACTTTGATCACCAATAAACAGACCACCGCTCAATACGGTAAGTGGCAGTTCTGGGTGATTTTCATGCAACGTACGGATGGTTTTTGAAAACCCATAACACCATCCACAATAGGCGTCCCATGCATAGATAAGCTCTTTGTCAGTATTCACAACTACTTCTCCTTTCTAAATCAATCTTTCCGCCTCGCTAACCTACTACCGTAAAGCGTTTATTTTGGTGCTGTGGTTTCTCAATTTCATCAAGCATTGCAATGGCAAAGTCAGGATAACTAATATAACTTTCACCAGCTGCGTTTAAAATGACGTAATCAGAGCCTACTTGATATGAACCAGTTCTTTTACCATCTGGGTCAAAAACTCCCCCAGGGCTAAGATATGTCCATTGAATATCATTGGTTTCTTGTAAATCCTGAAGATTTTTCCACATGTTCGTTGCGGTTGGAAAGTATGCCTCTGGGAATCCAGGTGCTTCGAATTTCCGGAGAGTTTTCGTTTCGTCAAGATACAAACTTCCTGCTCCTCCGACCACAACCAATCTTGTATTAAGAGCTCCTTTTAGCGCTTTGATTAGTACTTTTCCAGCTTCTACATGTTGATGTTCCTGACCATTTGGAGCTTTGAAGGCATTTACGATAACATCGTATTGCTTCAAATCGGACTCGTTTAAGTCAAAAATGTTCTTCTCCAACACTGATACGTTATCATCTTGAATTTTAGCAGCATTTCTTACAATCGCTGAAACTTCATGTCCCCTTTTTAAGGCTTCCTTCAAGATATAATCGCCTGCTTTACCACTTGCACCAATAATTCCAATTCTCATCTTCGGTTCCTCCTTATATTCACCTGTTTTGTCTAATTAGAACGTTTGAGCAAGATCTTTTGCACGGCGGAGTGCATCTTCCTTGATTTCCTGAGCTTTATCGCGGGCTTTATTGTGGCCCTCAACGAACAATCCTTCAAAAGAAGGAACACCAAAGAAATTCATAATGACTTGGAGATGACGATGGCCCATTTCAAGTTCTGATGCTGGTGCCTCAGAATAAAATCCACCACGTGCTTGGATGTGTAATGCTTTTTTGTCAGTCAAAAGCCCTACAGGTTGCCCTTGTTCGGTGTATCTGAACGATTTTCCGGCTACAGAAACTGCATCAATGTAAGCTTTCATAATAGGCGGATATGAGAAGTTCCAAAAAGGAGTAACAAATACATATTTATCAGCTTGGATAAATTGATCAGACAATTCAGCAAGACGTGTTACTTTATCTTGTTCCTCTTTTGATAATTGATTAAATTCTGTACCTGAACGAAGTTTCCCCCAACCGCTAAATACATCTGCGTCGATATAAGGGATATATTCTTTATACAAATCAACAGCGATTACTTCATCCTGTGGATTTACTGCTTTATAAGATTCAATGAACGTGCTGCCAACTGCCATGCTGTAGGACTGAGTTTCATCATGTGGATGCGCTGTGATATACAATACTTTTGCCATAATTGGTACCATCCTTTATAATGTATTTTGTATCCTGTAACCATTTAGATTACATGTAATTATAATAGTTACAGGATGAGCACTTGTCAATACTAAATTGTATATTGGCATTTACGTTATGCATTCATGCAGTTGTAATCAATCTATTACTGCTAAAATAGTTAAAGTATTAAGGAGGGATAAGCAATGTCGATCAGCAGTCGTTTCTCAGTAGGAATTCACATTTTATCGTTGCTTGAGGTAAATAAGACAGGGGTTAACTCATCGGAGGCAATAGCCAACAGCGTTAACACTAACCCTGTTGTAATAAGAAGAATTATGGGTATGCTTAAAAGTGCTGGATTGGTTAAAATAAAGCCTGGAGTCGCAGGTGCCAAATTAGCTCGGAAATTGTCTGACATCACTCTGTTTGATGTATACAAAGCAGTAAACGTAGTAAACGAAAATGAATTATTTAGTATCCATGAAAATCCAAATCCAGATTGCCCTGTTGGAAAACAATTGCAAGAAACGATTGAACCTATTTTTATTTTAGCCCAGTCAGCTTTAGAAAAGGTCCTCCAGGGAGTTACTATAGAAGATGTTGTTAATAATTTTAATAATGTTCCGAGTTAGGCACGTTGGCTAACACAAAACGTAAGCAGTCAACCTGGTGGTTGACTGCTTTTGTTCATTAAGCGGGGTGCGATTCACATAAAAGCTCAGTCAGTAAACGCTATGTTTTTATTAGACAAGGCATCCCTCAGCTCCATAATCGTCTGTCGGCTGGATGGCATTGAAACTCAAAAGAATGATGTAGAAACTCGTGACTTTGCTCATCTTGATTGGAATCTTTCAATTTATAACCCCCCAACCAATTGAACTAACGGGAAACGTTAGCTTAATGCTCAAAGAATCAACGTAATCAACTGCGGTTTACAACTAACGGATACCAATAGGGATCGTTGCAAAAATGCTAACGATCCTTATTGATATACCTTTACGGACATACACAGCCCCTTGGGATGGTGTAACAGCTCGATCAGGCTGGAAAGACCCGAATGGCATTGAACTTGGCACCTTCGATAATGATGCGACAACTTCCGAGATCCGATTCCTGGCTGATATGTATGAGAAAACAGGCAATCTGGCCTTTAAGAACAGTGTCCGTAAAGCGGTGGACTTTATCCTGATTTCCCAATATCCATCTGGAGGTTGGCCTCAGGTTTATCCCAAACGAAGTAATTACTCTGATGCAGTGACTTACAACGACAATGCCATGGTACAGACGATGGTTTTGTTAGACGATATGGTTGAGCGAAGAAGTGGGTTTAACAACGATATATTGACCACCAACGACCGTAGCAAGCTGAAGAAAGCTCTGGACAAAGGGATGGATTATACGCTGAAAGCGCAAATTATCAATGCTGGTCAGCCCACCGTTTGGGGTGCGCAGCATGATCCTGTGACCTATGCCCCTGTGCCGGGCAGAGCCTATGAGTTAGCCTCCAAGTCGGGATCAGAGTCGGTGGCGATTACTGCTTTTCTGATGTCCAGGCCTCAGACTCCCGAGATTGAACAAGCCGCCAAAGGGGCTCTCCGATGGTTCGATACGGTACGAGAGAATGGAACCAAGTATAACCGACAAGGACCCGTGTATTTTGAACCGGATGCAGGGAGTGTGATCTGGTACCGTTTCTATAACGTGGATGAAGATGTGCCTTTCTACGCGGATCGGGATGGACTGAAGTATATGAACATTCTGGATATCAGTGAGGAACGACGACACGGCTACTCTTGGGCCGGAAGCTATGCTCGTAACCTACTTAAGCTGGCTTCGGATCAAGGCTATTACACGCTAAACCAGCCATTGCCTTAATCAGGGAACCAACCTCTACCTACTGAGAGACTGAAGCTACGTCGTATACGAAGTCAACTTAAAAAGCCTATCCTCGCTAATGCAAGGATAGGCTTCTCAACGTTCATGTATTAACCGAGCAATTTCTCGATCTCTGCGCTCATGTTCTCCGGGGATTCTTTCGGTTCAACACGACCTACCACTTCACCTTCACGGTTAACAAGGAACTTGGTAAAGTTCCATTGGATGTCGGTTGTTTCGCCTACGCCGGGTTGTTGCTCCTTCAGGTATTGGAACAGAGGATGTGTTTCCTCACCATTCACATCTACCTTGGCAAACACCGGGAAATTCACACCATAGTTAATCTGGCAAAATGATTCGGCTTCCTCACTTGTACCTGGCTCCTGCCCTCCAAACTGGTTACAAGGGAAACCCAGTACAACCAAGCCTTGATCGCGATAACGATCGTAGAGCTTTTGCAATTCACCATATTGTGGGGTAAGTCCACACTTGCTGGCTGTATTGGCAATGACCAATACCTTACCTTGATACAGATCCAGTGAGACTTCCTGGTTCGCGGTGGTTACCGCCTGATATGAATATACGGACATGACTGATTCCTCCCATGACATATGTTGGTTTGGACTGTTGCGAGCACGTTGGTATAACCAATGAACCTACAGCCTGTCTTATTATTATAAACCTGATTCGATGCGATTACCAAATCTCGGATTTACCCATATCCCTTTGCTCCCGACACACTTTAACCCGACTTGGCAGCCACAATCGCATCATACCGCTCTTGCCGCTCGGTCTTGGTCAGTTTGGGACAGCTGTAACAGTAGTTCTGCCCACCGTACACCTGATAGTGCAGGCAGCATGTCGGCTTCATCAGCATAGTCTCTCCCGGTTGATGCGGATTATCGATCTCGACCGGTTTGAATGACAGCAAATTCTTGCGTAACCCCAGAATCTCCGGTGGCAAGGCGATGACATGCTCATATCCCTGAATTACAGCTTCTCGTTCCGATTCTGTAATGTCCATCTTTACCACCGTCGTCTTGAACCATCTCAAGATGGATGCGAGCTGTGCCCACATCTGACCCGTGTTTGCTTCTCCAGCAAGGGCCACCCCTTCAATCAGTGGTCGTAGTTGTTCGCCGTAATATGCTGTAAGTAACTCATTCCGCCAGAGGGATCCACCTTCAACACCGTTGTTGACTGAACCAGGATGGGCATGCTCAGTTACATCCAAAAGTTGAAAATGGAGTACGGGGCGCCCCTCTTGAACCTCCAACTGCAGTTGGATATTCTCCAGCGAAATATTCAGCGACGTGTCACACATGCAAGTCATGTAATGAATACCAAGCAATAGACCTCGAACAGAGTGCATGAAATATACAGCAGCAGAGCGAAGAGAATCTGCACGCAGGTGCTCATTATAGGCTTCGAGCATAAGCTTTGCGTTCTCCGGATGTCTCAACAATGTCAAAGGCATGCCAAAAACCGGTTCGTTAACCGGGCCGGTCGTTATACGTCCATATTGCTCTAACCACGTGTAGTTGATTGCTCCCATTGGTTGCAAACCTCCCATGAATGCGAATGAGCCGCGTGCATTATGCACAGCGGCTTCATTCTATAATGTAAGGACCACGTATGGCCCATTTCGTTAACTTCCTGTCGCTTGACGAGCAAGTTGCTCTGTCCGTCCGCCTGCATGAACCATCGCGCTGTTCATGACCATCTGGTCTGGCGTTTTGGATTGCTGACGTTCACCTGCAAGAGCGTATGGCAAGCAAAGCGGTACACCGGAGCGCGGATCCGTTACGATATCTGCTTCGATGTTAAATACTTCACGAAGTACATCCGTGTTCATAACTTCCACGGGTGAACCATGTGCAATGGCTTTACCTTTTTTGATACCAATCATGTGATGAGCATAACGGGAAGCGTGGTTCAAGTCATGCACAACCATAACAATGGTACGATTGGCTGTGGCATTCAGCTGCTCCAGCAATTGCAATACTTCAAGCTGGTGAGCCATATCCAGGAACGTTGTCGGCTCGTCCAGGAAAAGGATATCTGTTTCTTGGGCAAGTGCCATGGCAATCCAGGCACGTTGACGCTGTCCACCGGACAGTTGATCAATCGGACGATCATGGAATTCAGTCATGGCTGTCACTTCAATAGCCCATTCAATCATGCGTTTGTCTTCAGAACGCATGGAACCAAATCCTTTTTGATAAGGAAAACGTCCGTAGGATACTAGTTCAGTAACCGTAAGTCCTTCAGGGGCTGTCGGGTTCTGTGGCAAAATCGCAAGTTGCTTGGCAACTTCACGCGTAGACTGCTTATGGATGGACTTCCCGTCGAGCAATACATTACCTGCTTTTGGAGCCATAATACGTGCCATCGTTTTCAGGATAGTTGACTTCCCTGAACCATTGGCTCCAACAAGTGCTGTAATTTTTCCTTGGGGAATCTGAATATTCAGATCCTCTACAATTAGTCTTTCCTCATAAGCGATATCCAGCTTGGTCGTCTCCAGACGAAACATGCGATCATCCCTCTCTCATTTATCCCGGTTATGTAATCCGGCTATGACAACGAAAACGAAATTGTAATTCTGAGTATTTCCGGCGCAAAAATCTTATACATTAAAGATACTGATAATCATTATCATTTGTCAACATAAAAAACCAAATTTTCTGCTTTTTTCGAGCTTTATTCGGTCTTTTTGAAGCAGATATCTTACTCTCTTTCCGATTACACATGAGAGCTTTTCTCATTCATTCCGCGCACTTCACCACTTCTGACAATCTTTCGAGCTCTTGAATCGCAAATTTTGTGTCCGAATTGTGAATGTGGCCACTCCGATGACAGAACAACCTTCTGATCGCTGTTATCCCCAGATTTTTTGATCCTTTTTTAAAGGGTAAATCCGGGGATAGCATATGCTTCCGATGTAGCTTTCCTTTAGAAAGCTTTTAGGCGAACACTTCACTTCTTCAGGTTATTTCTGTCCTCTCCGTTTTTGTGTAAATGTTAGTTCAATCTATTCAGCCGCCATATCAAATAAAAAAGATGACCTTGAATCTAGAGTTCAAGGTCATCTCAAATACGCTCGTTTAATAAGGTATGAAGTCAGCATTTTTCAATATTTGGTCAAAAGGCACTCCATGAATCTATGCAACACGCTCAAATAATATGATCTACAGCTTAATTAGGCTGCGGCATCAATTGGATTACCGTCATCCCGCCCTGCGTACTCTGCACACTGGCAATGCTCTCGGCATCGATATCCGCTGGAAGATCCATCTGCAATCCATACGGATAAAGGCGATCCACCTCTCCAATAGACATCTGTGAAGAAGTCGTCGCATCCGCATCCTGTTCATTGGATACAGATGTATCAGGCGATGTGGAACCAGTAACTTGATCTGCATCCGTACCTTGGTCCGTGTCTCCACTCGCAGCATTAGACGATGCATTCGTCCCTGTATCCGTTGTTGCATCGGTAGCAGGATCTGAAGTGGCATCACCCGATATTGCTGGATCTGCCTGCTGAACGCCATCCTCCGTCTGCTCTGTGTTCCCCTCGTTTCCGGCTGAGGAACCATCTGTGCTTCCTTCGGAAGTACTCCCTGAACCACCATCGGATGTATCTTGGGTATCTGGCTCTTCATTCCTATTAAAGCTCTCCCACTTACCTGTAGCATCCAACTCCTGAGTACTGCCATCTTTCATCGTCAATTGCAGTGAGCCTTGCTCAAACTCATCACTTCCCGTATCATTCCTGAAACGGATCACCAGTTGAGCAGCAGATTCCGTACCCTCCTGTTCAGTCGCAGGAATCATATAAGCAATCTGCTCCGCGATCTGTACCTCAGGTTCAGCCGGAATGCCAGGCTCCTCGGTAGATGGTGTGGACGCCGCTGGCGGCTCCACAGAATTATTCATCCAGGCATATGTACCGCCAGCATTACCCAGAACCAGGATCAAGAGGATTAATCCGAACAGATTTTTCCTTTTACCCGTTAGCATCCGCACCAGTGGAGAGGACAATTCCGTCTTCGCACGGTCATAGACCGGCTTCATTGTCTTGCTGGCTCTCACGTAATACGGTTTGAAAGCTGACTTCGACTTGAATGCTTCACGGTCATGGGCTTTGAAATACGCCACGATCGCATCCGCATATCCTTTATGCGCATTGGAACCCCGGACAAACATTCGATGATCTCCTGACCATTCGAAGAATGGATACAGCCCCTCAGCACGACTTGCATTGGTGCGGATGAATTCAATCAGGCCAGGATAATCCAACCGGTTGCTGCCGCTTCCTCCCCGATAAAAAGCCATCGGTAAAGCTTCATATACCGCGATCCCCGGATTAACCTGCAACTCTCCGGCAAGCCAGCGACGCGACCAGCGTTGAAGTTCATTACGTTCTGCCAGGGAAAGTGCCTCCAATGCCTCTTCTTCATTCCCCTCGCCACTAAGCCACACTCTCGCAGCCAGCATCATGTTCGTTCGAGCAGATACATCAGAACCCTGACGTGCCGCCCAATCCCGAACCTCATTGCCATGCTGCAAAATATCAATGCTTAATAGCTGTTCACGGTTAACCCGTTCCAGATCCAGATCCTGAATCATAAACAGGTTAATGACATAAGCAAGCTTGTCTGCAAGGCGGGTTAACTCCTCCTGATATGCCGGATCTTGACTGGCAGACGAAGATCCCCCTTTGCGATTAGGACGGGCTGTAGCTTCAGATTGACCAATTCGTGCCGTAATGCCTGTATCATAGGTGACATCAGCGGATACCCGATCCAGTATGTTAACACGCCGGAGGGCTTCATTCGCAGACTGTACCGGATTAGGCGCAGAACATAACCGTTCACGCAGCTCACTCGCTGTCCGCTCCTGCAAGAAGCTGTAGTGGATCGCAGATGGATGGGACGTAACCCATCTTCGGATCACTTCCACAACGTTCGCTGCCGATTCCGTGCGTTTCAGCTGATTGTCCAGATAAGGCTCGAACAACAGCTTGGTGAGCGATTCATTGGCCAGCACTTTATCAAAGAATGCTCGATTCAGCTGCGGATCCCGATCCAGCACAGCATACAATTCCTGCACAGCACGCATACGCTTCTGGGCACGAGCATTATTTACACCGTAGATAAAATAGTCCACAATCCGGGATTGCACCACAGGCGCGGCAACACTAGAATATTCTCCAATGCGAGCGGCGACGGCCTCTTCGGGTACGTTCTCGCGCTTCACACTGTCCAGTTCCCGGCTGAGCAAGGTCAGGAACAGCTCGTTCAGACGTGAACGTTGCTGTGATCCACCTTCCGGCTTCAGATAGGTCAACAAGCCACTCAGAACATGGCTTTTGTTATCCAGATACTGTTCTTCCATGCCTTGTTCAAGACCATAGAACACCGCGAGTTCCCCATATGCTTCAATGGAAAGTTCCCGTCCAGGCTCCATGCCGGACAGCATCTCATCGGCAAACGTATAGAACGCATCCGCAGCACCAGGTTCCTGCAATAAAGACCAGGCGAATTCTGCATAAGGTAACTTCGCCACAGATGCATCCGCATGGGTAACTCTGCCGGACACCAGATCAAAGGTGAAATCCTTCTCCGTATTCCGGTCTTTCGGACGTAACGTCCCTCGCTCAACAAACTGGACGTGGATGCCCTTCTTGGCCTGTGGCTCCTTGGCAAACGTCATGAATCCCAGCTGCCGCCGGAATGCGTATGGTAAAGCCGTGTACAGCAAACGTAACAATCCTTTGGCCCCTGCGGTCACTTCCTCTGCGGGAAGGTCCAGCGCAATGTATACTTTTCTGCGTGTCGCTACAGACTGCATTACGGCGTAGAGCAAGCGCTTGAACAGCACTTCGTTCATTTTTAAGGTGCTCAGCACTTGGGGTGGTGATGAATCAGGACCACTTCCCGGAGATATGGGCAATTCAGCAAGCGCCGGCAGTACTGTACCTTGTTCGATGTCATAGGACGTGGCGAACACGGCATCCAGCCAGCCGCCTTGTTTCATCTGCTCTTCCGAACGTTCGGGAGACAAGACGTAATTATGTGCAAAAAAGGCACTGCGCAGCCCGGTGAAATCCGCAGACTGGTACACATTTTGCCCAAGAATCGTCTCTCCACTCTCCAGATGAAGCAGGTGAATGGAAGCCGGAAACTTCGTCTCGTCCTTCTCGCTACGGCCTGTTAGCTCCGCTGGAGCGTCATAGACACAGTAGGGGTGAAGCACTTTTTTGATAAAAGAAGGGTCCAGTCCCGGCGATGCCGCAACCGTATCAAACCCCTCTGTTGTGCGAAACACCCCGCGCCGCTCTCGGGTATACAACTGTTGTTCAATGGGCGGGGTTACAGAAGAACGCATCATCCCACTCTCCCCTCAATGTACTTCAGCTTGTACAGGAGCCACAGGAAAGGTTCATCCACGCGAATCGGACTAACCACACCCTGCAATTTCATATCCACCGGATTGCTACCCAGCGCAGAGACTGCGAAATAGGCTGTATCCTTGAAGTACACATCCATCGTGCCCTTGAACGGACGATCCACCTTCTCGATAAAACGCCGGATCTCCCCGTCGATATTCTCGAACTCGGTTAAGTCAAACCAATCGCGGTGCACCATGTTGCGGAAGACATTACTGTTGGATTTGATATAATCCCCCTCTTCATCCTTGAGGGAATGCAGCATATCGCTTTTCGTGAGCACAACAGCTGTTGGAATATTCGTTTTGGCTTTGTCCTGATACGCAATAAAATCTCCAAACATCGTCAGCACCACGTCACGTGGCTCATCGTATCGTGGTGTCCACTCTCCCGGCTCGTTGCCGAGGTTAATGCGAATTTTGTCCCGAATCGAACGAATCTGAAGCGGGTCCACCATGAACAGAATACCTGCCGAGTTCTTGATGTGCTGCCCGTGAAGTCCGAGATAATCCTGCTCCACCATACCTTCACCCGCAACGTCGAAGAACACCAGTGTCAGCGGCGCTTTATCTTCGTCCTTGAACACAAACTGGAAGATAAACGGCTCCTGCAACTTCTCCTTCTGCGTGGAATCCAGCAGATCGCCCCGTTCGAACAACGGTTCTTCATAATCCGCACGGAACCGGCGGCTTATCTCCGCATTCAATGGCATGCAAGCCGCGTCAAAATGATCGGCCGTATAATGCTGCAATGTATGAATTAATGAAGTCATGTAGACGGATTTACCTACCTGGGATGCACCAATGATGGAAATGATATTGCTCGGTGCTTTACCCGCCGTAACAGGTAGCTCGTTATGACATTGCGGACACAACCGGCGACGCGTAACGACACCATACCGATCGTTCAGCCCCATCACGATGTTATCGGAATAAATCCGGTGTTCCTCCGGTACATCATGAGGTGCCAATACCGCCTCCATATCAAATACCGTGTCGAGTCCGAACCTTTCGCGATACCGATTCAACTTCGCATCTTCCCCGAGTGCGTAGTCCTCATCATCATCACGGTGATGGGCGGCGCGGAACACCACCTCTTCCGGTGAAAACTTGCTGAAACAATAAGGGCATACAATATCATAAAACAGCGGACGTTCCTCCGGCTGTTGTCTCTTCAAAAACCGACTAAAAAAGCTCATAGCCACTCCCCTCCCCTGATCAGTCAGACTAAGGTGATTTACACTTGCACTACGATGACAGAGTAACCTTCCAATCGCTAGTCCAACTATCTAGTCTGATATAAGCCGATAGGCGGCTCCATATTTCGGTCCGTCCGTGAAGAATAATCGCACATAATCATCCTTGGCAACTTCAACGGGCGGCATCTCATTTCTTCCGGGAGCAAAATCACTCACAAAAGGATACACCGTACCATCTTCCTTATTCAGCGGAACCCCGCCCTGTTTGCGAACATAACAGAGGGCTTCCTTTGGAACAGGTACTTCCGCTGTGACGGTGATCAATACACTTTTTCGTTTCTGAAAAAAACCGCTCTTGTAGCGAATGGAAAAGCGGATATCCGCCTTCCCTGCGCTTGCAATCACCATGTTGTCCTCGTCTCGTTGACGGATCAGTAAAGGTCCCTCTTCCTGCATCTGACACACATAAACCGTGTACTTGATGGCACCAAAACCCGTGATCCGATCCGTGTATCCATTGCTCGCCTTATATTCCTCTCTCGTGTACAGCTTCAGCTTGCCCTGTGCAGGCTGTTCTCCGGTACGATCATCGCTCATCATATCCAGCTCCAGCCGTTCTACATAGACAGCTTCTACCCGTTCTGGCCAGAGCCAGCGAAGTGTACAACGTCCTTCGTCCACCGCAAGTGTCAGTTTTCGAATCAAGGGTGTCGAAGGGTCTGCATCCGTAAATCGCATTTCCATTGACCTCCCGACGTTAGAATCCTTTGCTGCGTGTATCTCTTGGTCTCTGACCGAACCCTTCAGCTGAAGCAGTTCCGCCGCCAGCTTCACGACGACCCCTGCTCTTACGCGGCGTGTTCTCCTTAATCGGAACAATCCAGGAGAAGAGGGTCAGTACGCCAGACAAAATGAGCATCGCACCAAGTCGTACGAATGTATCACCCACGTTCGAACCGTCGAGGCCCCATTCCAGCAGAAGTCCTGCCAGTAGACCTGACACCGCACCACCAATACCGAAGCTGAGCGCGAGATGACGGTTATCAAACACGAGTCCGAGTGATACACCCAGCGCCACGCCAATCAGTAACACGGCTGCCACACGGAAAATCGCCAGATAAACGCTATGCTCCATCATACCTGTACGCTCCGTTACCAGCGTCCGTTCATCAATCGTATCGTAGATCTGCTGGAATGCCAGATTGAGACCACCGGAATCCGGTACATCATAGTACATACCACCCGTTTGTTGGGCAATATTGCGCAGCAGATCTGTTCCTGATGGGTCCACTAGACTTAGGCCGACCGTATTGATCGATATCTGTTCACTGGTATATTGGGACAAAATATCTGCCGTATCCGCTTCACTGAAGCCATCGGATAACAAGATGACCACTGTACCGCGTTTCGGGTCCTGTTTGCCCTGAATCTGTTCCATGCCTTCCCTCAGCACGGCATCAAAATTGGTGCCGCCCGAAGTTGTGACAATGCCATCGATTTTGCTATAAACCTCATTCTTGGCCGCTTCACTATCCAGCGCAATAAACGGCTGTAACAACTGCGGTTGGTCATCAAACGTAATGACAGCTACCTGTTTGTCACTCTCCATTTGGCTGATCAGTGTCTTGGCTGCTTCAAAGCGTCCGTTATCCGGATCTGTCTCGCTCATGCTGCCCGAGTTATCGATCATTAGTACGATGTCTTTCACTTGCTTCACACCGCCTGGATTGATCTGATACAACAATTGCAGAGCGAGTCCAACAACAAACAACAGAGCCAGCGTTGCTGGAACAAGCAGTTTCCACGACAGTCCCAGATACCGGAGTTTCCATGAAGCACCATTCAGCTTGGGTGAGATCATCTCTGCGATCAAACAGAACAATCCAACGCTCAGCGCCAGTACGCCAAAGTATAATCCCATCAGCAACAGACGCGGCATTTCCCCAAGCCATTGTCGCAGCATGATTTCTCCTGCCGCAAAGCCCACTGCCCCGCCAATCAGGCTGAACAGGACCAGGAGAAGATTGATTTTTCGCTGCATGTCTACATGCATCCTTTCCATACCAGCCGTAAACAGGCTGAGTTAATACAAGATTGGTGCTGGGTGTCAGGACACCGCCAGACGTCTTAACGAATGGGTGACAACTTCTCCACCAGACCCCCGGGGTGAAGTTCATAGCCATTATCCGTGTACGAGTCATAATATACCTTGCCGTTCCGATACACCATGAGATCCTCCAGATGGAAACCGCCCATCAGATTGAGCTTCTCCACACCACTGCTGCGTTCTTCGTACACCACACCCAGCTTATAGATGCGTGACGTCTCTTCGGCATGTGCCGCGTAGTCCATGAAAGCACTATGATGGTCACCAAAGAAATACTTCTCTTCATACCGATGTTCCTGCGTATAATCGAATACCCGGACCCGAACAACCGCCTGATCCTCCAGCGTGTGGTACAACCTGCGGAACAGATCATCCCGGGTTAATACGTCTTTATCTCCGTAGGCAATCGTAACGTTGGCCCGCTGCAACAACTCTTCTTCAAATGGTAACCGCAACGGCTCGGCTGTAAGCAGCAACGAGTGACATACCTCCATCAGACGTTTCAGCAGACGATCATCACCTTCTGTGGCGAGCCGGTTCATGTCTCCCATGTAACGGTCCTCAAACCATACATCCCGTCCGCGCTTGGCTTCCAGGTCGGTGATGAGCTCTTCCGTCACTTTGCCGTAGTACTCCATCACGTTCTGCCCGATGTATTCATCCGCAGCAGCGATACTTTGGACAGCTGTTTCTCGCAGTGTGCGTTCCAGTGCCTCAAGTGCTGCTGTGACTTGGCGACTGAAACGATGAAGTTCTTCCATCTCCGTATCGTAGATACGCAGCAGATGTAATTCATTTTCCAGTCGCAGTAATTCTACCTTCGGTACATACACTCGCTCAAGCATGCAGTCAATCAGATTACGTACATTCTGCTTATCACGGAACAACGCACGTTTGAACGACTGATCTTCTACGCGCTCTTGCTGACGTTGCTCCAGCAGAGCACGTGCCGATTCAAGCTGCATCGATTTATCCCGAATCAATCCGAGCAGCGCTTCACGTACACTACCAGGCTCACTGTCACTCCAGGCAGCCCACTGGAAGTAACCAACCTCTGGATGCTCCGCGCGGGATTGTTCGGCCTGACGGCGCAGAGAGCCGCCAGAGCTGCGTTCGCGCACACGCTCTTCGACAAGACGAACAACGTTATCGCGGAAGTACGCTTCAGCTCCTTGTCCAAACAACGCTCTCTCCGCTTCACGAAGTGAGAGCGGCTTCAGATCAGAGAAACTGACGTTATGCGTCATAATGCCACTCATGCCACTAACCAGATCTTCATTGGGCAGCAGACCTTCGACTTTGCGTTCCACCGAGGCCGCGTCCAGTCCAAAGAAAGCGAGCTTGTCCTTGATGCTCAAATCCGGCTCCTGCCGCATGCGTGCAAGCAGATACCGATACATGTGATATAACACCGCCAATGCAATCGGCTTGTTTGGCCGCCTGATCTCGGCAAAACCCGCGCTGGCATAACCATGCTGATCAGAGGTAGTACGAATATTGTTTTTAAAAGATGTATTGTTGTACGTGTTCGCTCCCGTGCTTGAAACGCTACCCGAGTGATCTGCATCCTGCTTCCTGTTCTTCAGCAGGCAGATGCGGCAGATGATCTCGGCATTTTCGATCCAGCCACCGGGAACGCCGGTTCCACGCTCATTTTTGTCGGACAACAGATATACCAGATCAAACAACGGGGAAGCGGGATGTGTAACCGGAATGGAGATCCCATCCTCCGTCACCAGCAGTTTACCGCTGAACGTGTAGTCCAGCGACTGCATATAATCCAGTTCCCGCAGAAAAGCGAGGCCTGCTGCGCTGGCATATCCAAAGGAGTCCACCTGCTCCATCTCGCTGACCAATACATGCAGATCCGTCTGCACCGACTTGAAGGCTTGGGACAAAATGGTCTCCGTCAGCTTGGTGAGCTCTGGCAACAATACATTCAGCGGATCATCCGCCCTGGTTACCACCGTAACGTAAATCCGATCAAATGACGAGTATAACCGTCCATATTCGGCAATTCGGTTACTGACCCGCCGAAGCGTACGATTCAGATCGTAGAGCGCCTGATCCGATTCGTGGAAACTGCGATGTACATCCTTACGCCGTGTTTTGGACGGTCGCTCCGTCTGCCCAGCGGACAAAGGCAAGCGGTGAAGAGTCACCTGCCCATCATCGGACGAGCCACCATGCCTCGTTTCAACCGGATGCTCTTTCTGATCTTCTGTACCAATCTGAACGTAGACCACACCGTCTCCGTTATCCCATTTCAGCCGATTGATCTCCTGCACGGCAGACACTGCAGGTGCAACCAGATCACCCACAAACAGGAACAGCGCCGGGTAATGGATACTGCTGCGTCCATCACCCAGGCTGCCTTGACGCTCCTGCTCTATAGCATACTGTGCTGCATACTTCTCCAGATCACGCTTCAGGGTATTGTTCGAATTGAACTCCATCCCGGCCGCCATCTTACTTCAGCCTTCTGCGAATGTCGTTCAGCTTGGACGACATCGTTCTGTAGAACTGATAGATGTCTTCTCCGTTAGCCAGTTCTACCCGCTCGTATTCGAGACGATCGCGCGATTCCATGAACAGCGCAGCCAGATCATCCAGCTTTGTCAGCAGTGGGGTGATATCCTCAGAAGCTGTAAGATCGTTATCGCGGCGGGAGGCTTTGCGCAGCAATGTACTGCGATCCTTCTCTGCCAGACCGCGGAAGTTGCCAAACACTTCATACTCGGCAAAGTTACGGCTCTTCATCAAGTTTGCGAACGGCTCCCATGCGTCTTCTTCCGGGTCACGGTCATAGACGTAGAGCGCACCTTTTTTGACGATGGTGTCGGTATATAACGCTTCGATGAAGCGGTCATACCACTGCTCTTCGTCTTGGTACTGGGCAAGAATGCCTTCGAGTTCTGCGACTTTGGCCGAGATGGCATTCATCTTTGCCAGTTCCTCTCGTACACGTGCGATCAACTGCGGGGAGCGTACCAGGTTTTCTTTGGCCATATCTTCATTAATACTGCCGAAAATATCCTTAACTCCTACACGTGGCAACCCTTCGGATTGCAGACGTTTCAGCTCAATCACCGCCCGCTTCACTTCGCCGAGGTTCGGCGTGGTGGACGTCAGACGCATGTCGTAGGCTCCCAGTTTGGCAGACAGATCAAACGCTTCTGTTGTCACAATCGCATACCGGTTGCTTGTATTCTCATCAATCGATTTGGCTGTCACAATGTTGTATCCAAGCGCCTGCTCGAATTCATTACGAACACGGGCGTTATATTGCTTCACGCGGGCGTTCTCGTACACATCTCCCCATGATTTCTCTGGAATCGGAGACGGCAGATAGGTCCAGTTATTTTTCTCCGTTTGTACCAAGTGACGACCAATGCCTTCTTTGTCCAAAATGGTACGTTCATAACTTTCCTCATATACCTTGAGCGGAGTATACACAAAGAGCGGTACGCCGTTGCGGGTGTTCAGCCAGAAAATCCGGTTACGCACTTCACTTTCCTTGACGGTAAAATGAGACTTGCCTACCGCATTGTTCTGATAATTGCGAATCCCTTTCAGAATGCCTGGCGCCTGTGCCGGTACCGATACAAATCCCCATGAAGGGAAATGCAGACTGCCTGTACTGTTGCTCAGATTGAACACCGGAACAGCCTCATCATCCAACTTGCCAGCAATGAAACGTTCCACGAATTTCTCGACTGACTCATCCTGACCGTATTTGATCACCAGGAAATCTTCCATGGAACGGGTAATCAGATCACCGAATTTCTCACTCAGGAAGTCGGAGATGGAGCTGACGATATCAATCTCGTTTTCTTTCACCCACTGGCTGGAGTTTTCCAGCAATTCACGAGAGAAGTCACGGATTAGATCATCTGTATCACGCTTATCCAACAGCCCGTCCACCACACTGACGATATCCGGTACACTTACGACGTTCCAGTAATATGTTTTGTTGCCTTTGTGATCGGCTTGTTCTTCGCCGCGTGTCAGCAGATCACCGTTCTTCGTGAATATCGAGCTAAGGGCATTCAGCGTTTCGGTAAATACGTTATAAATGCGGCTGTTTTCCTGGTTCAGCAACTCATACAGATCTTCATAGAACTCGATCATCTGATCGTTGCGTTCCACGTCGGCGTGCAGCCAGTACTCATGAATTTTTGCTTCAATATAAGCATTCTTTTTCTTCTCTTTGGAGACAAAAGCACTCTTCGCATCGCCCAGCTTCTCTTCGGACTGCTCCTGAGCTGCTTCAATATCACGTGGAATGCGGAAGGCATTCTCACGCAGCGTTTCGATGTACGACTGAATCATCTTCAGTACACAGAAACCTTTTTCCGTATAAATCAGACGAGAGACATAAAACGGACCTTGTTCGGGATGCAAAAACATACGCCGGATCTGTTCGGTGAACTGACCGGCAATCTCGCCCGGCAGTTGTTTCTTCGCCTTGATATATTCTTCACGAGCACGAGCCAGGAAGTTCTGCTCCAGTTCGGTATCCATATTCACAACCTGTGATTTCACCACGTTGCCATAGGATAAACGCTCGCTGTTCTGATAACCAGGCAGCGGCTCAGGCACGCGGGCTTCAAAGGACTTGACCACACTTTCGAGATCAATGCCCAGCTTGCGGGCAAACTTCTCGGTATCCTCCTGGTTTGGCGCTTTGGAGAACATGGTGTTCATTTTGTCGAACATGCGATACGCCAGATACGTTGTCATCTCTTCAATTGGCAGTACAGCTGAAGAGGCACCGATGATGTTGTAATCATAGTTAGCCGGGTACACCTTGTTCATCTGTGCAATGTTGGTGCGAATGTTGCTGATATAGTCATGGATCGCAAACTCCTCACCCGACTGCTTCTCCTCACTTGCCATGAAGTTGGTAATGTTCTCGGCCGTGACGTTCATGCAATAGTCGTACGCGTTCTCTAGCAGCTTGCCTTCGGTATTGGTCGCAGAGATCAGGTGACACAGGTTAAATGGCGGCAGTGGTGAGTTGACTGTTAAAATATTGCCGTACTTCTGTGTAAATCGCTCACCGCGGCTATCCACGTTCATCCAGTAATCCAGCTCTTTGAGCGCTGCATATCCGTTCTTGCGAATGTATTCACGCGTGTGTTCGCTCAAGCTTTTATTGGACAGATTCACGTCTGGCGTGAACAGATATCCCAGCGTATTGACGCGGTCAATCCCGGCAGAGCCGTGATCCCGTTCGATAATGCCGCGCACGATATAGGAAATATCGAGGAAACAGCCGCTGCCTGTACCGCCGGACAGACCTGTCAGCAGGAACACCATCAGTTTTTTGTTGGTGCCTACAGATAAGGTTTTGATCTTTTTGTCGATGGCCTGCACGACTTGATTAATCTTCGTGAACAGGAGCAGACGTCCAGCCTGACGTACACCTGCGGCGCCGTTCATACCGTCCGTGATACTCAGTTCCGGAGACAGCCAGTCCGTAATATACGGTTCGAGCACGCTGCGGTTTTGAAGAAGTCCGCCGATCTCGGCATTGGACAGCAGCACGAATTCATTAATCGGATCAAGTCCGATCCCTTTATACTTTTTGGCACGATCCTGTTCGTTCGTCTCAAAAGCCAGAAACTCCACATTGTCCGGCTTGTCCATTTTTTTCTTGGATACCGGGTCCTGTGGCAGCTTGAAACGACGGTTGATCTGATATTTAAGGCGCAGCAACGCATCAATTCCCGTTCCTCCCAGACCAATGATCAGAATGGGGTTATCAATCGTATCAACTCTGATTTTCTCACTGACAATACCTCCGCCAAGTGATACATCCAGTTGCTGAATATGTTCTCTAACAATCGGTTTCATTCCATGTCCTCCTTTGATTAACAAAGTTGGAACTGCAACTTCATTACACTTGCCACTCCGATGACAGAATAACATTCCGATCGCTGTTATCCCCAGATTTTTTCAATTCACTTTTACAAAGTGAAAATCCGGGGATAAAGGCGAACGCTTCCGCTTCTTCACGTTATTTCTGTCCTCTGCGTTCTCGTGTAAACAGTTGGTCCCAAATTTTATTGGCATCCTTTTAAACTAAACAATCAACTTAAATCAAATAATCCTTCACACCAGATATTCAATCAAAATCGTTTTGTCCGCCTGTTGCAGCGGGATGCTCAGTCGGTCACCGTTCTTCAGTTCAACGCCTGAGCTTGCATCGACTGCACGACCGGATTTCTCGAGCGTACCGCCTGCGGTGTTACGGATTATAATTCGATCCCCATTGCTGGGCGTAAATACGTATTTTTCGGTTTCCTTCAGCTCAGGGTCCAGTTGCAACAATTGATGCAGATGGAATCTGCCGCGGAAGGATACCAGCTTTTTATATTGCGGATATGACTTGTCTCCTGTGTTCTCATCACGAATCTCCACAACCATCTGGCCTACAAATCCTCTGTTTTTTTGTTTCAGCCAACCCATCAGGAACCAGGCACCAACACCGACCACAATCAGGGCTATAACACCCAGGATCACAGGTAACCAAGGAAACGGCTTGTCCTGTTCACCGCCTGACGTTGTCGGCTGAGATCCACTTCCAGCTGCTCCGCTCGCGTTGATCGTGATTGGCGCACTTTCACGGTAGAAGCTGTCTTCTTCCGCACGGATGACCAATTCATAATTATGATTGTCTGGTACTTCAAACGTTCCGGCAAAACCAGAACCTGTGTTTTCCAGCGGTTGTTCCTCGCTTTTACCTGTATCTACATCTTTCACAACCAGCGTGGCCTTCATATCTGTATACAGATCATTATCCTGGAGTGGCTGACCGCCATTCTCCAGTTTGGCTGCAAGATCAACCTTGTCCCCTTTGGCATAGGACTTGGTCTTAATTGGGTCCACAACGAGCTGAAGATCATAGTTGAACAACAGGTTGATATCGATGCTGTCTTTCGGAGCCCCTTTTACCCGAAGTTTCCAGTCTCCTTCTTGGGGTTTCAACAGCTTCACGAGTGAATAACTCTTCGACGTCGAGAGCTTGGCTGCATCCGAGTTCAGGTCCACGGCTTGTCCGGAAGGGTCCGTCAATTGCACTTCCACCGGCTTCGAAGACATGATCGAAATGTTTGCTTCCAATACACTGTCATTCGGTACATTCACGGTAACTTCCTGATAACTGCCGTTTCCCGTTACAGAGGGCAGCTTCACCACATTCAGTTTGGCATGATCGGCGAAGATCTCACTCAGAATCTGTGGCAGATCATCCGGCGTATCGGTAATGAATGACTTGCCTCCGGTCTGCTGGGCCAGGTCTGCGAGTGCATTCTTGTTCAGCTTGCCATCGGCGTTCAATCCAATCGTATACACCGGAATACCCTGATCCTGTGCTTCCTTCACGGCTTTTGCCAGATCAGCATCGGATTGTGCCTGTGTACGGCCTTTGGTTTTGTTAAAGTCATTGTTCCCATCCGCCAGCAGCACGATCATTGGCGAGTGGGATGGGTCTGCACCATGATTCAGTATGTTGACGGCTTCGGCTACACCAACTGAGACATCGGTATATGGCCCCCGGCCGAGCTGATCAATAAAATCTTTCAGACTGCTCTTGTCCGCATCGGACTGAATCTCCAGCATAGCCTTTTCCCGCTCCACCTGATCGGTATAAGCGACAATCCCTACCTTGTCCCCCTGGACCGGCAGCATATCAATAAACATTTTCATGGCTTCATTACTGATCTTGTCACGGTCACTTGTATTCATCGAGTTACTTACATCGGCTACAAGTACCGCATCGATTCCGCTTGTCTGTGCCTGAGCCGCTGCAGCTTGTGGCAGCAACGCTTGAGGTAGCAGTAGCGTTAGAATTGCCAGTAGAACCATCGTTCCGCTGAGCCAGCGTATTTTGCGTGTCCGCAGCATTAGGTGTACTCCTTCACGTTTGAGATTAAAATGGGAATAGTTTATTATAGGCGTCAAGCCTTAAGGAAATCTTAACAGTCTACTAATAAATTCTGAAAAGCACCCCTATCTTGAGTTACAGTTTTGTAATGACTGACAAAAATCGACGATTTCACACCTTGAACTGGAACAAAAGTACCAACTATGGAAATATGATATAGTTATTGCCAGCAAACTGCAATATAACAGCGCTTGTTTACCAAGCTATAGAAGGGAACGGATTATGGTTACATACGGATGCCTCGCCATATTGTTTCTTTTTGTCATGATAAAGGGTTTTGCACTCCAGCTTCATCGGCGGAAACCGGTCTCCCGCGAAGACACGGATCGTACCCTCTACACTATTCTGAATGGTGAGCGTGATTGAGCATGAGTACTAAACTAGTTGTATCCATACGACCATTTCATCGAACGACCTATGCCTATGAAAAGTTGCAAGTCTGCTCACGTTGTGGACAGTATACCTGCCTATGGGAAGAGGAGTGCACGGCCTGTGGCCGGGGTACCCTAAATTCCGTTCAAGCGAAGGCGACTTCCCGTGTCAAACGCCGGATTGCACGCGACCTGTTCATTACGATATTGTTCGGTGCAGCTGCTACCTATTTTGGTGAGACCATAGATCAGACCATGGCGGCAGCCAGCGTTTCCCTGCTGCTTCTGGCCTTAATGATCTTCATGCAGAAACGTTCGTTCGAGGTAGAGCAGCAGCGCGAGTTGAAGCGAACATTGCAACAGGATGAGGAACTCATCCGCCAGGGTATTAACCGCAACTGGGCTCTGGTCGCCGAAGCTCGAAAGCAGGATGAAGCACTTGCCTATGAGATGCTCCGCGAGATCGGCTCACTCGTCTACAATGACCGGATTCGACTGCAACAGGTTGCGCTGTTACAATCCTTTGTCCTGCGCAGTGATATGGATCTGCAGCTCAAGCCCTTGCTGCTGAGCAGTTTTGAGCGGCTGCTCGCTGAATATATCGGTGAGATCGCACGGCTTAAGCCGGATTTGATCCGTGAAGATGCGATTCGTTATATCGCTACCTATGAAGTGAACATTTTACAGCTACACAACGGGATTCAGATTCTTACAGCCGTAGCTGCAGCTGCCGTGCGCAAGAGCAAATATATTGAGTTATTCCCTAGTCTTATTACCCGCTACGCCCGCTTTATGCCCAAGGATCGATTCATGCGGCTCTATCACACGATTGAACGCTATCCGAGCAAGGCACGTGGGGGACTGGCAGAGTCGGTAGGCCGGGTGTACAACGAGAAATATCGAGATCAATACGCAGATGTTCATGTGTAGGGATGATATATTGAGAAAGAAAAACGTAGTTTAGTGCAAACTCACTCCGTGTATATAGACGACTGCAATTTCATCCACCCCTGCATGCACGTCCGCACCACGGATCGAAGGTTATGCTTCTAATGATATAAGAATTGATCCAAAAACACCCCATCCTTAGGTCTAGGATGAGGTGTTTTGAATTTTATGGCAGTCTGCCACGTGCTATACGCAGTACACGAAAAAAAGGAAAAACTAGATGGGGAATACCTAAATGGCATCTTCCATGAATCAAGCAGGCGCGCAAACAGGCACTCGCAGATGACAAAAAGAATAAGCGAAAATAATGATCTGTCCTGTTGAAAAAGGGCCGCGACATGGTTCCGTCGCGACCCTTGATCTGAGGGTTCGGTACATCTGTACCCGAACCCTCTCATATGTGCCATGCCAATCACTGTGGCATGGCATGGTGCCTGCGCAATTGCGGCTGCATCGCCGCTTGCGCCAAGGCTTTACCGTCCGCGACGAGAATCGCGACGGTCGCCCTTCGCCGGTCCGCGTCCTGCGGATTCCGGACGGCGAGAGCCTTCGCTGCTGCGCCCGGAGGTGCGCTTGTCGGCACTACGGCCAGCCCAGCCGCTGCTAGCTGCGCGGCCGCCTTGGCCCGCTGCACCGCGACTGCTGTCGCTGCTGCGCGCGGAACCACGACCTGCGCTGCGCTCGTCGCCACTGCGACCCGCACCGCGTCCACCTTGGCTTGCTGCTCCGCGACTGCTGTCGCTACTGCGGCCACCGCTACGACCACCACTGCGGCCGCCTTCACTGCGTCCACCTTCACCGCCGCGGGAACCACGACCCCCACGTCCGCCGTCTCTGCGATCGTTACGGCCTGCACCGCGACGGGCACTGCCTGTTCCGGAAGAACGTCCGCCTGAACGTTCGTCATCACCCTGACTGTTGATGGAACGTCTAGCTGCTCCAGTTGAAGCAATTGGACCTTCGCTCGTCCACTGGATGCGGGACAGCTTCTGGTCGATACCTTGTTCAATACGTGCAAGTTCTGGTCTGTCGTGCTCTGTTGCAAACGTTACAGCAAGACCTGTACCGCCTGCACGGCCCGTACGACCGATCCGGTGGATATAACTTTCCGCATCATGCGGCATATCGTAGTTAAATACATGCGTTACGCCTTCAACATCAAGTCCACGTGCAGCTACATCTGTAGCAACGAGTACTTGCAGTTTGGCATCGCGGAACGCTTTCATTACGTTCTCACGCTTGGATTGGGACAGATCTCCATGAAGTTCATCACTTGCATAACCTGCTTCACGCAGATCTTGGTTCAGCTTGGATGCACGACGCTTGGTCCGGCAGAAAATAATCGCCAAGTATGGGCGATACGTATCAATCATGCCGCGAAGCGCTTCGAGCTTACCGCGATCCGTACATTCCAGCACCTGCTGGCGAATCTGTTTGATCGGGATAACAGATTGGGAAGACACTTTTACATCTTCCGGATCTTTCATGTAGGTCTTCGCCAGGTTGCGAATGCCCTTTGGCATCGTTGCTGAGAACAGCATTGTCTGACGTTTATGTGGAAGCTCGCTAAGAATCGTCTCCACATCGTCCAGGAAGCCCATGTGCAGCATTTGGTCGGCTTCATCCAGCACCAGTTTTTTCACATTATCAAGCTTCAACGTGCCCCGACGCAGGTGATCCAGCAGACGACCCGGTGTACCAATAACGATCTGGGTACCGTTCTGCAATTTACGCAGTTGCTTGTCCACATCCTGCCCACCGTATACGGCAAGCACGTGCAGTTTATCGTCGTTAGCAGTAAGCTTCTTCGCTTCTTCCGTAATTTGCAGCGCAAGCTCACGCGTAGGCGCGATAATCAGCGCTTGCGGGGAACGGTCGGATACGTTAATTTTCTGAATAATCGGCAGCAAAAAAGCCAGCGTTTTCCCTGTGCCTGTCTGTGCCTCGGCAATAATATCGCGTCCACCCAGTAGTACCGGAATCGAACGCTCCTGTACCGGAGTCGGCACGGTGATGCCCTGATGTTTCAGGATCTCACACCATTCCGGGCGAATGCCCAGTTGTTCAAAGTTTGCCAATCGTTACACCTCTGTATATTCATTTAGATAAGTCCATTTCATAATGACCTTAGTATCAGTATCTGCCATCAAGACTAGTTTTCCTTATATCAACCATGATTATGAAATGAATTTTTTAAAAAGCAATCCACTCGTTGCTCTTCTTCTCCATACCCTGTAGTTTACACGTTAGTCAAGCAAAACAAAAGGGGATACAGCGTTACACCCCTAACTTGTAGCACAAAATTCCAAGATCCGCGTGACATGTATCGAGCAAGTGAGTTTGAGGATGGTTTTGAGAGTAACTATCGGAGCTACCTTTTAACTCTCAAGATGAAACAAACTCCCTCGACTACTAATTTCTAACGAACCGAGGACACCTTATTCCGTCGATTAGAGCGGTTTGTAATTTCTAACGAACTCCATCCACCTTATTATCCGTAAATACACGGTAAACAGCTTCAGTATTGGCGATAATAGCAAAATATGATGTTTGAGATTCGTTAGAATAACGAAAACATCAAATAACCTCATATAAGACGTGCCAGGTTCGTTAGAGTTTATACACACTGAAGGACACAAGCTTCAACAAAATAACATCAGCTACAGCAATAACACATCTATCAGAACCAGAACATCTACTACAAACACTAGAACTAGGAACAACAACCAAAAATAATCAACACTACCTATACTTCTACTAGAAGTACCACTACTTCCATTAGAACTGCCACTAGAACTACTACTATTCCTTCTTCTTCGCTGTACACACCACATTCTCTAATAAAAACAACGACGCCCTCTCCCCGATTTACATTAGGGAAAAAGTGCGCCGCTGATTAAAAAGTATCTTTTTATGTTGTCTACTACATAGGGATGTCTAATGTCCGCTCACTTTAATTTTTCACCTTGTCTGCATAACCACATTTCGACTTGCACCTTCGTCCGAACAAGTTATGAACCGTGCCCGCCCGCTGTAGCAAATCCACTCCGTTCAAGAATGCGAGTGCTCTCTTCGTTCAACCCTCGTAGGTGCACGGTTTTACCAAGCTTCGCGTATTTGAACTTCACTTTGCCAATAGCCACAACCGCAGTATTGTCCCAGATATGTGACCCTCCGAAATCAATCGTGATCTCCTTCGGATCGGCCTCTGCATCGAACTCATCCACGAATCGTGACGAAGAGCCAAAGAAGAATGGTCCGTGAACCCGATATACCTTCTGCCCTTGCTCCTGGCTCGCCTGTACACGGATCTTGGTCTGTTTCCAGCCAAAATGCAGCACACTGAGCACAACGCCGACCATGACCCCGATCGACAGATCGTGAGTATAGACCACAATCGCCACCGTCACGATCATGACAAAGGCTTCCGCGCGCGGCACGCGAGCAATATTTTTGATGGAACTCCAGTCGAATGTTCCGATACACACCATAAACATCACACCGACGAGCGCACCCATCGGTACCTGTTTCACCACACCGCTAAACAGCAGCAACAGGATCGCGAGAAACGCACCCGCAGTAAACGTAGATAATCTTCCACGTCCGCCAGACTTCACATTAATGACCGACTGCCCAATCATCGCACAGCCGCCCATGCCGCCAAACAAGCCGTTCACAAAATTCGCGATACCCTGACCACGCACTTCACGGTTCTTGCTGCTCTTGGTCTCCGTCATTTCATCCACGATGGTTGCGGTCAGCAGGGATTCCAGCAAACCAACCAGTGCCATGGTGAATGAATATGGCAGCAGAATCATCAGCGTGTCCCAAGTCCATGCAATATTCGGCAAGTGGAACATCGGCAGAGTACTCGTTATATTCCCCATGTCGCCGACTGTTCTTACGTCGAGATGGAACACCAAGGTAATAATCGTCATTACAACGATTGCAATCAGTGGAGCTGGTATGCCTTTGAAAAACCGAGGCAAAATATAGACGATCGCCAGCGTGCCCGCCACCATCGCATACATAATCCAGTTCGCTCCCGTGAAGTGGGTTAACTGCGCCATAAAGATCAGGATAGCCAGTGCATTCACGAATCCGGTCAGTACCGAATGAGGCACAAACGTAATAAACCGTCCAACCTTAAATATGCCCAGTAGAAACTGGATAATGCCCGTCAAAATCGTCGCCGCAAAAAGATATTCCACGCCATAATCCTTGACGAGTCCAACCATCAGTACCGCCATGGCACCGGTTGCCGCCGAGATCATGCCTGGTCTTCCACCAGCAATCGAGATCACAATCGCAATCGTAATCGAAGCGTATAATCCGACCATCGGATCAACACCCGCAATGATGGAGAACGCAATGGCTTCCGGAATTAACGCCAGCGCTACCGTAATGCCTGCCAGCACGTCTCCGCGAATGTTGCCAAACCATTGTTGTTTTAAAGTATTCATATGTTCTTGCCGTTCCTCCTATGTGTATTCCTTATAATGGACAATCCCGCTGAACAGTAACTGAAGCCGTTCACACTAACCATCTACCCAGGACAGCACAAAACAACGGATTCCTCTCCGCGTCATTCACCTATGCTCATCCCTGAGTTGCATCATTATTTACCATCCATATTGCTTTGAAGGGTTAATATGCACTCATGTCTTTTCCGTTCCAGTGTGTACCGCTGGTGTTCCATTACTGCCTCAGTTGTCTTACTCGTGCGACATCAGGAGCTGATCCTGATGCCAATAGGTTTTCCCCTCTCAGAAAAACCGGGTCCGTTAATGTACTGACCTATTATTATAGTCACAGGACCGGATATGTACTAATACAGTTAAGGCGAAAAAACAGAACCTTTTCTTCTATTATCTTAATCTTTCTATAATTTACTCACCAATTCTCTATTCACAAAAAATAACCCGCAAAGATCCTTTGAAGAAAGTCTCTTTACGGGTATTCTTGTGATGTAATGCCGTTGCTAGAACCTTCCCGATTTGAATATCGAATAGAGCAGGAAAGCCACCATCAGAATCGCCACCAGGAAACCAATCTCAATGACCGGAATATCCCACAGCATCGTGGACTGATGACTGATCGACGAACCGATAATCAAGCCCACCATAATGATACAAAAGGCAAGTAACACGATACTGAAGGACAGCCGATTACTGATCTGGTCCATTCTACGCATGAGTGCGTCCAGTTCAGGGACACTAATCTCCAGCCTCAGCTTGCCTTTGCTAATAATGGATGATAATTGCCTTAACTGCCCTGGCAGACCAATGACACTCTCGGCCATATCGGCGGCACTGCGGAACAACCGATTCTTGATTCTTCCGGCACTAAAACGTTCCTTGATCAGCTTCCGGCCAAAGGGTTCAGCCATATCTACAATGCTCAGGGAAGGATCAAGATGTTCGATTACACCTTCCATCGTTAGTAAAGACTTACCTAGCAGCAGAATATCAGCAGGCATGACAACCCGGTGCCTCTGAGCTACGCCGAACAAGTCATTCAACGCCTGACCCACACTAATCTTGGAAAAGGGAATATCGTAATATTTGGTACGTAACTTGTCCAAATCCACATGAAGACCACGCAGGTCCATGTCATCTGGCATCATGCCCAATTTCTCAATCGCCCGGATCATACTGTCCGTATCTTTGCGCATTAACCCAATAATAAGTGAAGCGAGCTGTTGTTTCATCTCGTCGCTCAGACTGCCCACCATACCGAAGTCTATAAAAGCAAGACGTCCATCCTTCAATACCATCAGATTGCCCGGATGTGGGTCAGCGTGAAAGAAACCCTGAATAAAAATCTGATTTAATAATGAATCCACCAGCCGCTCGGCAATATTGTTCAGATCATGACCGCGTCTGACCAGTTCTTCACGATCATTGAGCTTGATACCTTCGATATACTCCATAGTGAGTACACGTGATGAAGTCTGGTCCCAGTAAATTGTCGGGATTTTGACCTTGTTGTCCTGTTGATATTGCTGTGCAATCTTTTCCGTATTCCGGCCTTCGACCGTATAATCCAGCTCGGCCATCAACGCCTGAGCGTATTCTTCTACCATTTGCGGAATCTGATATTGTTTCACCCAATCCCAGCGCTTCTCCGCCATGGCTGTCAGCTCACGCAAGATGTCCAGGTCACGCTGCACAATACGCGATATGCCTGGCCGCTGAATCTTGATGGCTACCGATTCACCGCTTTGAAGTTTGCCCAGATGCACCTGTCCAATGCTGGCCGCAGCTACAGGGGTATCCTCGAACCGGGAAAAGATCTCCTCCAGCGGTGTATCCAATTCCTGTTCCAAAATACCCCGTGCCGTCTCGGAAGAGAAAGGCGGGACCTGATCTTGCAACTTCACCAGCTCGCGAATGACAGACTCAGGCAATAGATCTGCCCTTGTGCTTGCGAGTTGCCCCAGCTTGACGAAAGCTGGCCCCAGCTCCTGCAGCACAAGCCTGATGCGTTCACTCAACGTTTTGGTGGTGTGTGCTTCACGCGACATCCACCGTCTGGGCAGAGCCAGCAGCTGGAACAAGCCCAACTCCTCGACCATATAACCGAAGCCATGACGCACTAGCGCCATGGCAATTTCACGGTATCTGCCGACATGTTTGATTCGCACTGCCATCTACTCGATCTCGTTTCCTTTGAGAGGAGGAGGAACTTCAAGTGGAGCCGGGGATTCATCAGGTTGAAGCTGTGGTGAGTGGCCCAGTTCGGCAAGTTTTTTCTCCAGGACGGCAACGCGCTGTTCCAGACTGGTTACATCACTTTCTGATGCTACACCAGCTTCCTGAAGCACTCGTTTAACCTGTTCCTGAATCACCCGCTTGAGCTGTCCTTGCTCTTCATCGCCCCGTTCCAACAGGCGTTCAACCAACGCTTTGGATTCACCAGGCGCAAGTTCCCCGCGCTTGACCAAATCATCCACGGTTTTCTCAATTTTTTCTTTGCTTACGACAGTAAGACCAAGCCCTAACGAGATCGCCTTTTTGAACAAATCGCTCATTTTTGTCATCCTCCTCTTCGTTGATCTCTATATTATACCCCTTATACTCCGCATGCAAAAATATCCGTCCAATCAGACGTAACGAGCAGCCCATTTGCCTGCTTGCAAGAGTAATTTACGGTACATTTCGTGCGCAAAAGACGGCACATGGTGACCCGGCATAAGATAAACAATGCGTCCAACACCATATCGATGTGCCCATACTGCAGGCTTCGGTCCTTCTTCAGATTGATATTCCAGCAATACCTTCGTTTCGGAAAAAGAACCGAACTCGAACTGATATGCTTCTTCCTCCATCGTAAACCCGGTAATGCCCTCCGTCACTGGATGGCTTTCCGCGGTTACGTTGAATTCAAGTTGTGCATAAGCCGGATGATGCAGGAACTTGGCACCGATCATCTGTTTGAGTTCATAACGATTTTGGAGCGAGATCCCGTTATGTATAATGACCAGTCCACCTCCATTACTCACATAGGACAACAAGCCTGCTGTCTGCTGTGGAGAGACTTTACCTTTCCAATCGTCCATGTATGAGATACACACATCAAATCCGGTTATATTTTCTTGCAGCAGCATATTCCGGTTCTCACTGCACTGCACGGTCATAGTATCATGGAAAATTCGGCTAATCTCCGCATCCACCCCCTGAAGCGGGTGCCAATCCGGATGTGTATAATCGCCAAGTAGCAACGCTTTTTTACGATGATCCATTCAATCAATCTCCTTTCTTGTTCACCTCACTGTATTAAACCAACTACCAGGGGAGCGAGTCTCCCTTGTAGTCCACATATGCGGGCTGATCTCCTTTAAACTGTTCATGGCGGTCGATAAGTACTGCGATATGCTGTGCAGATTGCTCGGGCGTGAGATCCGCAGAAGCATCCAATTCTCCCCGCATATAACTCTGTACCCAACCAGGATGCACAAGCATCACTTGTCCGCCTTCATCTTTCAGACCATTGTGCACAAGACGGGCCTGCATGTTCAAAGCAGCTTTGGACATACAATAGGCATACCAGCCATCCCGACTGCATTGCTCTATACTTCCAGCCTCGGAAGAGATATCAACAATCAGCTTGACCTGTCCTTGAAGAAGGAGGGGTAACAGGGAATGAGTCACACGCAGTGTACCTAGCGTATTTACATTAAATACTTCAGCCATCTCCGCCATATTCAACGGCCCGCGGATATGATCCGTAATACTTCCTAGTATAGCCGCATTATTGATCAGCATATCCAGATGATTCGTATCCAGCTTCAATGTCTCTGTGAACAGAGCTACCGACAGGTCGTCCGAGATATCCAATTCGATCGCGCGCAGATGGTCTGGATACCCTTCTGCAAGCACACGAATTCCCTCGGAATCTTCCACGTCCAGACCCGCCGCATACACGAGATAACCTCTCTTGAGCATCTGTGCCGTCAAAGCCAATCCCAAACCCCGGGCAGCTCCAGTTACACATACGGTTCTCATCACGAAGTCCCTCCCTCGCATAATGATTCTGTCTTTAACTCATTCCACATTTCCATCTGAAAACCTTTAATTGATAATGGGGATCGCCAACTTCACGACCAAAGTCGCAGGAGGTAAAAGCGAGATTAGAGCCATTTTGCTTATTGAATTCAGCTATCTATTTGAGCTATAAATAGCTGCTATAATCCCTGCATATATCGCTCCTGCCGATAGGCTAGACAACGCTCCACCCATCTTCGAGCCGCTGCCGGGTAAGAGCCCAGATGAACGTATGTATACCCCGCCACAATGTTGCCTGCGGCATACCCTTCTTGCTTCAAGCCACGCAACCCCTTGGTCTCATACGCATAAGGGATCGTTTCTTCATGATAGGTCATCGTGGAATAATGAAATTCATGACCCCGAAGCACCTCACCCTTTTTCAGCAAAAAAGAATCCTGAACGCTACTCGCTTCACGATAGCCCAGCGCAGCGCGCTTCTTCTGCATCTGCACCTGTGCAGGGATAATGCCCGCCATCTCGAAAGTAATGCCCTCTCGGTCGGTCAACGTTTCTCCAAGCACCATGTAACCGCCACACTCGGCAAATAAAGGCATGTTGGATTGTGCTGCCAGTCGAAGTCCTTCCAAGAACTCTTGGTTACCGGCGATTTCTGCTGCAAACTCCTCTGGAAACCCGCCGCCCAAGTCGGGGCCTGGCGTTACGATCTACAATGGTCATCGTCATTTCCACCTTGTCTTCGAGATAAGAAAAGCTTCTGATCGAAACACTATCAAGGATGTACATTCGTATTTTAGTTGTAACGTATACATTCTATAATCTAAACAAAACCGCATCATATTGCGATGCGGTTAAGCTTAATGCACACTCTTTATTCATGAAGCGACGCCAAAAGCTTTTTGTCGAACTGATCTAAAAGCAGGCCACTAATCTCTAATCTTGGCCGCACGCCCTGCTGCAAAGTAACGTCCGAGTTCAACGATGAGTGCGCCCATCTTCTCTTCCTCCGGAATGACCAGTGCCTCGATGCCTTCTTCACGCATGGAGTTTGCAGTGACTTTCCCTACAGAGGCAGGGATTACGCCTTGTCTGAAGGCTGCAAGCATCGGTTCAAGCTTGTCCTGCGATGCCGCATATTCGGTCAGGAACCGGACCTGAGGCCCGCTCGTGAAGGCAACAGCATCAACCTCGTGCTGTACAATCTCATTCAAAAGCTGTTCCAGCTCTGCCGCTTCCGGAGGTACATGCCGATAAGGGAGCACTTGTCGAACGATCGCTCCTTGTTCTTCCAACCAGGCTACAAGTTTGGGAGCGGTCTCCCCATGAAGCTGCAACATAACCTTTTTCCCTGCGAGATCATGTGGGGTGAATTCTCGAATGAGCCCGTCCGTGCTGCCATCATCATCTCGTACCAGCGGTGTTAGCTTGCGCTTTTTGAGCGCATTCACTGTCTTGTATCCCCTTGCCGCAATTGAGGATTCCGATAATACATCCAGTAATTTTCCCGCCACTTCCATATCCTCAGCCATTTCAAACAATGCATCCAATCCCATACCCGTCGTTAATACCGCCCAATCTGGCGGGTCTGAGATCCAGGATACCAGCCCATCCCTGATACTCCGATCATCCAGGAATACGGTCCCCTGTGCCGGTCGCACAAGCGGGATTCCACCCATTTTTTCAACCAGTATGGACATTTCTTTCGATTTTCGTGGTCCTGTCAATGCTACACGCACACCTGCCAAATGTTGAGCCATTCATGTTCCCCCCGTTAGTTCAGCCGAATGTTCATCAGTCTGACTACAGTATACAGGGTACTTCTGCGAAGGGAAACTGCACTTCCCCTCTTTTTGCCCGTTCATATATAAGGATTTTTGATGGTATGCATCAGGAAGGCTGGAGTTCTCCACCGTGAGAATCCTTCCGTCCTTTCTCCACGTCCTTCACGGAATCTTTCGATTCTTGTGTCTTCTTTTTGCGAGGGCGAAGGAAAAGAAAGAGCACGAGAGGAAACAGCACTTCAAATACAATGGCGATCCATGTCCATTCCCGGGTAAATCGATAGAGCTGAATTGCGTTTCTGAAAAACCAGAAGGCACAGACAAAACCCACCAGCGCGACCGGACCTGTCATGACCTTTCCCGATACGTTCGGGATCATTCGCTTCAATCCCCAACAGACAAAATACAGATCAAATGCAATCTTCGTAATCATGGTAGGCAAAGTTGCCGCTGCAAGTGCTAGGTCAAACCGGTCCAGAAAGTCACTGATTTGCAGCTGCCTTGCCAGTTCATAAGAAGGGTATACCAGTCTGGAGGCGATAGGTACACCAATCGACGTGATGGTTTCCACCATAATCAGCATCATCAGCAATCCCGAGATAATTATCCCCCATAGCACAGGCTTGAAGCGAAAATCACTGCCCTTGACGACGAAAGGCAATGCGATCATCTCTCCATAAAAAGAAAATATGTACCAACTCCCTTTGCCTACACCCACCGGATCGACATGAAAGTAGGGCATCAGATTATCCATATTCACCTGCTGAATCAGCATGAAAGGCACAATTACAGAGTTCAGCAGGAACAAGGTAACATACAATTCTGACATGCCGATCAATGAACCAAGTCCACCTCTGACGATAAATACCGCCATAATCATGAGTGACAATACTACAATGGAAATCGGTGTCGTCTCTAGCAAGGTTATGCTGACGTAATCACCAATTAATCGGATATCTCTTGCAAATACAAAGAAAAAAAACAGAATGTACATTACGCCTGCGAGCCTTCCCAACAAGGGGAACCTGTCAGCTAGCGCTTCAAACAGATCCTGGTTCGGAAATCTCCGTTGAACCCGGCTGATCATCCACATCGATACAATCATCACCAGAACGACTGGCACATACGAGAGGTAAGCGTGCTGTTCCGCATAAAAAATGGCCTGTGCATGGGGTTGAATCAATGTACCCGTAATACTGAGCAGCAGCACGAGCAACACGATCTGTCGATGAGTCACACTCTGATTCATACCATACCTCCTTTCCATCATTTATCATTCAATCTGTACTCCGCAACATCCTTAGTCTGCATCTATGGTAACGGTAAGAATCGCTGAATAACATGGCTGATCCATACCGCTACAAAAAAGGTTTTGCTCAAATGGGTTATATATAACCAAATGCCTAATCCCAATGCAATCAGACCATAGGATAACCAGCGATTAATAACTGCCGCCTGCTTCAGATGTCTGAAATCCATCACAATAACAATGATGACCATCCCCAAATAGGTGAACAAAAGTGGTTTAATCATGTATGATATCCTCCTCAACGACACCGATCGGTTTATTGACTACCCCTACATTTTCAATAATGACATGCGGGATAACGTTCACCTCAACATCAGGGTAGATATCATCCCATCGATCCTTCATTTTGTCCCACTCTTTAGGCAAGTGCTGATGAATAGACCGACCGATTCCGAGAATATCCGCACGATATTTTCCTTGAATTAATCGAACACCTTCAACGATATCCTCTTTTATTTTTTTGTGGATCGCGTCATTTAGTTTCAGAATCTCTGTCTCACGCAGATCACCGTAGTTGGATTCGTTATCTACAACCACGCCTTTGGCATACAATTGAATGGTCACGGTCACCTTGTCATTCTTGATACTGGGGTGCAGTGAAGAGTTGTTCTCGTTCAGCTTGATGAATATATCTCCTTCTCCGCGTGGAGACTTGACCATAACTTCCGGCGCATTAGCTTCCCCCATAGCGAGGATCAGTGCATCGGCGGGGGCCTTGTCTATCATGCCAACCAGTTTGTCTTTCTTGAACACGGCCAATCCATCCAGCTTAATATTTGTTTTGACGTCCTTCCAATCTTTCGGAACATTGTCCACTTTCGAAGCGACCGGCAGGAAGGGATCTACGCCATCACTAAGAATGGCATCTATAAACGTTTTGAGTGAACGTGGATTCCGCATATTCAGAAAGCATAGTTCTCTCACCATCTCGGATGGGAATTTTTCTATTGGTGCATCCGTATCCATCACGGCGTATGCCTCACCTTTGGTAACGACTGGCAATGCTGAGAATCGGTTAAGCGGGTACCGTGTAAACAAATCGAGCATGGAGGCAACGCCATCCCGGGCAAGATCCTCTCCAATGAGCATGGTTCGGCGGTGCGCATAATAAATCCTACGAGATAGCGCTTTTTGACCCTCAAGTGAAGTCCCCCGCAGTGTCTTTGCGGTGTTGGACAACATGAACCATGACTTATCCCCACTGGTACCCCCTCCGCCTCCTTCACTACCGGAAGAACCGGATTGACCTGGAAGCGCAATCTGCAGACTGGATCTGTAATTTTCACCCTCCTTATCGACGGCTATGCCAATCACAAAGGCAACATCGTTAATCTCCTTACGATCCCAGCAACCTGAAATAAACGTGGTACATAACAACAGCACTATCACTGCCCGGTACTTATACATGAATTGCATCTGTTCACCATCCTTCCTCAGCTTCAGGCGAACCATTGATCTTTTCATTCATCCGTTTCTGGTTATCCTGAACTGTAGAAGGACGATTGATCATTTTCCACCACGGCACACGAATAAGAATATCCTTGGTATCTGTTTTACTGTACGGGCTAAGACCTGACAGATAAGGCACACCAAACGAAGTCATCTGTGTCAGATGCACCGAGATCAGGACCAAACCAATCACAATGCCGTACAGTCCGAGCATGCCTGCCAGCAACATGATGGGAAATCGCAGCAAACGCACCGTAATCGCAAAGTTAAACCGTGGGATCGTGAAGGAAGCTATACCTGTCATCGATACAATAATAACCATGGGTGCCGACACAATCCCCGCTTGAACTGCGGCCTGTCCGATCACGAGTGCACCGAGAATACTGACGGCCTGACCCACTGTTTTCGGTAACCTGACCCCGGCTTCCCGGAGGGCTTCAAACGATAGCTCCATAATGAGAGCTTCCACCAAAGCCGGGAAAGGGATCGCTTCCCGTGCACCGGCAATACTGAGAATCAGCGTGGTGGGTAACATGTCCTGATGAAATGTCGTGATCGAGATATACAAAGCGGGTAGAAATAGAGCAATAGCTACGAATAAAAAGCGAATCCAGCGCACCAGATTACTGATGAAGAATCGTTCATAGTAATCCTCACTGGCCTGAAGCATCTGCCACATCGTGACTGGAGCAATCAGCGCAAAGGGAGTGCCGTCTATCATAATGGCAAACCGCCCCTCCAACAGGTTACCTGCTACCGTATCCGGACGCTCGGAATAGTGCATCTGCGGGAATGGAGAATACGGGTGATCTTCAATCAGCTCCTCGATATAACCCGATTCCAGAATGCCGTCAATCTTGATTTTTTCCAGGCGTTTCTTCACGTCCCGTATCAACTTCGGATCAGCAATATCCTCCATATAAGTCAGAACGATATCTGTCTTGGTTTCTGTACCGAGTGTCATACTCACCATCTTGAGAGAGGGAGTTTTCAGCTTGAACCGCAACAAAGCCGTATTGACACGGAGTGTTTCGGTGAATCCTTCCCGTGGTCCCCGAATCACAGACTCCGTTTGCGGTTCCTCCACCCCACGTCTGACGCCGCCTTTAACATTGAACATCCAGGCTTCGCTACTGCCATCGACCACCAGAAGGGCCGAGGATGCCAGTACCCCTTCTGTCGCAGCTGCCCAGGTTTCAACGCGCTTCACTTGGGTCAGCTCAACGGTTGTATCATCCAGCGGAACATCAGGTTTATCTGTTCGCTGCTGCACCAGCCCTCGGATAATCGGACGCAGCATATGCTCCTGGATATCGGCCGAGTTCACAATGCCTTCAATATAGACCAGAAGTCCTTTGACTTCTGGCGTAATCATAACGTTGCGGAAAACCACATCCGAACAATCGGAGAAGATTTCCTTTACCGCCTGAATCTGAGTTTCATGTATTGTACTGATCGGCTGCCGAATAAAAGGCGGGGACGGCAGTCCCAGAGGGATATGATTTTTTTCTTCTCGTTCGGGTTGTCGGGACTTGTCTTTCCCAGATGTTTTATCTGCCATATGCCGCCCCTCCGTTCTTATTTTTATACAAGGTAGCTTGTGCCAGACAGCTGGGAATTATGTGGTCTTTTTTGCAAAATTACGAATGATTCCTCTGAATGCAGACAGCAAAAAGGCCTCTGTATTTAACAGAGACCTCCTTAACTATTCCAAAACCTGTTAAACCTATATTTCAGACACGTCCTAGTTAATCGGCAAAATAATCTTCAGGGACATAACGAATCTCCGACTTCGCATAAATGCTCAGCGTGTTACGCTCCCTGTCGTACTCTACCCGCTCACCCTCTACGTAGTACCAGTGCTTCAAAAGGGGCTGATCCTTGCGTTGAACGAAACGAAATACGTTCAGTTCCTGTCTAAGCTCCATAATCTGTTCCACAGTCTGCTCGTCCAGGCCAGTAACAGTAAATATAAAACCTGTGTCCTCCTGCTGGAACCGATAGGACAGCGCATCTGTTTTGCTATTCGCGAGTCCTCGTCCAGTTACTGCATGTTTAACCATAAACCATTCCTGTTGCGCCATAAGTGTATATCCTCCTTCATCTTGGAGTTCACTCCATCAGCCATTTACGGCAGATCAATGATCATATAGAACGTGTCTTCGTTTGCTTGCAGCTCGATTGAATCCCGCTGTTCCACACGAGCCGTGTCTCCTTCATTCAACAGGTACTCTCCATTCAATCCCAGCTTGCCTTCAATGGAGAAAATGTACATCCGGCGACCCGTATCCTGATTAAAAGTTAACGTCTCGTCTTTGGCCAATCGGCCAAGGAAGATCGTCATATCCTGATGAATGGTTGCAACTCTTGGACCCCCATCTGGCGATACAATAGGCACAAGTGCTCCTGCCAGTGCTGCCGGATCAAATGATGTGGTCTCATAGGAGGGTTGCAACCCTTTCGTATGCGGCATGAACCAGAGCTGAAGCAAACGTACTTCTTCAGTGTCGGATGCATTATGCTCGGTATGAATCATGCCACTGCCTGCTGACATTCGCTGAATACCACCAAAGCCTGTAACGGCTACATTCCCCAGGTTATCTTCATGTCGCAACTTGCCGTTCAGTACGATGGATACAATCTCCATGTCACTATGCGGGTGAGCCCCAAAACCGCGACCAGGCGCAATCACATCGTCGTTCGCTACTCGCATCGGTCCAAACGCCGTATTCTCCGGGTCCTGGTATTCTCCAAAGGAAAAGCTGTGACTGCCGCGAAGCCAGCCTCGATCGAAGCTGGAGCGGGCATCGGATGGAATGACGTTAATCATGAAATGCATCCTCCTCATCTTAATTTGATGTACTCAACTTCATTTTCTATTTTTTTATTAGTAACATACTTATTCTCATTGTATCAAAACAGAGGCATGACGTCCAAACAAGGTGAAACGGCTGTCGCCGTCCTCTAGCGACTCAGCGTGTTTCATTCCGAAGAAAAATAGAGAAGGATGGTGAATAAACATACTTTCCTATATTTTGAAAAAAGCTCTCTACCGATCAGTCCGGTTCGCAAATCCATTTCACGAACCGGCCTGGCCAATAGAGAGCCTCGTTGCAGAATTCATCCTGCAATTCAATATTTTTTTAAGCGATGATTAGTCGATTCAAGCACTCACATTCTGGCGAGCGTTCCCCTGTCTGGAGAAAATATGATCGACGGCTAGGAAGCGGCTTCCTGTGAAGAGCAGTGTCAAGGAACCCGCCAGCAGCAGGTAATCGAACTCGGTACCACTCATGAACGGCTCACCCACTTTGGCTGTAAGCAGAACGCCACCCATAACGATGACAAACAGGGCAGCAAATACGCGTGTTCCCAAGCCCAGAATCATCGCCGCTCCACCCACCAACTCAATGATGGCTACAACCGATGCAAGGAATCCGGGAATACCGATACTTTCGAAGAAACCTACCGTACCGCTGATTCCACCCTCAAATTTACTCCAGCCGTGCAATACAAAGATCAAACCGATCATAATCCTTGAGAAAAGTAATCCTATCTCTACACTTTTGTTATTCATGTTCATCTTCCTCCCTAGTATTATATTCAACCTCACATTTAGCCAAGTTGATTTATCCAATGGACCAAACAAACAAGATAGACAGCAACAGGAAAACGGTAGCCGACATCAGAACAGCATAGCGTGGCAATCTCAGCGTTACGTCCTTTTCCGGGTCAAGCAGACGTGAAATCCGCACATTTACGGATGTGTCTGCAAATGAAGATTGAACGGTCAGTTCTTTGGCTCCCCAAGGCTCAGGACAAGCCCGGAGCAGCTTGAGCAAAGCACTGCCAATGCCTGCCACATTGCCTGTACGCTCGATGGCCTCATTGTCCGCCAGAATCTCTCTCACGATATTGTAATGTTTCGAAGTATGCTTCAATACGGGAATATAAGGCATCATGATTGCAAATACCGATAACAGCGTCGTCTTCAGTGGGTCACGGTGCCACAGATGATGGACTTCGTGGTACACAACTGCGGTCTCCTCTTCAGCATCCAGCATCGTCAGAAGTCCTGTGGAGAGTACGATACAAGGTCTCCATAGACCAATTGTGAATGCAACCGGCGATGGCTTGTCCACCACAATGAATCCAGGCTGTCCGAGATGGTGATACCTGGACTCCATCTCGCGGGATAATGCACGAACCTCCATGGAGCGGAGTTTACGCACAGCTGCTCTCGTTTTCATCATACGAACCGTTAGCAACCAGCCTGTTCCGGCAAATGTCAGCAAGACCAGTGCCAGCAGGAAATGCCCAACGGATAACCAGCCCAGACGACTCATCCAATGATTGCAGAGCCAGAGCAGATTAAACGGGATATCCCAGCCAAAAATTTTGTACATCGCGTACATGAACATCTGCATGAACACGAGTAACGGAATGCCAAACCCGACGGTAAACAACAACTTCGAGCGGGCCTTCCACATCTTAATCGCTATCCTTTTTCCACTGTTTGATCTTCTGTTCCAGGCGTTCAATCAGACCCGCATCTGCTTCATCCAGCGCATCCAGCATATGATTCAATGCCAGAGCTCCGAATTCATCCACCAACTCATGTGACAGTTCCTTGGATTGGTCGTTCATAAACTCCTCCTTGCTCTGTACCGGTTGGTACAAAGATGTTCTGCCCTTCTGAGACTTGCCAAGCAGTCCTTTGTCTACGAGCCGATTCATCACGGTCATGACTGTATTAAAATTGACGTCTTTGTCTTGTTCAAGTGCGGTCTGCACTTCACGAATGCTACTGCCAGGACGAGCCCATAAAATGTCCATGATCTTGGCCTCCAGCGGACCGAAAAATCGGTTGAGCCCACGCTCACCCACTTTGAAATTGTGTATTCTCATTTTCTGACACCCCTCACACTACCCATTGTAGTGCCATCAAATGAGAAGTCAACCTCTATGTCAGCTATTTTATGTAAATGATTTGTAAATTTGTTTTCCATTTCAGAAAAAAAGCGAAAGAACCGGGGAGTTCCGCAATTTCACGGTTCTGCCCGGTCTTCACCGAATATCAGTCAATATTATGTTGTGCGAACAGGGTCATACTGCGTTTTATTTTCCATCCTGTGAAGGCATATGTGCAGAAATATCCACACCAAGTCCATGAGCCAAACGTCCGCCAAGCTGTCCATCCGCCCGGAAGAAGTGACAGAGGGCACGCATTTGAATATCTACAGATACACCCTTGAGGTCATTGATCAGGTTATCCAACAGATGCTGCTGCTCTACAGGGGTAAATGAACGGAAAAGCTCCCCTGCCTGCGTGTAATCATCGGTTTTCTCAATTTTCTCGCGTGTAACGTGCCCTTGCAACGGAACCTGACTGTCCCGGTATGCCGGATCTTCCTGTGGGCTGTTTCCGGAACTGTTGGGTTCATAGTTCACCGGAGATGGGTCCTGATTCACATTCATGAGTCCATCACGCTGATGATTACGAACAGGTGCGTACGGGCAATTCACCGGAATTTGCAAATAGTTCGTACCAAGCCGGTGACGCTGTGTATCCGGATAAGAGAATAAGCGTCCTTGCAGCAATTTGTCCTCGGAAGGCTCAATTCCAGGTACAAGCGCACTAGGAGAGAAGGCCGCCTGCTCCACTTCAGCAAAGAAATTCTGCGGATTCCGATTCAGGGTCATAGTGCCCACCGTATGGAATGGCAATACATCTTCAGGCCACGTTTTGGTTGGGTCGAGCGGATCAAAAGCAAAATCATCCATCTGTTCAGGCTTCAATAGCTGTACCTGAAGCTTCCACTGCGGGTATTGCCCGTTCTTGATATGTTCATGCAGGTCCCGGGTAGCATGATTAAAGTCCTGTCCCTGAACTTCGGCAACTTCCTGACGAGAGAAACCTCGAACCCCTTGTGCAGACTCCCACTTATATTTTACATAGTGAACCTGCCCCTGTGCATTAATCCATTTGAAAGCATGTACGCCGAATCCATCCATCTCCCGATAACTCGCCGGTGTGCCCAGATCAGAGAACAACCAGGTCATCATATGCGTTGATTCCGGTGAGAGGGTCATAAAGTCCCAATATCGCGCCGGTTCCTGAATATTCGTATCCGGAGCTGGCTTCAGGGAGTGAACCATGTCGGGGAACTTCATGGCATCACGAATGAAGAACACTGGCAGATGGTTGCCGACGAGATCATAGTTGCCTTCCCGTGTGTAGAATTTAACGGCAAATCCACGTGGATCTCGTGCAGTCTCTGGTGATCCCGTACCGTGAATAACGGTTGAGAAACGAACCAGCACATCTGTCTCCGTACCCGGATCTTGCAGGAAATCTGCTGTTGTATACGCCTTCATGCTCTGCTCCAGTGTGAATACACCATGAGCACCTGCTCCTCTTGCATGTACCACCCGTTCTGGAATACGCTCACGGTCAAAGTGGGCAATTTTCTCAATGAGATGGTAGTCTTCAAGCAGTGTCGGCCCTCTTCTGCCTGCTGTACGGGAGTTCTGATTGTCACCTACGGGTGCGCCCTGATTGGTTGTCATACGTTCTGTCATCATGTCGTCCTCCTCTAATGGGTTTCACGGATGCTATATATCTACTATTAAAATCATATTCGGCGTTGAATTAAATATACATTTAGACTTGATCTAACTGTTAAATTGATTCTAACATGTCCCACTCTGCTCTTGCATGAGGTTCACATGAGTTTAAGATGAGGTTCTTACACACTTCATGAATGAAGCATGAATATGTTTTTAAGGGAATAATTCTGATCTGCCTATCTAATAGATAGTACCCGAAAAAGGATGAAGTGAACGATAAAACTAAGCAAAAAAAAAGCGGACTAATCCGCCAGGCGGTAGCCCACTCCTCTTACTGTTACGATATATTGCGGCGAAGACGCGTTATCGCCCAATTTTTTGCGCAAGCTTTTGATATGAACATCGACCACATTACTTCCGCCTGTAAAGTCTGTCTCCCAAATATCGCTGAGCATCTCCTCACGGGAAATGACTGCACCTTTGGCATCGATCAGCTTGAGCAACAGATCATATTCGGTCTTGGTCAAGTGAATGCGGTTATTATCGCGCTGTACACTCATGCGTTCACGATCGAGCCACAGATCCTTGAATCCGATACGTTGCCCTTCCTCAGGTAAAAATCCACGTTTGGGCAGAGCAGGACTATTGCCAATCATACGCTGCACCCGGTACAGAGCTTCCTGCGGACGTGCAGGCCACACCAGCAATTCCTCCTGAAGCATCGGTCCACTCGCGCTGCCGATCATCTTCTCACCGACCAGATACAGACAAGGCGTTGTATGTTCTGCCTCACGGTTCAATCGGCTGCTGATCCCAGCGAATGCATCGATGGTTCCGGCAACAGACAGATCATAGATCAACAGATCGAAGACAAGACGCTCATGCAGATCCGGTTCCCAGCGATGAAAGACCAGCACATCGAAGCAGCTATCCGTCAAGGCCTTTACCAGTTCATGTACCTGCCCTGGCATCGGGCTAATTAGAATAACACGCCGTGTAACAGGACAATTGTCCACAAGAGGTGCTGAATCAGACAAGGCGGGTTTAACCCGCAGGGGTAAACGACGGCCAGGCAGCTTTATTTTTACTTGATCCGTTTGTTTCTGCATTCCCCGCAGACACCTCCAAAGACCACATGAGCATGGTCGAGTGCATATCCGGTTTCTTCAGCTACCTGTTTCATCCATTGTGGAGGAACTTCAGTCATCACCTCGTCCACTTTGCCGCACACTTCACACATAATGTGCTGATGATCATCCATGCGGGCATCGTACCGGCTTGCTGTCTCCCCGAGCTTAAGCTCCCGGATCAATTCTTTGTCCGTCAGATAACGAAGAGAGTTATATACCGTACCATAGGCCAGATTATATCCTTGTTCTACGAGTCGATTCATGACATCAGCAGCTGTCGGGTGATCCTCTGAATGGCGCACCACATCATATACCGCTTGCCGTTGTATCGTCAGATTTAAAGTTCTCACAACCATTTCTCCTTTATTATTGATGCATTTTATATGAAATCAGACGCTGATCTTCTGCTTACTATAGTTTTCCCTTAAAAGAAGGAATGAATTTTGATTTAGATTAAGTATAAATCTCATTGTATATTGAAGTCAATATCCACGCCAACAACCCGGATATGGAATTAAAAACGTATTTCCCAGCAATCCCCTCAATAATTTGGGATAATATGGTTCGCTACAGCATCATTTTTCAGATAAAATGTAGAGATGTGCGTAAAAAGGGGGAATGTCGGTTGTTTAGCACTTTTTTCATTAATATCTGTATCATGATTACGTTTATGTATGTGTCCGGAATTATCGCCAAGTTCTATAGTATCCGATTGCCTTTTCCCTCGTTACGTGTTCAGTTGATCGGCGGCTTATTATTCGGCATATACGGCACAGTACTCATGAACTATTCCTTCCCTCTGAACGAGAGTACGATTGTAGATCTACGGCATCTGGCCATCGTCACCGCAGCGGTATATCTGGGAGGACTGGCTTCGGTCATTACGGGACTCGTTATCTCCATCCTTCGTATTCTGATGTTTGGCATATCTTCCTCTGCCATTGATGCAGGATTTGTCATGACGCTGATCGGACTATCCGGTGTATATTTCGCCTATGCTTCCTGGTCCAGACTGACCAAAATCATTACGATGAATCTGCTGGGCATAACGTTGATATTTATCGTCCTTATGCTGAACACGGACAGCATGAATTCATTAATGAAGGTATATCCGTTACAGATGACCATTTCCTTTGTCGGTGGGATCTTTATCTATTTCATCGCAGAATTTATTAATAAATCGAATGAAATGTTATTTCTTTTGGAGAGAAGAGCATCTACCGACCATCTTACCAACCTGAGCAATAGACGACAGTTCGAAAAATCACTTCAATCGGAGCTTCAGCATGCGCGGGAGTACCAACAAAAGCTGTCCTTGCTGGCCATCGACATTGACCGATTCAAAAAAGTAAACGACACCTTCGGTCATTCCGCCGGTGATGCGGTTCTGAAGCAACTCGGACAACTGCTCGTTGAACATGCGCGTTCCACCGATATCGTGTCACGAAACGGTGGTGAAGAATTCGCCATTCTCTTGCTCGATTGTGGACAACGTCAGGCCATGGCTATCGCTGAATCGATCCGCCAAGGGGTAGAGAGATATCAATTTGCCCTGCCTGACGGGCACACGATACGTCTAACCATTTCCATTGGTGTAGCTGTGTATCCGGATCATTGCGATGATCATGACGATAACGACTTCTTCGAACAAGCCGACCGTGCTTTATATGAAGCCAAGAACACAGGGCGCAACCGCGTGTGTGCCTTACCACTTCGTTCTCTGTCTCTTACGCTTTAAAGCCTGTTATCACCTAATCATGTTCCACTTCACAAAAAGGGATGTCTCGTTCGCCATTCTGGCGTACGGGACATCCCTTTGCTTATGGATTATTTTATATCATCCGAGCTTGTGTGCTGACAGGAGATTAAGCAAGGATGCCCTCAATTTCCTCGATAATGGCAGCATCCAGCTTCACGCCAGATGCAGCCGCATTCTCTTTTACCTGCTCGGGACGACTCGCCCCTACAAGTGCACTGGATACATTGTTCTGGCGCAGGATCCAGGCCAGGGCCAATTGGCCAACCTTCAGATCCAGCTTGTCCGCCACTTCAATCAGTTGACGAACTTTCCCGATGCGATCCGCATTGATTTTCCCTTCGTCCCAGCCCAGTTTGGCAGCACGGCTGTTCTCCGGAATATCGGAAACGGACGTATATTTCCCGGTCAATAGACCTTGAGCAAGAGGGGAGTATACGACTTGTCCGATACCTTTACGCTCACCCAGCGGAATAATCTCATTTTCAATATATCGGTCGAACATGTTGTACACTGGCTGATTGACCACGATATGATCCAGGAGCAGACGGTCTGCTGTACCCAACGCAGCTTCCATCTGAGCCGCAGTCCACTGGCTGACGCCAACATACAACACTTTGCCCTGGCGCACCAGATCATCGAGCGCGCGAAGTGTTTCTTCAATCGGTGTTTCTGTATGATAACGATGGCAATAATAGATATCCACATATTCAACGCCTAAGCGCTTCAAGCTGGCTTCACATTGCTCCTTGATATGTTTGCGAGACAGGCCCTGGTCATTCGGACCATCACCCATTTTGCCAAATACTTTGGTTGCAAGTACATAGGAGTCACGGGAGTACGCTTTGAGCGTCTGCCCTAGCAGTTCTTCTGCTGCACCCCGTTCGTATACATTGGCTGTATCAAAAAAGTTAATGCCTTCATCGAATGCAGTTTCAATTGATTTCACCGCATTTTCACGTTCCACATACCCTCCGTACGTCAGCCAGCTTCCCAGGCTGATCTCGCTCACTTTCAGTCCGCTTCCACCTAATCTACGATAATCCAATGTGCATCCTCCTCTGTTGGTTATAAAGATGAAGTTCACACTCTATTGTAACGTAACCAGCTCGGAATAAAAGGGCTTGGGCTCAGAAAATGGAAAACCCAAAGAAGCGCACCTACAATAGGTACGCCAAATTAAGAAATTCATATTCGACTGTCTGCTCGTTTAAGGCATAGTAATACTCAATGCGTTCAACAGATCCGCCTGTCTGACCGGCTTCGTCAGAACAGCATCAAAGGTTTCCGCATCATGCAGGTCGATGTGCATGCCATAGGGAACCAGTACAATGACGGGCAGATTGTCCGTACGTTGCTTCAGTTCATGTACAAAATCGACTGCGCCGCCTTCCAGTAATCCCATATCCACAACGGCCACATCCGGCTTGAAGCCTTCCTTGATCCAGTCATGCGCTACCGTCGAACCGGAGGTCATATGCACATCCATCTCCCATCTGCGCATCAGGGAAGAAACGCCTTGCAGAATGTCAGGATCTTTGGCAAGCAATACCTTTCGGCCTCTTAACCGCTGCTGGACACTTGCAAGCTGCGGCAACTCCCAATATCTGCGTAATGGAAGGCTAATCTGGAATTCCGTCTCATTCTCCATCACACGATCCACCTGAATACGGCCATGCATGAGAATGGCAAGGTTCTGACTTACAGCCAGACCCAGATTGCTTCCGATCAGTTTTTGGATATCCGATAACATCTGGCCCGTGTACTTCACCTTGAGCAGAAGTGTACCGGTCTCCTCGGTTTCATCTCCGTTCACCACTGCCGTGATCAGAACCGAGCCTTCACGCGTTGAATCCATAGCATATTGAATGACATGCGCAAGCAGTTGTCCAATCTTGACCTCATCACCAACGAACACTTGCGACACATTCAGTTCGAGATTTAATCCCAACTCAATGTTTTTGCCCGCCGCAATCCCCGCATAGAGATAGACGGTGTTCTCGATGGTACCGACCAGATCGAACGGATCGTCATGTATAACGGTTTTTCCTGCCTCATTAATATTGAAATTCATCATATTATTCAGCAAGGAGAGCAGGATATTGCCGCTCGTCTCAATCATATTCACATACTCCGACTGCTCCTCGGACATATCCGGAGTGCGCATCAGATCTGTCAGTCCCAGAATGCCGTTCAGGGGATTACGAATCTCATGACTCATCAGTTTTAGCATCTGCGTTTTGGTCATGGCCTCGGACTCGGCCCGTTCCTTCTCTGCCTGGAGCTGCTCTTGCATCTGTTCCGAATCACTCAGTTTCCGCTCCTGTACATGTAACGTGCTCTCCAGATCGACAACATAACCCAGGAAGACAGCCATCGCATTCAGTGTCTTCATGTCGGGTTCACTAATCACGTAATCCGGATTATCCATCAAACAGATGGTACCGAATGTTTCGCCGGATCTTCGCATAATGGGTACGCCCACGAAGAAACGATTTCCGAGCCCGCTTGTGACGTCCATAGATCGTGTCATCGGATGTTCACATGTATCCTGGATGGTAAGAACGCTACCTTTATCTCTCAATACCAGGCTGCAATATGAATCCGTAAATGGAAGGACACTGCCTTTAACGATTAACTCTTCCGCACGATTAAAAGCCTCCAAAATGACATTCGTTACCCCGTCATTCGTGGCAACGAAGATGGTATTGACCTTCAATATACCGCTTAATACGTCTACGATATGGGCCGCAGCTTCCTTTATATCTTCATAGAAGCCTCTCGTAATGCCTTCTGCCGTTCCCATGATTCACCCCTCTTATCTTAGCTGCACTTTCAAATCTGTATATCAGAATGTTTAATTACGTACAGGGGTCATCAAAAATCCGAATAGCTGTCACAATCTATACTTATATGATTAACACCGTAGAAGTATAAGAGAATCATACTCCCTGCCCATAGCCCATTTTTGGACAAAGGCAGGTCTTAAACGGATGGTTTAATAACCGAAAAGTCATGTCAAATCTCCTTTTCAGATTGATCAAAACCCATCTTGTCCGACTTCGGATATTTACTTGCAGGATAACTAGAAATTATACGCTTTCGCTCAGACTTTGGGAACCTTTAACCCGTAACAATAAACGGAAAGTCCACTGTGCCCAGTAAGCAGTGTGATCATTATCACACCCAAAAACCCACATATAGTTTATAAATGGATAATACGAATCTACATATAGTGTTACACGGAAATTGAATGATATCCAAAATCATTTTAGGAGGAACCTTACATGAACATGCTTGAGTATGCCACTCCACCGGCATCCGATCTATTATCCGACCTGGGAAGACGAATTATTGGCGCTGAAGACGCCGATACGCTGAGGGAAAATGCCAATCTGAATGGAGACTCCTTCAGCGGCAAGATGAGCAGGCTCGGTTCGGAGACCGCCAAGTGGCATGCTCTGCGTCATGTGTTGCCGGAAGAGCTTGCTCAAGCTGTGGAGAACGGGGATCTGTATGTACACGATCTGGACCAGTATGCACTCGGAACGACCAACTGTATCTTTATCCCGTTTGACCGTCTCCTCGCTGCGGGTTTCAACACAGGCAACGGATCGGTGCGCACACCTCAGACGATCATGTCTGCCATGGCTCTAGTTGCGATCATCTTCCAATCCCAGCAGAACAGTCAATATGGTGGCGTATCAGCCAATAAGATTGACTGGGATCTGGCTCCGTATGTACTGCGGTCTTTCCGCAAACATTACCGTAAAGGACAACGCCTCTTTGGTGAGAATATCCTGCTTGAGGATGAACAGCTTCATCTGGACAGCATTGAAGCGAAGAATCAGTGTCCACAGGCGTATGCCTTCGCCTATGAAGAGACTGAACTTGAGACAGGACAAGCTGCTGAATCGCTGATTCATAACCTGAATACGATGAGCAGTCGGGCAGGTGGTCAGATTCCGTTTACTTCACTGAACTATGGATTATGCACATCAGCGGAAGGACGCCTGGTATCACGCTCATTGCTGGAAGCGACCATCCGTGGTCTGGGCAACGGCGAGACTCCTGTCTTCCCTCAACATATTTTCCAATGCAAACAGGGGATTAATCAGGCTCAAGGCGAGCCGAACTATGACTTGTTCCGTCTGGCAGTCACCTGTTCATCACGGCGGATGTATCCCAACTTTGTCAATGTGGATGCCTCCTTCAACTTGCCCTATTATCATCCGGAGGATCCGGATACAATCATCGCCACCATGGGATGCCGCACACGTACACTGGCTGACCGCTTTGGGCGCAATCGTCAAAGTGGTAAGGGCAATCTGTCCTTCAATACGATTAACCTGGTCAAGCTCGGCATCCGGTTTGGTATCTGCCAAGGCAGCAGAGCCGTTGCCGATCGGGCAGGCTTCTACACCGCTCTGGAATCCGTGATGCATAATGCCGCTGACGGCCTGTTGCATCGCTACCGCATCCAAACTGTGCAACCTGCCAAGGCATCCGACTTCATGATGCGGGAGGGTGTATGGGAAGGTGGAGAGCAGCTCGCTCCGAATGAACCTGTTGCCGATCTGCTGAAACACGGCACGTTATCCCTTGGGTTTATCGGTCTCGCTGAATGTATGACAGCTCTCTATGGACGCCATCATGGCCAGGACCCTCATGTGCATCGGGAAGCGCTGAATATTATTCGGACCATGAGAGAGTTCTGTGACCGGATGAGCGAGCAGCATAACCTGAATATCACCCTGTTTGCCACACCTGCTGAAGGGTTGTCCGGCAAATTCACGAAGATTGACAGAGAGCGTTATGGCCTCATTCCTGGAGTTAATGATCGTGAGTATTATACGAATTCATTCCATATCCCGGTCTATCACACTCTTCCAGCTTATCGGAAGATTGAAGTGGAGGCCCCGTTCCACACGTTATGTAATGCGGGTGCAATCTCCTATGTGGAGCTTGACGGAAACGTTCGAGCCAACACCGCAGCTTTCCTGCGGATCGTACAGTATGCACTGGCACAAGATATCGGTTATTTCTCTATTAATCATCCGATTGATCGCTGCCCTGCATGTGGTTATGAAGGGGTCATCGGGGATGTATGCCCAGGTTGTGAAGTCCATGAGGACCATGTGCACTTCCAGCGGTTACGCCGCGTAACTGGCTATCTGACCGGAGATTACAAAGTACGCTTCAATGCTGCGAAACAGGCCGAAGTACGGGATCGGGTGAAGCACCGGTGAATCTGTATGGATACATCCCGGAGTCGGTGAATGAAGGGACAGGCCTGCGTGCCGTGTTGTTCATCAGCGGATGCCGTCACGCCTGTCCGGGCTGCTTCAGTCCGGATTCATGGAGCTTTCGAGCGGGTGAGCCCTTTACAGAAGAGCGGCAGCAGCAGATTCTGTATGAAGTGACGAACCATCCGTTGCTGGATGGTGTTACGTTGTGTGGTGGTGATCCCTTTTTCTCGGCAGCAGAATGTACGTCCTGGGTTCAGCAGCTTCGGGCTGCACGTCCTGATATGACGGTATGGGCCTATACGGGATTCGAATATGAAGAGCTGATTACCGATTCTGCGAGGGCGGAGCTTGCCCAGTTGTGCGATGTTATTATCGACGGGAGATATGTTGAAACGGAACGTGATGTCTCCCTTCCCTTCCGCGGCAGTCGAAATCAGCGTTTAATTGATGTCAGTGCAACACTAGCCACTCAGAAGGTCGTTACGATGCAGCTCAGTATGCTGTAAACATTGATTTTATTACCCCTCACTAATTAGCAAGGCACGGGTCCCCGCGGACTCGTGTCTTTTTGGCGTATAGCTGCCTTCTTGAAAGAAATAAGTTTTATCCATTCTCTCTACTTTCTTCTCTATTGCATGACGATATATTATATAGGTAGTTAGTAATTCAGCATTTAAAATTTAACCGTTTACATAAGGTAGCCAGGGAGGATTAACCTTTTATATGGATATTGTTCAAGCATTAATTACATGTATGCCTTTCTTTCGAGACACCATCCGTCAGGATGTGACCCTGTCCGTTATTGATCACGAGAAATTCCTGTATTTCTCGGCAGGTGAATCGTTAAAACAACTGAAGTATCAACCCGGAGACCCTTTGTTAGATGGAAATCGAAATTTTGCAGATCTGAACGGCGGTACAGTCAAACGATTCGATCACTACTCCAAGGATATATTCGGTGTTCCTTTTGACGTAGCATTTATTCCCATTAAAAATGAACAAGGTGAAGTCATCGCCCTGTTTAATCTGCTCTACAGTATGGATGACCAGGATCAGCTGCAACAGCTCATGGATGCTACCGAAAATCTGACCAACCAGTTAATTGACAGTGTACAGCATGTAGCTGCACACTCCGAGGAGCTCAGTGCCACAACCGAAGAGATCCGGAACAACTCCAAACAAGCCGTACAGAAATCAGGTAATGTAACTCAGGTCGCCAGCTTCATTCGTGAAATCTCCGAACAAACCAATCTGCTCGGCTTGAATGCAGCTATTGAAGCTGCTCGTGTAGGTGAAGCCGGTGCAGGTTTCGGCGTTGTCGCCAAAGAAATTCGCAAACTGTCTGTGGATACCAAAGAAGCAACGGCCCGTATTGAAGATTCCCTTCTCTCGGTTCGACAATCCATTCAGGGCATGGAGAATGAACTTGGTGAGATCACCGCAAGCTCCCAAGAGCAGGCTGAACTCGTAAACAATTTTATGAGCACAATTGAGCAGTTGAATGAAACCAACAAGCAATTGAAGCAATTTGTACAAAAAATGATTTCGTTTGACGGAAAATAAGGATAAGTTTAATGAAACAAACGCGGTTCATATCATAGAAATTTGCATAATTCAATTCCTACCGCTCAGGGGATTTATGCAAAATGGTCATTAAACAACAAACTAAGCCTCCGAATGTATTCGGAGGCTTTTTCATTAGCTATTTGACTTAACGAATCTCGAAGTGACTGATACGTACACCTGCGGACAGCACAATGTATACATCCTGTGCACCTGATGCACCCGTGAGTTCTGCCTTAACGGTAGACCACTGCTGGGCTTCACCTTGCGCAAGTTCCACACGTCCTGCGAGCGTACCCTCCGGTGAACCAAGTCGCACTTCCAACACAGCACCTGCTTGTTCTGCGGAGACACGAGCTTCAATTGCTGCTGCCCCACTACCCAGATCAGCATCCTTAAAGGTAATCCATCCTTGCTCTCCAATTACGCGGACAGCACTTCCGCCCTCTTTGCTCTCATCCAGGTCAACACCCAGATAAGCATCATAATTCTCGGCACGGGTAGCTACGCCCAGATTACGAGCAGGGATCGTCTCTCCATCTACCGTCAGGTCTGCAACCAGTTGAACATCGGAGGATGACTTGGCAACCATGATGGAGTAAGTTCCACTTTCCACGACATAACGATCACGAGTTACATCCCAGATCGCCAGTTCCTGCACAGGCAAGGTGAAGGTAACTTTCACTGTAGCTCCGGCTTCGATATGAAGACGACGGAATCCTTTTAACGTTTTGAGTGGACGTTTCACCCGGGATTTAAATGCACGAATATACAACTGTACAACCTCGTCACTGGCGATTGAACCGGTATTAGTCACATCCACAGTTACCGTAACGTTGCCCTCTGTACCCAGTTGAGCTGGGCTAAGTTCCAAATTACTGTATTTAAACGTTGCATACGTCAGACCATGTCCAAACGGATACAGTACATTGCCTTCAAAATATTGATACGTACGACCGGATTGAATAATATCGTAATCTTTGATGTCGGTCAGTTGATCTGCCGATTGTACCCATGTCATGTTCAAACGGCCTGCTGGCGCATAGTCGCCATACAATACGTCAGCTACTGCATTACCCAGTTCCTGTCCTGCGTGTGAAGTATACAATACCGCCGGGATGTTCTCCTGAACCCAGTTGGATGTGAACGGATAACTACCCACGATGACAACTACCGTGTTCGGGTTCGCGGCATAGACCGCCTCAACCAAACGTTGCTGGGATTCAGCGAGATCCAGACTTGGACGGTCAATCTCTTCTTTACCATTGACAAGCGGATTATTACCGACAAAGACAATCGCCGTTTCCGCAGCCTTGGCCGCTGCTACCGCTTCCTCAAGTCCATTTACAACGACATCCTGCTTGAATGTCTCTGTAGCACCGAAAGACTTCAGTTCTTCGGACACTGCGAATGCATCGTTTCCACCATTAGGTGCAGTCACCGTTTTGCCATTCCATGTGGTCAGACCTACACTTCCGTCCTGTTGTGGCAACAGGTGGAATACTTCCTTCACAAACCAGCCGTACACTTCATCTGCAGAAGCCGTTACGGTCTCTTCATCTGTGGTCAGATATTTTCCGTTGCTTTCCGCCTGCAAGGTATAACTTCCGAAGCCCCAGTCGGACACCATAAACGTCTCTGCTTCTCCGGAAGCAATAACAGGTGATTTCTCACCATCTGCCAGTCCAATCTTCTTCCCATTGGCTACAGAAGTTAACGTAATGCGATCATTTCCATCCTTGAACGCCACTTTGTCGTTGCCTACTTTGCCACGGATCGCCTCAAGCGGGGATACGTTATACGGCATGGTGCCTGCATACCAGTCACGATAGACGGTTCCGCCTAATTGACCAATTACAGCCACTTTACCAGCTTTTGTTTTGTCCAACGGGAGCGTGCCTTTGTCGTTTTTGAGCAACACTACTTGTTCTCTGGCAGCTCTGAGCGACAGTTCTTTTGCTTTCTCCGTCATCATGGACTCTTCACCGATAGCAGCGTACGGGTTGCCTTCTTCCGGATCGAACTCGCCCAGACGGAAACGCACACGGAACGTATTGAACAACGCCTTGTCGATGTCATCCATCGTGAGTGTACCTTGTTCCAATCCTTCACGCAGTGCCTGTTTGGAGAGATCAGCATCATCGGTGATGCTGTCAATTCCGGCTTTAACAGACTCTACCGTACCTGGTGTATGGGAATCATAGTATTTATGATCGTTCTTAATACCCATTACATCGCCTGCATCACTGACAACGAAACCATCCATGCCCCATTCGTCTTTGACAATCTCGTTCACAAAAGGATGCAGCAACGCTGGCGTACCATTAATGGAGTTGTACGCAGTCATCATGGACTGTGCGCCGCCTTCTTTGAACGGCTTCTCGAACGCTTTCAGATAATATTCACGCATGTTGCGCGGATCAATGCTGGACGAACCACTTCCGCGATCCACTTCGTTATTATTGGCGAGGAAATGCTTCAAGGTAGCGACCGCTTTGTAATACTTCGGATGGTCGCCCTGAATTCCTTTGACCAATGCTGTTGTCAGCTCGGCTGTCAGTTCCGGGTCTTCACCATACGCCTCTTCATTCCGTCCCCAGCGCGGGTCACGTTCCATATCCACTGTAGGTGCCCACAGCGTAAGACCGTTCACTGCCGGATTTCGTTTATAAAATACACGTGCCTCGTCTCCGAGTACGGAACCGATCTCCTTCATCAGATCCGCATCCCATGTGCAAGCCAACCCCACCGGTTGTGGGAAGGATGTTGCTTCGCCAAGCCAGGCCAGACCGTGTGCCGCTTCTGTTCCGTGTTTGTATGCAGGCACACCCAAGCGTTCTACTGCTGGCTGATATTGCAGCATGGATTCAATTTTTTCATCCTCAGTCAGGCGGGATACAAGGTCCTTCACACGGGTGTCTAACTCTACTGCTGTATCTTGAAACGGATATTTCGTTTGGTTGGTCGTCATATGGAATCTCCTTTGGTTATCGGTAGTTAATTAAATGATAGCGAATACATATCTGAATAAAAAACGGGGGTTAATTCGGATGAATTCGTTCTTCCGATGGATAAATTAATCCTTTTATAATAAGCATTTATTGCTGTGTAACTTCGTTTTTATCCTTAAACCTAAAACGGTTTCGATAATCCTATCATATAGCATGTTTAGCAAAAAAAATAGAGGTTCTGCGCAGGAAATTGTGAACATCTCCCCTGCAAAATCTGAACAGCACCGTTTTTTCCTGCCATAGTCTGGCAATCATGAATAAGAGTACATCGACGTGCGCTGAACGACAAGCCAATCAACCGATTGAAGATGATCAAGGAGGAAGACAAATGAGCGACAATCAGCAGCCCAAGACGGGTTTGCCCCCGGTCCCGGAATCACTGTGGCGTGCGACGCATGAATTCGATGCCTATCCAAAACTGACCGAAGATATCACTGCCGATGTAGCGATTATCGGTGCTGGTATTGCCGGGATTACTACAGCATATCTGCTCGCACAGACGGGTATGCGTGTGGTCGTGCTGGAGGCTGGAAAAGTACTGGATGGCACGACCGGACATACCACAGCCAAAGTATCTGCACAGCACGGCGTCATATTTGATGAAATTATGCATCACTTTGGACAAGAGCAGGCCCGGATGTACTATGAAGGCAATGCTGAAGCAGCCAAGTGGATGCGTAATTTGGTGAAGGAAAAGCAGATTGATTGCCAGTGGGCAGAAGAAGATGCCTACGTCTACATTCAGTCAGAGGAAAACATTAAAAAACTGGAAATCGAGCTGACCGCCTATGGCAAACTCAATATTCCTGGTGAATGGGTAGATCCACTCCCTATTCCAGTTCCCGCAAGGGCAGGTATTCGCATGCCGGGTCAGGCACGTTTTGATCCGCTGGCCTACCTGCACTACTTGCTCGATTCTGCTGTGAAACACGGGGTGCAAATCTACGAGCATACAACAGTTACGGATGTAGAGGAAGATGCTTCACTGCATGTCAGAACTTATGGAGATGGCCCATCCGTAACAGCGGAACACGTTGTCGTGGCTTCTCATTTTCCCGTCTATGATCCCGGATTCTATTTCACGCGGTTACACGCGGAACGATCCTACGCCGTATTAGTCGAGCCGGAGAAATCGTATGCGGGTGGCATGTACATCTCTGACGATACACCGTACCGCTCCCTGCGTACCGTCTTACATGACGGAAAAGAACTTATTCTCTTCGGCGGCGAAAATCACAAAACCGGACAAGGCATCTGCACCTTCGGTCACTATGAACGCCTGGAGCAGTTCGCAGCGGAGACATTTGGCATTCGCAACATTCCATATCGCTGGTCAGCTCAGGATCTGATCTCCATTGACAAGGTGCCTTACATTGGACCAATTACCGGAAGACATGAACGTGTCTATGTGGCGACCGGGTTTGCCAAATGGGGGATGACGACTGGCACGATGGCAGGTCATCTTCTCGCGGATCGCATTACTGGACGTGATAATCCACATGCTGCTATATTCGATCCAGCTAGATTCAAAACCGATCCTGGCATGAAACATTTTATCGTGGAAAATGTGAATGTAGCCAAGGAATTAATCTCCGGTAAAGTAGGCATTGTGCACAAAAAGGTGAGTGATATTGGCGAAGATGAAGGAGCTGTCGTTCGTCATAATGGTAAACGGGCTGGCGCCTACAAGGACACCAGTGGCAAACTGTTTCTGGTGGATACAACGTGCACCCATCTGGGGTGCGAAGTGGAATGGAACGAAGGCGAGCGGTCATGGGATTGTCCATGTCATGGTTCCCGCTTCGATTATGCAGGCCATGTCATTGAGGGCCCTGCTGTGGAAGACCTTAAAGTTCTCGACGCACAAGAGTAACCGACGTGTAGCGATTAATCTGTAAACCGCAGAACCAAAAGTTCATCTCTCAGACCGGATCGGAATCCGCCTCCAGACGGAAGTAACCGATCCGGTTTTTGCGTATGCTGAATTATAGTTATACAGACGGCTTCAGCTCCTCATCAGCATCAAACGAATAGATTATCTATCAATCGTGATAAGGAACTATTTTAAAATCACTACCTTGCATTAAATAGTACTGAATGCTATGATGATTCCACTACTACTGAACAATATACACTAGCGATAAATGAAGCTACTGAGGAGGAACCTGTGTGAATGTGAACATCCAGTTCAAAAAAGGAGTATTGGAGCTGTGCGTCCTGGTATTGATTAACCGTCAGGATCGTTATGGCTACGAACTGGCTCAGGCGGTCTCCAAACATATCGAAGTTGCTGAAGGTGCACTGTATCCCTTGCTTCGCCGACTTGTGAATGACGGTTACTGCACTACCTACCTGCAAGAATCAACTGAAGGACCGCCACGTAAGTATTACCGACTGTCCGATACAGGTCGCGCCTACATGACGGCACTAACTACAGAGTGGAATGATTTTGTGCGCAATGTCGCAAATCTGATTGAGGAAGGAACTCCTAATGAATAGACAACAATTTATGCAGGCCATGGAAGTTCATCTACGGCCGATGGACCCGCAGGAACGGGCGGAATTACTCTCGGACTATGATCAACATTTCGAGCTTGGACTACGAGAAGGCAGACTGGAAGAAGAGATCGCTCGGGAACTCGGACAGCCGGAAGAGATCGCCAAGGAAGCACTCGGTGATCGATATGACGTGCATACCCCGGGTTCGGATGCGTTCTATGCACCGACGTATCGCGACATGCGATCTCCCAGAAACAGCACCAGAGCCACTCGCAACTTCTTCACAGCCATAGGCCTGTTGTTCCTGAATTTGATCCTTGGTATCCCTCTTGGTCTCATGATGTGGTCGGTATGGCTTGTTATTGCCAGCCTTTCCTTGCTGGTGTTGGCTCCTGTGGCAGCGGTTGTGGATTTCGTATTCCTGAGCCAACTCGATAAAGCAGAGATCTTCGTTGCAATTGGCGCATTCGGTGTCGGCATTTGTTTTGCCATTGCATCCAAGTACGTTTTTAAAGCCTTTAAAATCGTCACTCTTCAATATATTAGATGGAATAAAAACACGATGAAAGGGGATGTTTCTGCATGAGTACCAAGAAATGGCTTGCTTTGGCCGTGATATGTATCGGAATAGGTTTGCTTGGGACATCCATCTATGGGGTTCAGTTCGGAGATGAACGGGAGCATTACTCCAAACGATGGGATTTCAAAGCGGATGAATTGCAGAACATGATCATGAATGCTAATTTCAGTGCGGATATTGAATTTGTCGTAAGCCCGGATTCGAATGGTTATATCGAAGTGGATGGCAAATGGGACCCTGCCGTAGTCAAAAGCTTCGAACAAGCCACCTTATCCAACGGCACATTCCAACTGTCTCAGACAGAACGTCAACGATTGCAATTCTTTACCCTGTATTGGAATGATCAAGACTCCACAATAACGGTTGCCCTGCCTGAAGGACACCAGTTAAATGAGGTTAAGCTGGATTCATCTTCAAGTGACTGGGATCTGACAGGTCTGAATGCCAATCAGCTTGAGCTGAACAACACCTCAGGTTCCATTCGTCTGGAAAACATCAAGGCGCCCAATATTGAATTGGCTCTAACTTCGGGTGACATTAACGCTTCCATGATTAATGGAGACATGACCGTGAAACAGACATCCGGAAGCTTCACTGCTGATCAGATAGTCGGTCAAGTAAACAGTGAAATTAAATCAGGAGATATTGAGATCACTGAATTGAATGGTGCGGCCGATGTTCAATTCACCTCGGGTAGCATTCATATTGAACAGTCCCATTCCGCCCCAATTAATGCGTCTGGAACATCAGGAGATATTTTCATTCAAGCTGCACCTGATTTTGACGGAATCTATGATGCTAAGGCTACTTCCGGAAGTGTAGATGTACCTGAATCGCCAATGGTAAGCCGGGAAGTGATCAAGGCCCGTACTTCTTCTGGCAGCATCGAGATTACCAAATAGTGATGAAGCCAATTTCCGAACTGTGGGTAATAATAGTATAATTGAATGCTAGGACGTGTCTCAAAACTCGCTGAAGTGCAGATTTTAGACACGCCCTAGTCCATTTCTAAGGAGGAATTACCCACATGGAACTTAAAAATAAAACAGCTATCATCACAGGTGCCGGTAAAGGTATCGGCCGTGCGATCGCTGAAGCACTTGCCAAAGAAGGTGTACACCTCGGGCTTATTGCACGTACCGCTTCCGATCTTCAGGCTCTGCAACAGTCTCTGAGTCAAGAATACGGTGTGAAAGTAACCAGTGCTGTAGCAGATATCTCGGATCGCACGCAGGCGGAAGCCGCTGTAGCAGCCATCGAGATGGAACTCGGTGCGGTGGATATCCTTATCAATAATGCGGGGATCGGAAAGTTCGGGACGTTCATGGAGATGGAGCCGGAAGAGTGGGAGCGCATCCTGCATGTTAACGTTATGGGTACATATTACGTTACACGCGCTGTCCTTCCGAGCATGATCAAGGAAAGTAGCGGCAGTATTATCAATATTGCTTCCACTGCAGGTGAGCGCGGATTCGCTACAGGTTCAGCTTACTGCGCATCCAAGTTTGCGCTACTCGGCATGACCGAATCCCTGATGCAGGAAGTGCGCAAGTCCAACATTCGTGTAACAGCACTGACACCAAGCACAGTCAATACGGAGCTTGCGACCAATGCCGGACTGAAAATTGGCGACGAAGATCGCATGATGCAAGCGGAAGATGTAGCAGAACTTGCACTCGCAACGCTCAAGCTGTCCGACCGTGTCTTTGTTAAAACAGCAGGCATCTGGACGACCAATCCGCAATAGGCAGAGTCTCCCTCTGTCTTTTCTAACGAACTTCTCGCACCCTATTGTTCGTTAGAAATATAAAAGGACGTTTCCCATTGTACATGTATGCAGGTTTGCATGTTCATGACTTGGGAGCCGTCCTTTTTTTATTCTATAAATGATCCAAACCCAATTCTTTGGACACAGCGATGAGCACCACCGCAGGTTCCTCACCGATGTTGGTCACTTCATGGGGCACAACTGCATTCCAGGTAAACGAATCCCCCGCTTCAAGAATTTCCACATCTTCGCATTGCTCCGCACGAATCTTGCCCTGCAACACCAGATGACTTTCCTCCCCGGCATGTTTGCTAACCCCGGTCGATGCGCCTGGCGGTAACTCCACAATGGACATGCGCATTGCACCTTTAGCGGTAAGCTGCTGCACTTTAATCTGTCCACTTCCAGCCGTCGTTTCCTTGCGCTCGTTCTTACGCACCACGTTCATCCGTTGCTCCGGTGTCAGCAGCAAATAGGGAAGTGGAACTTCCAGATAATCCGCAATACTTTCAAGCGTAGCAATGGAAGGTGACGTTTTGTTATTTTCCACGTTGCTGATAAAACCTTTGGACAACCCCGTTCCCTCGCACATCTGCATGATCGTAATCTGTTTCTGTTTGCGGATCGTACGAATAGCCAAACCAATATCCATATCGCGTCCCTCCCTTCTATTGATCTATATAAGACACCAGTCGTACGCGTAACTTCTTCAGGTTATTTATTCGGCGCTTGCCTCAACAAATATAATCCGGTTGCCAAACGGATCCGTCACGGTCATTTCTCTTGAATTCCACGGTGTCTCTTCGATACCGGGTCTCGCATGTTTGTACTCTTTCTGACGAAGTGCACCATGGAATGCATCCAAGTTATCTGTTTCCACGCGCAAGGCAGCTCCAGGTGTACAATCTCCATGATGTTCGGACAGATGAATCACGATGGAATCGAGCGAAACCTGCATGTATAAGGGCATATCTTGCTCAAATCGATGTTCCCAATCCAATTGGAAACCCAGGTATTCAAGGTAAAACTCTCTAGCTTTATTTTCATCAAATATTCTCAGAATAGGCACGATACGCTTTAACATCCTGATCACGTCCTCGGGAATAAGATATGAACCACGCGCAACGACACTTCTTTTAAATCCATTCAAGGTTTCTTATAAAGAACATATATTCATCATACAAAAAAAGTATTGACCCTACAATGAAACCATGATAAATTTTGTTCATAAATAAGAATATTTATTTCATATTAGTGAACTTTATCATCAAAGCGATATATTAACTCAATCCTCATCAGGTGGTGTTTTCAATGAATTCTCCTTATATACATGAAGTCCGATTACCGTCCCATTACAATTCAGATCAGCGTTATCCCGTAATCTTCGCCTTACATGGTATGGGATCAGATGAGCAAGATATGCTTCGTTTGATGGAGCCCCTTCAGTCGGATTTTATTATCGTCGCCATCCGTGGACCTATCGTTCAGGGTAGTGGTTATGCTTATTTTCAGATCAAAAGCATTGGCAACCCTATCCGTGAATTGTATGATGCCTCCGTGTTGGGACTGCAACAGCTAATTGTTGATCTGTCCGCCAAATATGCGATTGATCCCACGCGGCGTTATATCGCCGGATTCAGCCAAGGCGCCATTATGGCGATGACCCTATCGCTGATCATGGGAGATGCAATTAAAGGCATCGTAGCCATGAGTGGATACATCCCGCAATTTGTGAAAGACGAGTACAAGCTGCAACCCGATTCGGAGCTGTCTGTGTTCATCTCACATGGAGATCAGGACCATCTATTCCCGCTCCAACTGGGCGAAGATAACGCCGATTTCTTCCGTCAACATACCACTCACGTCACATATGTACCATACAACGGTGGGCACCAGGTGACCCCTGATCTATATCAACAATTCCAACATTGGCTTCGGACGGATGCGAACCTGATTAACGAAGACTCGAAAGGACTGAATTCATAATGATGCCATCCCTGTTTATTGCTCACGGTGCCCCATCACTGGCACTGGAGGAGAATGTGTACACCGAATTTCTACAGAAACTCGGACAAGAACTGCCGAAACCCAAAGCAATTGTATTGTTCTCTGCTCACTGGGAATCCACAACTCAGCTTGTATCCTCGGTAGCCAATTACGAAACCATCTATGATTTTGGCGGTTTCCAGCCTGAATTGTACCAGATTAAATACCCCGCTCAAGGACATGCAGAGACTACAGCCGAGGTGGAGCGTCTATTCGCGGGAGCTGGGATTCCGGTACAAACGGATGATGTTCGTGGCCTGGATCACGGCGCTTGGGTTGTTCTACGCCTGCTCTATCCAGATGCGGATATTCCCGTAATTGCCTTGTCCGTGAATCGATATCTGACAGGTGAGCAGCAATATCAGGTTGGACAAGCACTCGCTTCCTTGCGTGAGCAAGACATTCTCGTCATTGGCAGCGGTGGAACCGTCCACAATCTACGTCGATTGAACTGGGAAAGTAACGGTGTTGACCCGTGGGCATCAGAGTTTGATAACTGGCTGCATGACAAGCTGGTGAGCTGGGATACGGAGTCTCTCTTCGCCTTCGACAAGTTGGCACCTTCAGCTCAAGCTGCCGTGCCTACGCCGGAGCATTTTGTACCGCTGTTGCTCGCCATGGGTGCGGGAGATCAGAACAAGCGAGCATCGCTCCTGTTCAAAGCCTATCAGTATGGCAACCTTAGTCTGTCCTGCTGGAAGTTTGATTAAAGAGAACTATATAAAACGAACTAAAGTATTTACACTCGCTACTCCGATGACAGAACAACCTTCCGATCGCTGTTATCCCCAAATTTTTTTATTTACTTTATATAAAGGTGAAAATCTGGGGATAAGCTTATGCTTCCGATGTAGCTTTCTTGCAGAAAGCTTTTAGGCGAACACTTCGCTTCTTCAGGTTATTTCTGCCCTCTACGTTTTCGTGTAAAAGATTAGTACTACTTATATAGTAGATAAAAAATGTAGCGTGGGTTACAGGGATCACCCCTGTAACCCACGCTTATTTGTTGTTAGGAGTGACTTTCATGATGGTTGTACATAATCGATTGGAATGGAGACAGGTGTGCTGATATGCAACAACCACCTTTGAATAATGAGACCATTGTAGTATGAAAGCAAGGACTCCGGTTTCTTGTGTGCTTTTCCGGATTATAACTATAATATGAGGTGAAATCAGGCACAGACCGCTCGCATATCACTCACCCTATTATTTGAATAGCTCATACGGAGGGGATTTAGATGCCGGAACAACGTATATCTGAATTGATGGATGAACTGGATGTTTTGCTAGAGGAAAAGGTACAAGATGAGGAAAACCGAGAGCTCTTAGAGGCATATCGCGAGTTTGATGGCGTGACGGATGAGCAGCTTGACGCATTCGAGCGTGAACATGGTATTCGATTACCTGCTGATTTTCGTGCATTCTATAAATGTAAAAATGGGAGTGGTTATGGCTTTCACGTCTTGTATCCAAGCCTTGAGGAAGGACGAGAATCCGAGCCATTTTACCTGTTATCCCTGGAAAAGATTCAAAAGGAACAGTCCACGCTGGTGGAGAACCGCCTGGATGATTATTATACCGAGGAAGAGATCCGTGAGCTTGATCCCCGAATCAAACCCTACCTTTTTCAAAAGAAATGGATCACGTTTGGCATGCTTGGAGGTGGCTCACTGTATCTGATGTTCGACTTTGATCCGACAGAGCAAGGAACGGTTGGACAGATTATTATGTACGTACATGATCCGGATTTTGTATATTATGTCGCTGGGACGTTTACCGAACTATTGGAACAGTCCAATCGGAATTTACGTGCCTTGGAGGCTATCGAGTACTGAGTTGCACATGGTGATATGACCTTTTTTGCATAATGCTGGGATATGTCAAAGCGGTTATAATAACATTTAGTGGAAATGCACATGCTGTATAGATAAGACTGCCTTTTCTACACCTAATACATTGATCTGGGAGGAACATACGAAGTGGCTGAACAACCGAAGTCTGAGAGCTTTATGTCTCTCGTCAAAAAAGGAAACACATCCTCCGCCGTAGCGATGGCAGGTAATGCTGTACTTGCTGTGTGCAAAGGGGGAGCCTTCCTATTCAGTGGCAGTGGTGCCATGTTCGCTTCGGCGATGCATTCACTCGCTGATGCTATTAACCAAGGGTTTGTATTTGTCGGAAGTGTGTTGTCCGAGAAAAAACCTACACGCCGCTTCCCGACCGGATTCGGACGGGTCATTAACATTTTCTGCATGATCGCCGTTATTGTCGTGACAATTATGGCCTATGAGACGATTCATGAGGGGATTCACCTGCTCCAACATCCTGCCGGTCATTCCGGTGGGCTCTGGATTAACATTGGTGTGCTCATCTTGAACATTCTGATCGACGGGGCCATTCTGATCAAAGCCATGAAGGAAATTCTCAAAGAAGCACGCGCACCCAAAGCCACCGGATTTGCCCTGGTACCTGCTGCCATCAAGAATGTAGGCCGTGCTGCACCACCAACACGTCTCGTATTCTACGAAGATGTTGTCGCTGTACTTGGTGCCCTGCTTGCACTGATCTCTGTCGTGGTCATTGCCTTGACCAATTTTGCATTGCTTGATGGCATTGTGACGACGATTATTGGATGTCTGATGATCGCTGTAGCTTTCCGTGTCGGTTACGATAATATGATCGGATTGATCGGTGTTGCGGCTCCGCAGGATATTGAGGACAAAGTGTCCCAAACCATTCTCGCAGACACGCACGTTGCCGATATTCAGATGATGCGTATCATCCAGGAAGGCCGCTATTATCATGTGGAAGGTCTGATTGAACTGACCAAAGGACTCAGCCTTGCCGATGCAGATGACATCAAGTTCCGTATTCAGGAGAAGTTGATGACCGATCCCGACATCGCCGACGCAGCCATCTCCATTATTGAGGATGACGGCGTGAACAGCTGGGGCAAGAAACATTCGGACGTGGTGAAATAACGAGCTTCTCTTTTGATGACTCAGCTTTACCATTCAGTAGTTGCTCAATTTAAGTTTAACTGTTGACTAAACAGTCAACGAATCGTATATTATTAATAACAGATCTCGCCCGCACCTCTGCTTATGCATGTGGAACAGGGCGAGACATTTTTGCGTTATGGGGGTATTTTCCTTGCCAGATGAGATTCAGCTACGCGAAATGAAAGCGCCTACTACATATGAAGAACAGCTCGAAAAGTTTAGAAACCGAAAAATGACAATTGAAAATGAAGTAGAAGCGATTACAATCCTGAAACGCATTCATTATTACAGGTTTACTGCATATGCCTTAACTTTTAAACAGGATACTTCGGACAACTACATTGAAGGAACGACTTTCAACAAAGTGTATAAGCATTATTTGTTTGATGCAGCCCTTAGAAATCACTTTATGAAGATTGTCGAGTACATCGAGATTGCCTTAAGATCACAAATTTCATACAAGCTCGCCCACAAGTATGGTGCTCTTGGATATACGAATGCCGCTAATTTTTCTAAAATTCAATTTCACCAACGCTTTATGGAGGATTTGCGAAAATGCATTCAAAAACAGCACAAAGAAGTGCTTATTGCTCATCATAGAGAGAATTACCAAGATAGATATCCTATCTGGGCAGCCTTTGAAGTCAGTACAATTTCTATGATGTCCTCACTCTATAAAAATTTAAAAACGTCTGACAAGAAATCTATTGATCGAGAATACTACCCTTCTCGAAACATAAGTTATAGGGAACTCGAGAACTGGTTCCACGTCTTAACTGTTTTTAGGAATAGATGTGCTCACTACAGCAGACTTTTTAATTATAGAATCCCTGTTACCATAAGATACACACGAAATGATGAATTATTAGGCTTAGACAAAGCCTTTCTTTTTGGAGCTATCTACAATGCGAAGTACCTGATAAAGGATAGAACAATCTGGGATAGTTGGGTGACTGAGCTATCCTCATTAATCGAAGCTTACACTATAGTTGATATATCCCTTTTGGGATTCCCTACAAACTGGGAGCATCTGCTACGAAAGCAATGATAATTCTGTCTTGCAACATGCAAGTCTAAATCACATTGTTCTGTGTAACTTGTTCACCACCGTTTGGCACGGATTGTCTGCACGAAAAAACAGCTGAGCATCTTTCGAACCTAGACTTTGGTCTAGGTTCACTTTAACTCCAAAGACGGAGGATAGACTTTTCCAGTTCATGGTATGCTGTGAATAACGAAAGTAATGGTTCTACATACAACCGTTCGGAAATTGATGTTTTATTAAGAAGGAGAGATATTATGGCTAAACGTACGATCCTTGCGCCTGTTCTCATTTTGCTGGGCGTGTACCTGATTCTAAACCAGGGAGGTTCACTCGGTCCGGGTACGATCTTTGCGACCTTCTGGCCCACGTTATTCGTGATTCCACTCGGACTGTTCTTCCACTGGCTGTACTTCTCCATGATTGGCAGAGGGGTTGGACTGCTGGTTCCCGGTGGGTTGCTGCTCACCGTTGGTATTGTGTGTCAGATCGCGATGCTGTTTAACAACTGGGGTACGATGTGGCCGGGCTTCATTCTGGCTGTTGCTGTTGGTTTGTTTGAATTGTATTGGTTCGGTGGTCGGAACAAATGGTTGCTGATCCCCATCAACATTCTGACGGTGATATCATTGCTGTTCTTCGCCGTGATGTCGATTGGTACGATGCTGAGCAGCTTGAGCTTTATCCAACCGTTTGTGGCGATTGTGCTGATTATGGGTGGGGCTTGGATCATGGTGGGTCGCAAAAAGCGCATGTAGTGTCATTCATATAAGATGAATAGGATGCGGGGTCACACTGAGCCACTCCGCGTGCAGAATAATCTTTCGATCGCTGTTATCCCCGGATTTTTTTTATTCCCCTTTTACAATGGGAAAATCCGGTGATAAAGGCGAACGCTCCGCTTCTATAGCTTATTTCTGCCCGCTCCGTTAACGTGTGATCTTAAATGTTCATCTTATATGGCACTTCAAGCGCTATTGCTTTGAAGTAAGTAATAGAAAAGGGTTGCTGCTCGTCATTCAAGTGAAATGACGAGCAGCAACCCTTTTTGTCTTTTTTGCAAATCTAACGAACTGTGCACACGTTATTGGTGGTTATTTACTGTGCATTTTAAACTCCAGGAACAGGTCGTTATAATGCGAGAGCATTTTTTTACCCAGATTATCGTAGACCTCCAGCTTACCTGTCAGTGTCTCGTCTGGATAGAAGCGTTCATCCTCGGAGATGTCCTCTGGCAGTAACTTAAGTGCCTCCGAATTCGGAGTGGAATAACCTACATATTCCGCATTGCGAGCGGCATGATCCGGGTCCAGCATGAAGTTGATAAACTGGTGTGCCCCTTCAATATTACTTGCCGTCTTCGGAATAACCATGTTATCGAACCAGAGGTTTGAGCCTTCTTCAGGCACCATGTAATCCAACTTTTCGTTCTCATCCATAATCTCGGATGCATCCCCGGACCACACGAGTCCAACCGCTGCTTCCTCATTCGCGAGCAGCATCTTGATCTCGTCTCCGACAATTGCTCTGACGTTCGGTGTCAATGTCGACAGCTTCTTCAGTGCTTCTTGCAGATGGTCTTCGTTGGTATCGTTCAGGGAATAGCCGAGACTGTTGAGCCCCATACCAATGACTTCACGTGCACCGTCAAGGAGCAAGATTTGATTTTTCAGACGTGTGTCCCACAGGTCATTCCAGCTATCAAACGTCAACCCATCCACCAGTTCGGGATTGTACACAACCCCCACCGTTCCCCAGAAATAAGGGATAGAGTACTTGTTGCCTTCATCAAAGGACAAGTCCATGAATCGCGGATCAATGTTGTCCAGATGAGTTAATTTGCTATGATCGAGTGGAACGAGCAGGTCTTCTTCTTTCATTTTGCTAATCGCATATTCGGAAGGAATCGCCACATCAAACGTGGTGCCCCCCTGCTCGATCTTGGTCAACATTGCTTCATTGGAGTCAAACGTCTGATAGATGACCTTAATGCCGGTCTCGTCTTCAAACTCCTTAAGCAGATCCGGGTCGATATAATCGCCCCAGTTATAGATGGTCAGCGTGTTGCCGCCAGAATACCCCTGACTCTTGTTCAGATACGAAGCCAGAATCATTAAGGCAAAGGCGGCCACAAAAACAATTGCAAATGTCCGTACCAGTTGCTTCATGGACGCAGCCCCTTTCCTCCGGGTGGTATCCGTGTTGCACGGCGGTTAATGAAGTAATATCCGACTACCAGCAGCACCGTGAGCAGGAACAAGAGGGTTGATAGCGCGTTGATTGACAACGATACACCCTGCCTTGCTCTGGAGTATATTTCTACAGAGAGTGTAGAGTACCCATTACCCGTGACGAAGAATGTTACTGCAAAATCATCGAGCGAGTACGTCAATGCCATGAAGAATCCAGCAAAAATACCCGGTTTCACGTATGGCAACACCACGCGCGTCAGAATCTGCCATGAACCAGCGCCCAGATCGCGCGCTGCATCCATCAGTGTTGGGCTCATTTCCTGCAGCTTTGGCAGTACCATGATTACAACGATCGGTACACTGAATGCGATATGAGACAGCAGGACCGAAATGAAGCCCAGTTTGATGCCAATCATGGTGAACAGAATCAGGAATGATGCACCAATGATGACATCGGGACTCACGATGAGCACGTTATTGAGTGACAACAACGTATTTTTGGTCCGTTTGCGACGCACATGGTAGATTGCCAGTGCTCCTGCAACACCAAGGATTGTCGAGATCGCTGATGACAGCAGCGCAATGATAAATGTATTCAGCACGATGATGAGCAGCCGTGTATCGGCGAACACCTCTCTGTACCATTCGAGCGTGAATCCTTCGAAGCTGCGCATATGGCCGCCACTATTGAAGGAATAGAAGATCAGGTACGCAATCGGTGCGTACAGTATGGCGAATACAACGGCTAGGTAGACGTTAGACAGCTTTCCGTTTCTTCCCATTACGCACCTCCTTCTTGCCTGATCCAGTCAGGAACATAATAATCGCCATCGCAATAATCAAAAAGACGGCAATCGTTGAACCCATCCCCCAGTCCTGGGTGACGAGAAAATGCTGTTCAATCGCTGTTCCCAGCGTAATTACACGGTTCCCCGCAATGAGGCGGGTAATCATGAACAGAGACAGCGCAGGAATAAATACAGCCTGACAGCCTGATTTTACTCCACTAATGGTCAGTGGAAAGATAACCCGGCGGAAAGTCAGCCACGACGAGGCCCCCAGATCCCGCGCCGCGTAGATTAACGATGGATTCATCTCTTCCAACGCATTGAAGATCGGCAGAATCATGAATGGAATGAAGATGTACACCGAGACAAAGATAAAGCTGAAGTCGGTGAACAAAATCTGCTGTGTACCAATACCCACGACTTCAAGTAGAGAGTTGGTCAGGCCGTACGTTCCGAACAGGCCGATGAAGGCGTACGCTTTTAACAAGAGATTGATCCAGCTTGGCAGAATGATCAGCAGCAACCATAGCTGCTTGTGCTTCGTCCGGGTCAGCATATACGCTGTCGGGTAGGAGATTAGCAGCGAGAACGCCGTAATCAGAAATGCATACCAGAACGAACTGAGCGTCATCTGTAAGTACACCGGTGTGAAGAACCGGGCGTAGTTGCCAAACGTAAAGTTGCCCTCTACATCGAAGAATGAATAATAGATGACCAGCAGAACCGGCGCCACAACAAACAACACCATCCATAATACATATGGAATCAGATACGCATTGCGTGTGCTGGCCTTAGTCTGCATGAGCGGCCTCTTGGTAGGCTTCGAGTCGTTTGTCGAACTCTTCCTCGGTCTCGTTAAAGCGCATGACGTGTACAGCTTCCGGGTCAAAATACAGTCCAATCCGCGCGCCGACAACGGCTTTCTTGGTTGAATGAACAAGCCACTCATTGCCCGCATCGTCGTACGTGGATATCTCGTAATGCACCCCGCGGAATAACTGGGAGTCCACATTAACCTTGAGCTTGCCTTGGTCTTCGGTTGTAATCTCCAGATCCTCTGGGCGAATGACAATCTCTACCGGCTCGTCCCGCTGGAGACCCTGATCGACACACTCGTGCTGTGCGCCAGCGAATTCCACCACAAAGTCCTGCTTCATTTTGCCCGATACAATGTTCGATTCCCCAATAAAGTCTGCCACAAAACGGTTAATCGGTTCATCATAGATATCATTCGGTGTACCACTCTGTTGAATCACACCGCCATTCAGGACAAATATCTCGTCCGACATCGCCAAGGCCTCTTCCTGATCATGCGTAACAAAGATAAACGTGATGCCCAGTCGCTGTTGCAGCTCCCGCAGCTCATACTGCATTTCGGTCCGCAGCTTCAGATCGAGTGCCGAGAGCGGCTCGTCCAGCAGCAGAATTTCAGGCTCGTTCACAATGGCTCGTGCAATCGCAACACGTTGTCGTTGTCCGCCGGACATTTCGCCGATTTCACGGTTTTCATAACCGGATAGATTGACGAATTTGAGGGCTTCCAACACTTTGCTGCGAATTTCAGCCGTTTTCATCTTTTTGATCCGCAAACCAAAAGCCACGTTCTCAAATACATTCAAATGTGGAAATAACGCGTAATCCTGAAATACGGTATTCACCTGCCGCTGGTGGGCAGGCACCCGGTTGATAAGCGCACCGTTAAAATAAATACTGCCCTGTGTCGGCTCCGCAAAGCCGGCAATCAGCCGCAATATCGTTGTTTTCCCGCAGCCCGATGGGCCAAGAAGCGTATAAAATTTACCCCGCTCAATCTCAAAGCTGACCGCCTTCAATACGGCTTCATCCTGATCGTATTGCTGAGTCACCGCTTCGAAGCGGATAATCGGTTGTTGTTCTGACATGCTTCACATCGCCCCCTTATACTTGAGGTTTACCTTAAGAAACCTTATCCATTATACACGACTTTAATTCAGCCATGATTCGAATAAGGTTAATGTAACTCATTTTTTTGCGTTTTGAAAGACATTCAGGTAAAATGCGCAATCAAGAAAAACCACCGGCAATAGGTAGGAACCTTCCGGTGGCTTCATTAACTCAAGCTACGTATACACTTATTATAGTACAAACAGACGAATGAAAACGTCAACTCAAACCTTTACTTCAGAAACAGAATATTACTCGATCAGACCTGATTTTTGCAAAAGCCTTTGGATAATCGTTGCTGCTTCAGCGCGAGTCATGTTCGCCTTGGGTGACAGTGCTGCTTCGCTTCTGCCAGAAATTACACCAGCTTTCACGCTTTCTGCAGTACCCGCTTGCGCCCATGGAGATACTTGAGATGCATCCCTGAATGAAGATAGCACTTCTGCCGAAGATACTACCGATGGATTAGTGTGCAGACCGGTAAGAATCATCGCTTTAGTAAGGATCACCATGGCCTGTTCACGCGTAATCTTGTCAGTCGGCTGGAACGTACCATCCTGATAACCATCAATTAGCTGGTACACATAGGCCGTGTTGATCGCTGAATGATGCCAGTCCGAACCATTAACATCAGTAAACGGCACTGTTCCTTCCTCTTTCGCCTGTACAAGCCCCAGGCCACGTACGAGGATTGCCGCGAACTCGGCTCGGGTAACTTCCTGATCCGGGCTAAAGTTTGCGCCGCCTAACCCTTCGATAATTAACCGTGATCCCATGTCATTCACCGCCGCTTTGGACCAGTGTGTCGTGACATCGCCAAATTCAACCGGGTTCCATACGACAGCATACATGCTATTGGTTAAGCTATTGATTTGCGCATAATATTGCCCATCAATATTCATCACTTTAGTAGGTACATGTCGAACCCTTCCGTCCGGATCAATCACAACGCCTGTTGTAAGCTTGGTTCGATCTACCCCTTCCGGGATGGAGAGATTACGTTGTACATAGGCATTAAATTTTGATAAGACCTCCGCGTTGTCCCCATAAACTACTCGGATTGTAAAATTCAGTGGCGGAACCACCATCGATAGTTTGGCTGTTGCCAATGCGTTCTCCACCATCTTCAATTGATCTTTTTTCGGAACGGCAATCTCGATCTGAACCTTGACATCTTCCAGATGAACTGAAGATCCTGCCTGATTTAAAGTGGAATTAATTCGGATTTCTTTTGCAGGAATTCTGTAGATTGCCTGTCCCGTCCTAATCTCCACAATAGCATCCTTGCTAACCATACTCTTCACCATTTGACCATTCAATTCACCGATCACTACCTCCGATGTGCCACTGATCGGAATCGTGATGACAGCGCCTTGACCTTCTGTTGCCAGCCTAGCCTCCAATTTCTGCTGATCTACAATTAGAGTGGTAATCTTCTGGTTATCACGCTCAATCGTTGTGATTATACCCGCTCGCTCAGCCTTACCATTGATCAGAATATCGGCTCCGCTCCCTGCCGCCGTTGTTGTAACTATAGCTGATGGTGGCGTTGGTGAAGAAGAGCCACTGCCGCTACCACTGTTACCGCCACCATTTCCGGTACCCCCTCCGCTACTGCCGGATGATATCGGTGTGACCATCACCTTATTCGAGTCTTCACTCAAGCCTACCCTGTTACCCGCTTTGACCTTAAAGTAGTAGGTAGTTCCGTTAGTAAGGCCGTTCACGCTGTATGTCCCGTCAAATACCTTCGCCACTGCATCTTCGTTGATGAAATTCGAGTCCATCGATTGGTAGACGTTATAGTATGTAGCTCCTGTTACTGTATTCCAATTCAGATCCACCTTGCTGTCTCCACCCGATGCAATCAGGTTTTGTGGAATGCCAGGAAGACTCGGCCCCTGCAACGTTATTTTCCCAGGCACCAACGTTTTAATCATTTCAATACCATCTACTGTAGTCACAGAGAAATACAGCACGTCTTCGGTCTGAACGGTCAATGCCTTGTCTTCTATGGTTGCCTCTTCCCTAATCTTGAAGGTGATCGTGAACAGCTTGTCTCCACTCTGAATTGGTGTGTCACCACCATCACTATCTGCCCAGGCCACCTTCAGCCAACCTGCCGTGTTATTATAATTTGAATCAACATAGTCACCCGCTTCTTCCGTAATATGCTGCACTTCCAGTGCAGCAGCATCGTAATCGATCCGCAGACTGTAACTGCCGATTCCGGTTGTTGTACCGGACACGGTTACCGGAACTTCTACCGTTTCACCTTCAGAGCCACTTGTCGAGCCAATATTGATCTGTGCTGTAGGCTGCGGGGCAATAACCGTAATTTTCCCGGCGATACCGGAAGAACCATCGGCTTGGATTCCCCCTTCATACAGATCATGCTTCACCACAGTGATCTCCAAGTCTCCAGAACTGACATCATCCTTGATTTTGAAATGAAGCGTTGCTACGAGTTCTTTTGTAAATAAAGCGTTCGTTGAAAGTTCCGCAGACAATTCTATTATTCCGGGAGTCGATGTGATGATCTCATACGTTTCATTCGAGGCTACTCCAATCTCATCCGTGACTTCACTGCCTGAAACCAATTCCAACATATTTTCATCATATCCAAGCGCAATATCGAACTTCTCAATCATATCTTCCGGCGTTACATATATCCCTATACTGACTTCTTCCCCCGGTAAGCCCGAAGCAGTACCCACCTCAACCACATTAGTTACTGCCGGTGCAGCCTCTACTGTCATACTCATGGACAGCAGCATGCTCGCCACCAGCAATATTGACACCAACCTTCTAGTGAGATTCGCTTGTTTGGTGAAAAAATATGTATACATCTGCTCACCCCTTCCCTGTATATGCTTGCAGAATCATCTGTACATCCAATTCATCCAATACTCCATCACCATTCATGTCCAGTGCATCCTGCTGTTCCGGGGTCAATGTGATCTTGCCCTTGAGGTATCTGGTCAGTAGCAACGCATCCGCAGCAGTAACCCGACCATCACCATCAGCATCTCCCTTTATAATCTCTGGTGCATAGAACGCTGTATACATAATCGATGTATTTATGATTGTAAGTGAGAGTTCCTCACTACTAAGCTTGGTTGTCCCGCCATCGCTGCTCCAGCCCGTGAACCTGTATCCAGTGTGGGGTGTTACTGCCGGCACTGCTGACGGGGAACCGCCGTTAGAGACTGTCTCTTGAGCCATCCCGCTGAGCATTCCGTGCTCTCCCGGCAGATAGCTCACCGTTACGCTGGGCGTTGTCCACTTGGCATACAATTTGACACTTGCATTCCTGATCGTAAACGTGTCTCCCGGCAGATAATTCGTTCCGTTGCCATCTGCGGAAGTATTCCAGCCAGCAAAGACATAACCTAACTTCTCCAGGTTGCCTGTATTGCCGGATACCGTCACGCTCGCCTGGTTATCATACACATTGCTGTCAATTGGCACACTGCCCACGGATGCACCACTGCTGTCGTAGGTCACCGTACTGGCCTCTGCAAACCTCATCATGGTGAGTCCTTGACCATGTAAGCTATCTTTATAAGCAACGAAAGGCACACCATCATCTATGGCCAGCATCGTATTATTGACCAATCCAGCGGAGAAACCTGCATTACCCACCCGTTCCCATTCGCCATCATCCGGACTGTATTTCATCACCGTAGCTTTTGCGGAATTGACATTATCTCGAAAAGAAATAAAAGGCGTACCGTCTTCACTAAAAGCTAAACTTGTAAAAGAGACTGCTCCAGCAGAGAAACCTTCATTCCCTACAGGCATCCAGCCACCCGGCTCGTTATAAGTAATAACCGTCGCCCGATTGCCCTTGGTATTATCAGTTATAGCGAGGTATGGCTTACCATTATAAATCGCATACGAAAGGGGGTTGTTTACATTGGAATTGAACTCGCCACTGCCTAACTTAATCCATCCATTCGATTCCGAATATTTCATAATAACGGTTTGAGTTCCGTTATAGTTATATTGATAGATAAACATAGGAATTCCGTCATTCACTTCCATATACATATCTGAAGGCACGTCTTCCAGATAGATTTTGTCTCCAAACGGCTCCCAGTTGCCGGTAGTTTGATTAAGCTTCATAACAAACAACTGTTTATTATTGGTATAAGCCATATAAGGCACGTCATTTTGGTCTAATGCCACCGCAGGAGAGGCACCCGATGAGAAGAAGGCGTCGTTCGGATTGCCAACAGGCGTCCACCCACTCCCCTCGCTATACTTCAACACCGTTGCTCTGGAATTATGTGATCTATCCGAGTAGGTGATGTAAGGAACCCCATTATGAATGGTAATCGGGGTAGTATAGAATGTTTGTTCGTTAATACCTGTATTATCGAGCTTCTTCCAGCCATCCGTGCTTGTATACCTCATGACATTTAAACTGCCGTTTACGCCTTGAAAAGTCACATAGGGAATGCCATCTTCCATCGCCATCTTGGGATAACTTATATATTCGTTATAGAACCCTTCGTCGCCCACCGGCTTCCAGATCCCTGAAGCGGCATAAGCGCGATCCGCCTCCCGTGTCTGGAATGCAGATACAGAGCCGATGATTAATACCAAAGCCAATATAATGCCTACTGTTTTTCTTGCGCTCAGGATACTCATGTTCATTTGTCTCTTCCTTCCCTTTTGCAGATTTGTAGTATCAATAAGTCATACCGTGTTTTCCAGGTATGCTTCATTAGTCACCTCATATCCGCTGATTCTTTTGTCCCATTGCTTAATGCCCAGTATAAAAAATGTCACCTTAAAAAAACCTTAAAAACCACAACATTTCGACAAAAAAGGCCTCATCTATTGATGAGACCCTGTTGGGTTCAATATTCTGCATGAAATTCAAGAGCTCTCGGTGATGAACCAGCTAGAGCAAGGCAGTAGGGATGCGCACAGTAACCTTCGTTCCTTCTCCCAGCTCGCTCTCCAGTTCTAGAGAAATGCCGTATTCATGCATCAATCTTTTGTTAATATTCAGCAAGCCTACTCCTTGAGGCTCATGGATCTCAGCTCGATGCAGCAGCGACTTCAACCGTTCCGGTTCGATTCCAACGCCATTATCGACTACAATAAATCTCCAATCCCCCGCCGACACCTCTGCAATCAAAGTAACCGTTCCTCCCTCGGGCCGTCCTCCGATGCCATGCCGTATTGCATTTTCGACCAACGGCTGCAACAGCAGCGGCAAGATACGCAAATCATGAGCACCATCTGCAATATCCGCTTCAAAGCGGATGCGATCCTTAAAACGCGCCTGCTCAATGGCAACATAGGTACGGATTAATTCAAACTCCTCTGTAAAAACAACCCGCTCATCCGCATTACTGAATCGGAAGCTACCGCGCAAGTAATCCGCCAGATCCACAATCATGCTCCGTGCGCGTTCGATATCCGTATAACTTGATGCCACGATACTATTTAACACGTTGAACAAAAAGTGGGGCTTGATTTGTGATTGCAGAAAGGCTACTTCCAGATGGATCGCACGTCCGAGCGATTCTTTCATCGCCAGCAGGCTCCCGATTCTCGCCTTAAGTTCCTCCACATCAAACGGCTTCGGTAAATAATCATTCGCTCCTGCCTGAAAAGCGGCCACCTTATCCTGCGGTTGAATGGCCGCCGTCACCATAAGAACGGGTAGTTCCAGTGGCGAGTATCGTTCTCGAATGCGCTGGCATACCTCATAACCCGACATGCCCGGCATCATCAAGTCGAGAATAACCAGATCGATTTTACCGGATTGTTGCATCTGCTCCAATGCCTCATGTCCATTTTTGACTGCGATCACACGATAATTGAGCACTTGTAGAGCATCAATCAGCACCTTCAGATTCTCATACTGGTCATCAGCAATCAAAACCGTATGCTTCCCGGAATAATTTGAATAATATGGTGTATCGAAGGAATATCCTTTGGACTTGGGTACCACCTCAGTGCTGGCAAGCATTGATTTCGCAGCACTATTATGATCTGCGATGGGCATCGTGATTGTGAAGATAGAACCAACCCCAGGCGTAGAAGAAACCTTAAGTGTGCCGTGCTGTAGCTCAATCAGTTGCTTGGCAATGGGTAGCCCTAATCCAAAACCGCTTTGCTGACTCTCGCCGGGGGACTTGAACGGTTGGAAGATCAGCTCAATATCTTGCGGTTCGATGCCTCTGCCTGAATCCTGCACTGCAATTTCAAGCTTGCCTCCACTCTCTTTACCTGTTATTACAACACTTCCGTTCTCGGCATTCTTAATCGCATTATCCAGCAAATTGCCCATTACCTGACTTAGACGATTCTCATCGGCCAATGCAGAAGGCAGATTAGCAGGAATCAGGTTGACCAGTTGAATCTTGCGCTCAGCGGCAAGGTAGGAGTAAAAACGCACCTGCATCTCCACAACCGAACGAATATCAATGGGTGCTGGAACCATTCTGAGTTCGCCCTGTCTCAGCTTGGACAAGTCCAAAATGTCGTACACCAGCTGTGATAATCTTTTCGTCATGTCGGTCATCAACTGCAATTTTTCCCGCTGCTCAACCGTAGGAGGGTATGTAGCATCATTAAGCATAGAGCGTGAAATATTCATAACCACATGAAGTGGTGTCTTGAATTCATGTGAAGTTCGGGCAAGAAAGTCATCCTTAACGCGATCCACTTCCAGCAATTGCTCTGATAACACCTCTATTTTATGAAAAGCATTGGAGAAGCGAAGCGACATTAGCAGAGCTAGCATTAGGAGTACTAAAAAGGGTTCAATCGGCGCAAGCTCATAAACCGGTACGCCAAAGTAGAAATTCATATTCTGTTTCAATATCAGAACATTCAGAGCCATAGCTGCTAAGGCCAAATATCCACTGCCAGCAACTCGCTCAAGAGCAGCCAGCACGAATACGTATGTTGCATACAGCAAGGAAAAGGTGACATAGAACGTCGTAAACTGTCGGAATGCACCAAAAGTTAACAAAGGTCCAAACAAACTGTGAAGCACGATGAGCAGTCCGCCTACCATCAATCCTCCTTGAAGGATCCGTTTGAAAACATAGGGACGGAAAGCTGTATACAGGTAGAGGTAAAATCCAAAGGCGCCCCCCACGGCAGATACGATCTGAATACGAAAATATAACCAGAATGGCAATGGGCCAACGATCTGGAACAATACTCTTTCACCGCCGACGCTTGTAAACAAGGCAATCAGCGCACACACGATTCCAAATACGAGAAGAGAACGATCATGTCGTCTCTGAGAGTATAAACCGATAAAATACAAACCCATAATCAAAAAGGCGGTTACCGTAATCCAATCATGAGCCAAAGCTTTGTCACGAAGCCCGGATATTTGATCAGCTTCACCTAATACAATGGGTTCAATAATCCCGCTACTGGCGAAGAATTCATGATTAGCTACCTGAAGTAATATTTCATTAACACCCGGTTTCAGCATGAAATAGCTTACATTGGGTTTATTGAGGGCTGAGTACTCCCCTTTTTCACCCGGATTCCCACTAGAACTGACCAATTGTCCATTCATGTACAATTTATTGGATACGACAATGGATGCCGTTTTGATCCCATATATCCTACTCGCGTACCTGTCGTTAATTTCCAGCTGCAAGCGATAAGTTGCCATGCCATTCATTGGCATCAGTCCAGACCACGAACCTGGTACCATAATCCGGGAAGGCTTCAGTGCATCTTCCATGAGAAAGGAGGAAAAATCACGATGGGTTAACAGCCTGTCCGGATATATCTCCCATTCCCCATTCAAGGGAATCATGCCATCTTCTGCGAATGTCCAAGACGTTAAATCCATGACACCATTTACGGCGGTGAGAGCTTCTTTCTTATTCATTGAGAAGTATGTAAGTAAAATGCTGTACGTGGCGACCAATAATAAAATAGTGATCAGAGCCGCGGCAATTTTTTTTCTCATGAACCCTGCCTCAACGCATTGACTTTAGTTTGTCTAATCAATTGCAGTGTCTCTTCTTCCAGTTCAGTTCCTAACTGCGAACATACCGCGTCTTCCAGCTGTAAGCACACACGGTTGGCTTCATTTCGATTCCCCATTTCCAGATGCATTCTGATTAACTCACGCCCGTCCTGTTCCGAATCAGGAGTAATGGTCAGAATGCGTTCCAGACTATTTACGGCTAGAGCTATCTGACCCTGGAAGCGAAAATGTACATGCCATTTACGAAGTGCACGAACATAAGCAGACTGAATCTCCATTCGTCTCGCCTCAGCCCATCTGAAATCACAAGCTTCCATGTATTCCCCTTTGTAAATCAGGTTTATGCTGTCATATAAGGTAGTATCCCATTCCTTTTCCAACCTTGTGTCATAAGGATACTGGCTTAACATTTGTTCGAATCCCTTCGCATCAATCTGCACCGCCTCGCAATCTGCCACAAAACCTTGATTGGCTTTATGAATGCGTATTGGAATATTGTGCTCAGCAAGACTTCTTCTTAAATAGGAAAGACAGGTGTATACATACGTCTTTGCCTTTTTTAGATCATAGCCTGGCCAAATGGCTTCCAGAATGGCAGAAGTACTAGAGGATTTTCCTGCATTATGGATCAAATATGCGCAAAGTTCCTTTTCCTTTTTGGTTTTCCAAGGCAGAACCTTTTTCTCGTGACCCGGAAGTTGGATATGGAATCCTCCAAGGCACTGGATCAGTGGAGAATCTTCGTGGCTTTCAGGCGCGGCAGGGCTGGATAGAGAATGTCTTATACGCCCCACCGCATTATGTAATCGTTCAAGGGTGAACGGCTTAAGAAGATAATCCATCGATTGGACTTCAAACGCTTCAACAGCATACTCCGCATAAGCGGTCGTGAATACGATGGGCATATGCGGGGTCATGCGCCTGATCTCCCGCGCGACTTCCATTCCATTCATGCCTGGCATCTGTTGATCCAGGAACACCGCATCAACAGGAGTCTGGCTCAGTGTCTTAACTGCTTCAATCGGATTGATAAACCTTCCAACCACCAATACATTGCCAACTTGTTTGAGTAGAATCTCCAACAAATCGAGTGCGTCTTCTTCATCATCAATAAGCATTACACGAATCATCGTGGTATCTCCTTAGTGCAGGATAGTTAATTTGAGAGTAAGTAACCAAAGTTTGGGTCATTCGAGGCATCAAACATGGTTTTTATCTGTACACTATTATAACTCATCGGTGTGCCATAACGCTCTTCTGTTCTTCCTGTTCAGCGTATACGATGACGGAAAAAAGTCAATAAGTACGCATAGGAGGCGCCTCATGGATATTCGTCGTAACCTGCCTTTGCTGATGACGATTTGTTTCCTTAGTCAGATGGGCGGATTCATGATCCTGCCCCTGTTTCCGTTGTTTATTGAAGAATTCGGCCTGTCCGGCTGGATGATGGGGGTTATTTTTGCACTCTTTTATGTAGGTAAAGTCCTTGGGGGCATTCCTGCAGCGGCAATTTATAAGAAACTAGGTGGTAAAAAGGCGCTCATCCTCATGCTGTTACTGCTCGCGGTCTGTATGGGTGGCTTCGCGCTGTCTTCTGCTGCCGTATTATTCGGTCTGCTCCGGTTGCTGCAAGGGCTCGCTTCCACCGGCCTTACCGTAGTCGTGCGTTCAATCATTGGGGATGGGGGCAGTGTAGACAACCGCGGCCTGTACAATGGTTATATCAGCAGCAGTGAGGGTGGCGGCATGGTGCTCGGTCCGGTCATAAGTGGCTGGCTCGCATTGCATTGGCCACTGTCGGTGCCTTTTCTGCTCGTTACCGTATGCTGTCTTATGGCCGTGGTTGCTGCGATGGGGATGAAGACGACGGCACAAGCTAGAGCTAATCTTAAATCCGGGGATACGTTAAGTGATCATCTATTAGAAGATCCTTCAGCTGTCGTTAAGCAAGTAACTCTTGATAGCTCAGGATACTCGGTGCTCCACACGGATGACACCCCTCCTTTACCTTCACCAACATCTGATGCACTGCATACGCAAACTGCGGATACCTCCTTAACCTCCCAATCCAACCAAGCTCCCGAATCAACAATGTCTGGCCCAACTACAGGGCTTACCCGGCGGCAACAGCTTGTTGGCTACGGTACGGTACATTTTCTGGAGATGAGCGCCTACGCCGTATTTCTCACCTATTTTGCACTGTATGCAGCTCACATCATGCACTGGGACCCGTTTGCCACCAGTCTCGCCTTCACCGTCTCCGGGATTTCTACGCTTGCCGCTGCTCCCTTTGTTGGTTATCTCTCTGATCGGCTGGGTGATCGTCTATTACTTTGCATGCTTGGCATGTTCCTGATTGGAATCGAAGTTGTTGTATTTCTAAGCACGTCCTCTCATCTATGGGTCTACGTTGGCATGCTGATTGGCGGGGTTGGCGGTGCATGTTATATGGATTCGTTCTTTGCTCATATTGGTGATCACATCCCAGACGAGAGTCGAAGCTCTGTCATAGGCAAAATTGTCTCTGCGGCCGAGATCGGCTCCATCGTATCTCCACTGGTTGCAGCGCTACTTATGGAGGTTAGCTCGCTGTACTCCGTGTTTGTGTTCAATTTGGTGCTGATTGCTGCTGCCATTGTAGTTCAGGCTGCGATGCGCAGTCGGTACAAGACAAAGCGGGTGTAACCGCAATAGGAGATGTCCCACAAGTCATGAATCGGAATCGGAGGACATCCCTTTATTGCATAATTATTTTCTAACGAACTGCACAAGTGTTATTCGCTTCAAGTTCCACTTCGTTAAATTACAATTCCACAATTAATCGGTGGCAACCTCTCAATTATATTTTTCCCCACAATGTTGTTATATGCTCTGCATTTTCTTGGATTTTTCTTTTTAAGTAAGGGTCTGTCCTATCAGGTAGTTCTGTTGGTTTGTAAAACTTTGCTTCAAAAACTTCCACCCCATCTGGCTTCAATTCTCCCTCAAACTCCGTACAAATATATCCAATAACCACATTATAGTATTCATGCCCATTTCTTAATTTCGTATATAACTCTTTTCCTGAGAAGACGCCGTAAAGATGAAGTTTCTTGATCTCTATCCCAATCTCTTCTCTGACCTCTCGCATTGCAGACTCTTCCACCGATTCGCCGAGCTCCATGTTTCCACCCGGTACTCCCCACGTATCATCCAGATGTCGAACCAATAGAATCTCACCTGTCTTGTTCAAGATCAATATACTCGGTCTCACCAAAATAATAGGAGCATTGCCAACCATTCCTCGCAACGTTTCAATGTAACCCATGGATTGTTCCCTCCCCTATGTGAAGTCAAAGTCATGGCTTCATTATAAAGTTGTTATATATTTCCATACAGAGAAAGAATCTTTTCATTTTTTTCCTATTTTAAAGCCCTTCTTTTGGATAAAAATAATCACAAAAAATAACCCGTCTGCACAATTTAATGTGCAAACGGGCATTTCATTGGTGTATCTCCGGCCTGTGGCTGGGAATTCTCTACCTGTGCATTCTGCTGCTCACTGCTTCGCAGTTCTGCGGCAGATGCCACGCCATCTTTCAGGGTATACGCCTGATCTTGACGGAAAAAGTTCGGCTTCACGATCTCATTACGATAGGAGCTGTGGAAAATATGTGTCGTCGCCGGGGACACTGGCGGAATCAGCCACACCCAATCTCCGGTCAGTTCTCGCCCAGCCTTCTCTTCCCGCTGTTCAAACATAGCAAATTGCGCTGCTGCCGTGTGGTGATCCACAATGCTCACACCTGCTTTTTTGAACGAATGCAGCACAGCCACATTCAGCTCAACTAACGCACGATCCTTCCACAGCGTCGTTTCACTCGACGTATTCAATCCAAACGCTTCCGCCACCGCAGGCAGCTTGTTATACCGGAACGTATCCGCCAGATTACGGGCGCCGATCTCGGTACCCATATACCAACCATTGAATGGTGCTGCTGGATAAGATATACCGCCAATCTCCAGTCGCATATCAGCAATCATCGGCACACCGTACCAGCGCATGCCCAGCTCGGCCATTTCCGCTTGCTCCGGATGTTCAATAAGAACTTCCACAATCTCTTCTTCTGGCACAACATACCACTCTGGGGCTTGTCCTTGTGCCTGAATAATGAGCGGTAACACATCATAGGGGCTACCTGCCCCTTGCCAGCCAAGTGACATCGCCGCCTTGGTCAGCTCCACCGAAGCAGGATCTCCGATAATACCTTGCTCTGTCTCATATCCCGCATAACGAATGAGCTGATGATTCCAGAGTCGTACCGGAGTTCCATTCGGCCCATCCGGTGGAAGGATGGTAATCATCGGGATTACTTTGCCACCGTTGGATGCCATATGAATATGATTCAGCACAGCTTCCGCTGCCGTTCCTGCCGTATCGGCGTGACGGGCATCCACGATCCGCAATTTATCCCAGAACAGCCGCCCGATGCAGCGGTTGCTGTTCCGCCATGCCATTTTACAACCCTGCTCCAATTCCTCAGTGGTATGCACATAAGTACCGGTTACTTCGATCTCTCCCATAACGGCAACAAGCCGGGCCTCTGCGTCTTCACGCGAATGGCCCAGCTCTTCATAACAAGTATATATAAACCGTTCAGCTTCTTCCTGCAATTGTTCCAGGTCTGACCGCATCGTTCATTCCACCATTCTGTACATCTTGAATGCCATCATTATACGGCAAGCGCACCGGATTTGTAAGCGAACGGACACTTTGTTCACGGACTCTACATATCGTTGTCAGGATGTAGGGTGACTTTGCTTATTTGCCCAGAAATGCGGTTAACATCCAGACCTCTTTATCCAGGGCAGCGGTGAATCCAATCAGCATATCTTCCGTTGCGTTATCTTCCGCATCTCCTGCTTCGTGAATGCCTTGACGAATCACTTCCACCATTGTGCGCAGATCAGCAACTACCGATTCTACCATACGCTCAGCAGACAACTGTCCTTGTGCCTCTTCAATTGGAGACAGACGCAGCTGTTCAGCCATCGTAGCCACTGGACGTCCACCAATAGCCAGCAAACGTTCTGCAACTTCGTCCATATTTGCCGTAGCCAAGTTGTACAGTTCTTCGAATTTGGCATGCAATGTGAAGAAATGAGGTCCTTGGACATACCAGTGGAAGTTATGCAGTTTCGTGTACAGTACGGACCAGCCTGCGATCTGACGGTTCAGAACTTCTTGAAGTGCTGTGGCGTTGTTAGCAAAAGTGTTGTTTCTAGTTTGGATTGTGCTCATGGAATTTATCCCCTCTCGAATATAAAAATAGAATTTGAATTTTATAATGGATTGCTTTGATTCGCTTATTTTAATTTAGACTTAATCTAAATCTTGTTTTAATTATAACACCGCATATCCTGTTTGGGAAGGATTTTGCCCTGTCTTGTACATGAAGATTCCATGAAGCTGAGCTTCATCCTATATCATTACAAAAAGTGGAGTTACACTGTCCACACGGCTGATTAATGAGGGTGTGTAGTACTTCCTGCACCAGATCCCACTTTTTATTTATACCTTTAATTACGCTCACATACTGCGAATATTCTCACAGTGCACATAACGCAAAAACAGCCCTTCATCTCCGCGAGATGATCGGACTGCATGAACCCACCTGTACAATTTTATTGCTTAACAAACTCAAAAGTCAGGATACGACTGATCTCTTCATAGCTCCGTGCTACAAAATGAGGTTGATGATCGGACTCAGGCAGCGCCTCCCGATGGTTAAACCAGATGACTGTCCAACCTGCATCCACTGCACCTACCACATCATTACGCCACGAGTCGCCGATGTAATAGCTGGAACGGGCATCTGTCCCGGACTGTTTACTCACATATTCGAACAACCTGCGATCCGGCTTCGCATAACCAGTCGTTCCGGAGATGAAAATCAGATGCTCGTCCACGAGACTGAGCACATCCAGTGCTTCAAGCTTACGCCGCTGATGCTCTCGTTCTCCATTGGTGATTAGACCAACGGTATGTCCCTCTGCCTGAAGTCTTCTGATCAGCTCATATGCTCCTTCAAAAGGTACAATCTCGAACTGTCTGCTCAAATACTGTGCTTGCAGTTCTTCAGTCTGTCCCGATTGTAGGGGGAGTCCGAACTCTTCCATCGTCAACTCAAACCTCCGACGGCGCATTCGCTCCACTGCATCCGGCTCTGGTACAGCGGACAAATCTTCTTGTGCAGACAGCCAGTCACTATAATAACGAAAACGATGATAGGCCTCAGCATAAGGGAAATCATCCGGCAGGCCGAGAACGTCCTGCAACGCGCCACGAAGCGGCTGCAAGTGATCATATAACGTATCATCCACATCGAAAAATATCGTTTTAGCTTCATTTTTTATATTCATAATTGTTACTGATCCTCCTGCTCCTGTCTCAAGCATTCTCTTCTTATTACTATATATGTAATCCTATGCCTCGTCCAAAAGGGATTTGTTGCATGATCACTTCTACTCCAGAACAGTGCCCATAATAAAGCTTAGACCAGCATTGATCGGACGGCTTTATATGTTAAAATAAGGATGATTAAATCTGAGTAGCCTTGGACAATCAGTGATTGCCTCATCCCAGTTACTGGAATATAATTTATTAAAGAACACATCCAAAATGATAAAAAGGTGGAATGAACATATGAGTACTTCTGTAAAGAAATGCACCGATTGTGGAAGCACGTCTTTCGTACAGGCATCCGACTTCATCAATCTTCGTCCATTGGATAAGAAATTGTCAATTGGTTCGGAAAGAGTATATACCGTTTGTTTGGATTGCGGGGAAGTGGTCTCCATTAAGGTGAAAAATCCAGAGAAATTAAAATAAGCGGGTTTCGGATTATATAATTACACGAACATGATAATACGAATATGAATCCGTGAAAAAGAAGCCCCGGCTCACCTAAAATGTACCCTATAAGATGGACACTTTGAAAAAAGCCCATCTTATAGGGTACTTTGTTTATAATGAAAAAAAACGATGTTGGAGCGGAAATGTTATGACGAAAAGATTACTGACGAAGAAAGAACAAGAACAACTAAAACGGAATCCAAATGTGATCGCTGTTAGTGAAAAGGCGATTACGTATACCGATGAATTTAAGCGCCATTTCATTGCACAAAATGAACAGGGTAAACTGCCACGAGACATTTTTGAAGAAGCGGGCTTAGATGTTGAATGTATTGGTTTAGAGCGTGTCCGTTCTTCTGGAAAACGTTGGCGTGCTTCGTATCGTGAAGCGGGTGTAGAAGGCTTACAGGATACACGTAAAACGAATTCAGGTCGCCCTTCGGAACGTGAATTAACATTAGAACAAAAGATTGAACGATTAGAAGCAAAAAATCAATTGTTACGAGCGGAAAATGAACTGCTAAAAAAGCTCGATCTACTCGAAAGGCAGATGTTGAAAAAGAAATAAAAGTGGCTGTAGAGCTGAAGTTTGAACTCATTTATCGGACGATCAGAACGTATAAATTGAAGCGGTTGGTCAGCTATCTATGCGATATTATGGAAGTATCACGTTCGGGTTATTACAATTACTTCACTGAAAAATCAGCGCAAAAGCGTATAGCTGAAGCCGAAGCAGATGAGATGGTAAAGGAAATGATTTTAAAGGCCTATCGATTCCGTGGACGTAAAAAAGGAGCACGCCAAATTAAAATGACATTAGAAAATCAGTACAAGATGACGTACAACTTGAAGCGGATTCGTCGGATCATGAAGAAATTTGAAATCATCTGTCCCATTCGAAAGGCTAATCCAGCCCGTAGAATGGCAAAAGCAACGAAAGAACATCGCACATGTCCAAACGAATTACAGCGCAATTTTAAGCCAGGCGAGGCGGGAAAGGTGTTATTAACCGACATCACCTATTTAACGTACAAAGGCAACCAGCGAGCTTATTTATCAACCATGAAAGACGCACAGACGAATGAGATTTTAGCGTATGAAGTGTCTTCTTCGTTACGCATAGACATTGCGCTGAACACGCTTCATCAATTGAAGAAACACCGACATATCACAAAAGATGCGTTAATCCATTCCGATCAAGGCTTTCATTATACGAACCCACAATTCCAATCCGTAGTGAAAAAAATGGGGTTAACTCAATCCATGTCACGACGAGGAAACTGTTGGGATAACGCTCCCCAAGAATCATTCTTTGGGCATTTTAAGGATGAAACGAATATCAAAGAATGCGAAACATTAGAAGAAGTAAAACGAGAAATTAAGAGTTATATGACGTACTATAATCATTATCGAGGGCAATGGAATTTGAAAAAGCTGCCGCCTGTAAAATACAGACAGCAGCTTCAACAAGTTGCCTAGTTTTTTTTCAAAATGTCCTTTACAAAGGGTACACTTTAACCTGAGTGAACTGGGGCTTCTTTTTTTTATAAAACACACAAGCGATATAACAACGAATAATCTAATGGATCATCGCAAGCAGACCGCCAGAGATGTCTATCCCACTTAAACAATTAACGATACAACCTTACCTGCATTCACATCAATCAGGCCATGGTCCGTAATCTTCAGCGCCGGACTTACTGCAAGAGAGTGCGTGCTAATCGACATGATCGGATTGTAATGCACGTACCCAAGAGACAACATCGCTGCTCTCAGTTCCTTCACTTGATGAGACACTACTGTCAGTGGTTCTTCCGTCAAAATACCACCTACGGGAAGTTCCAGATGGGACAACACCTTGCCGTCTTCCACCACACAGAAGCCACCCTGACTCGAAATCACTGTGTTAGCTGCCAATATCATATCTTCACGATTGCGTCCTACAACCAGCAGGTTGTGATTATCATGTGAATATGTCGTTGCAATGGCGCCGCGTTTGATAGTGTCTCCACCAATCAGACCATGTGCACGATTGCCGTTCACGCCATAACGTTCAAAGGTCGCGATCTGTGCATATCCGCTTTCTTCCCATAGCAATTCACCATCCGCAGACTGAATCGGTGCAATATGTTCTTCCACAAAAGTAGAACCATCCTTCACCATCATGACACGACATTGATACTCACCTTCATCAGCGAGATCAACACCTGATCCACTCACTTTCGGATCTGACAACTGAATTGCGAAATCTGCAACATCCAGCTTCTCCAACTGCACACTCTTATAGAAGTGAGGTGGAAATTGCCCAGTTACTCGTTCTTGCTTATACGGTTCGGAATTGTCATAAGCTTTGCGGCCGTTTTTGTACACCTGATCAACAGAGAGCTCCTCCAGATTGGATAACAACACATAATCGGCCACTTTGCCTGGGGCTACGCTGCCACGATCGGTCATTTTCATCCGGGAAGCAGGGGTAGATGTTGCTGCATAGATTGCATCTTCCGGACGCATCCCCATCTGAATCGCTTTACGTACGATATGATTCAGATGACCATGCTCCACCAGTGAATCCGGCATCACATCATCCGTTACAAAGCAGAAATGCTGCGCCACATCATGTTGAATCAGGTACTCCATGACTTCCGGGGTCATTGATTTCTCTTGAATTTCAATAAACATACCTGCCGCAATCCGCGCCTGTAATCCCTCAATGCTCTGATGCGTATGATCGGAATCAATACCTGCATAGATCAGTCGATGCAGATCGAGTCCAAGCAGTTTCGGTGTATGACCTTCGATCACAAGATCCGGATAGTTTTTGCGAATATGCTGTAAAATCTGGTTTGTCTTGCACTCCGGATCACGGATGACATCGACATAGTTCATGATCTCGCCCAGACAGATGATCTCGCCAGTGGCGAGCAGCACGTCCATATCTTCGATTTCAATCGAACCACCTGTTGTCTCCATCGGGGTTGCCGGAACGGAACTCGGGATCGCATAGAACATGTCCACCGTCGTCTCCCGACTCACAGCCATCATCTCCTGTACACCTTCCAGTCCGAACACATTCGCCATCTCATGCGGTTCTGCGACAATGGATGTTACCCCGCAGCCAATCAGACCATGGGAAAAGGTTTCCGGTGTCACCATTGTACTTTCGATATGCAGATGGATATCGATCAAGCCAGGAATCATGTATCTTCCCCGCACATCAATGACTTCGTCTGCCTGAATCATCTCCGGTCCGCCGGGCCCAACGTATAGGAATCTGCCGTCGAGTACAGCGACGTTATTCATTTCAAACCGTTTATAGTAACTGTTATACACATGTACATTCACAATTAGTTGATCTGCACGCATGGGGCATAATCTCCTTTTTCACAAGCATTTCACCGCGATCCGGACTGAACAATGAACCTGTACTTTAATCAGATGCACTGTACTTGATTGTGTACCACTGCCTCGTCCGGAATCATCGCATGAATTGCCTTCTTTGCTGCTCTTATTACTTGATGCTAATCCCTACATTCACGACTACTCTACCAATACAAGCTTGTCCTGTGGGAAAATCAGGCTAACACGCTGCCCACTAAGGTACGGTGTTTCCATCTCTTGATTTGCTGTAAAGTCACCGAGTTCCGTCTCGATCACATACTGATAACTGCGTCCCAGATACGTGCTGACCTTGATAATGCCCGGCAAGGCGTTCACCACATCCGCAGAGGTATCTCCACTAACAATCAGATCATCCGGGCGAATTGCGCCTTTCCGGGCACCGGGACGTGCTGTTCCGGGATGAGCGGTTGCTGTAAACGTGCGTCCACCTGCGCTCAGTGTGATTACTTCACCTGCATCAGTACGCTCCGCGAATTCAATGAAATTATGGAACCCGATGAATCGTGCTACAAACTCCGTTGCCGGATATTTGAAAATCGTTTCCGGGCGGTCGAGCTGCTCAACCACGCCTTTGTTCATAATCGCTACCTGATCCGAGATCGAGAAGCACTCTTCCTGGTCATGAGAGACATATAACGTTGTAATGCCCAGCTCTTGCTGAATGCGGCGAATCTCCACCCGCATGTTGAGACGCAGGTTGGCATCCAGGTTACTGAGCGGTTCGTCGAACAAGAGCAAGTCTGGCTCAATCACCAGTGCGCGGGCAATCGCCACACGCTGACGCTGTCCACCGGACAGTTCTTGTGGAAAACGTTTCTCAAATCCATTCAGGTTAACGACTTCCAGGATTCGCATCACACGGGAAGAGATATCCTTGTCTTTCACCTTACGCATCCGCAGGCCAAAGGCCACGTTGTCATAAACAGACAGATGCGGGAATAACGCATAACTCTGAAATACAAATCCGAAGTTCCGCTTGTTCGCCGGAACCTTCGTATAATCCTTGCCGCCGAACATAAACTTGCCCTGTGATGCTTCCAGAAATCCGGCGATGAGGCGCAGCGTAGTTGTTTTGCCGCAACCGCTCGGTCCGAGCAGGGAGAGCAGTTTACCTTTTTCCAGCTCCAACTGAAAATCCTTCAGGATTGTCTGCTTATCGTATGCCACGGATACGTGGTCTAATGTCAGCAATGCCATAGCGTTCTGCGCCTCCAATTAACGTTTAGTAAAGTATGAAAATCCGCCCATGATCCGTTCGATCACGAACATTAAGAGTCCGGTCAGTACCATCAATAGCACGGAAATCGCTGCAATCGTTGGGTCAAAATAATTCTCCACATACGTCAGCATCTGGATTGGTAATGTGCTTACCCCTGGTCCGGTCATGAACACCGAGATGTCCACGTTGTTGAAGGACTCCAGGAAGGCAATCAGCACGGCAGCGATAATTCCTGAGCGGATATTAGGCAGCACGATCGTGAAGAACGTTCTTACCCGTCCCGCACCAAGACTCAGCGCAGCTTCTTCCACTGCAAAGTCAAAGCTCGACAGACTCGACGCGATAACCCGAATGATAAATGGAAGCATGATAATCGTATGACCAATCAACAATCCGAGATACATCGGCAGATGGTAGATTACGATCAGGTATTTCATCAATGTAAAACCAAGCACGATTCCCGGGATCAACACCGGGGACAGGAACAGTGCATTCAGCACGGACTTGCCTTTGAAATCGTAACGACTAAGTGCATACGCAGCCGGTACTCCGAGCAACAGTGCCAACAAGTTCCCCAGTAAGGAAATGATGATGGACGTCTGGAATGTGCGGAGGAATCCGCCTGTGTTGAAAATATTCTCATACCAGCGGAAGGAGAACCCTTCCGGCGGAAATTTGAGTACCGTTCCCGGTTCAAACGAAGTGACCGATATGATCAGAAGCGGGCCCAGCAGAAAGATAAAGACCAGCAGACTGAACAGGCCCAGCCCGATATGTTTCTCCCGCATATGTCTACCCCTTCGGATTTAAAGTTTTGGCCATTTTGTTCATGACACCGACCACGACAAATGTAATTACAATCATAATCGCGGCAACAACCGAGGCCAGATACCAGTCGTTGAGGGTCATGGCGTTTTGATACAGGAACGTAGCAATTACACGCTGCTTGCCTCCAAGGAGGGCAGGTGTGGTATACGCCGTCAGGCTTCCGACAAAGACAAGTACGGCTCCGATCACAAGCCCTGGCACAGCCAGTGGAAACACGACCCGGCGGAATGCCGTAATGCGCGATGCACCCAGACTTTGTGCTGCTTTGAGCAGGTCACCGTCAATGTTCTCAAGCACACCGACCAGAGAGATAATCATCAGTGGCAGGAACAGGTGCGTCAGACCGATCATCATCGCTGCCGGCGTGTACAGAATGTCCAGCGGCTTGTCCACGATACCCAGGCCAACCAGGGTATTATTGATCAGCCCTTTGCGTCCAAGAATGATCATCCAGCTAAACGAGCGCACGACCGGGCTCGTCAGCAGTGGGAAGATCGCCAGTGCCAGCAAAATGCCTTTGCGGCGTGGCGCTTTCTGCGAGATATAATAAGCTGTCGGGAATCCGAGCACCACACAGACGATGGTGGTGACCACGCTGACTTGCAGCGTCGTAAGCAATATTTTCAAAAAGTATGGATCTCTGAAAAAATGCATGTATCCTTCAAACGTGAAGGAGTTTTCTTGGAAAAACGTCGACCCGATCGTCAGGACAATCGGAATGATCATAAATGCCGCCAAAAATACGAATCCCGGCAGCAATAGCCAGTAGATTACTGATTTCTTCATCGCGATACTCCTGACTTGTAAATTTAATTCGAGATTGATACTTGAGTACTCCGACTGCAGTACCGTCCTTCGATCCCTGTTATCCCCCGATTTTTTGATTCATTTTCATAGGTGAAAATCGGGGGATAAAGGGGAACGCTTCGCTTCTCCAGATCGGTTCTGCACTCTCCGCAATCGTATAAATATCTTATTGGGCAGAGCAACTACGCGTTTAATGCGTTGATAAACAGTTCAAGGAATGCTTCCGCATCTACGGTTTCGCAGACGAGGGTGTTGGGCTGCTCGCCCAAACGGTTTTGGAAGTCGCATACCATCTGGCCATCGCACAGGCGGCTGGCGGTTTCGACATCGACGTAATACGATTTGCGTCCTACCAGTTCCGGGGCAAGGGCTACGCCCACGGCTAGTGGATCATGTAAAGCGCAAGCGCGGACGCCGTTCATTTGTTCGTAACGGTTGATGTAAATCTCCGTGCTTTGAGCAACGTATGCGCGCAGTGCAGGATCAGTGAGACGCTCAATCGTTGCTTCATTCAGCAATGTTTGACGCGTCACATCCAATCCGACTTGGGTAAGCTTCTCGATGCCTGCATGCAGTACGATGCGTGCGGCCTCTGGATCAGCGTATGTGTTATACTCGGCTGTCGGTGTAATGTTGCCATGTCCGCGAACTACGCCACCCATGAAGATGACTTCCTTCAATAAAGAAGGCAATTCAGGACACTTCATCAGCGCGAGGGCCAAGTTCGTTAAGGGTGCGGTCATAATTAATGTCAGTTCGCCTGGATACAACTTGGCTTGTTCCACGATAAAGTCTGGCGCAAAACCTTCCTCGGCTTTCTTAGACACGGCCGGATCAGGCAGCGCACCGCCCAATCCATCTTGTCCATGTACCCGATGTTCATAATGCGACTTGCGAGTGAGTGGTCCAGCTGCTCCGGCAATGACCGGAATCGTTGGTGCACCCGCGAGTTCAAGAATTTTGCACGTATTCTCTGTTGCCTGCTGAAGTGATACGTTCCCACAGACCGTGGTGATGCCGAGGATGTCCAACTTCCGGCTTTTGACCGCCAGCAAAATCGCCAGTGCATCGTCAATCCCCGTGTCCACGTCCAGAATGATGTGATTTTGCGCTTCACTCATCCGTTCTCAACTCCTATGCGGTGATATGGTTGCTTGCTGCAAATGATATAAGTTCAACATGTTGACCAAAGATAACTTTTAAGTCAGTCGGTTACTTGTTTTTATTGTGCAATCTCACGGTTCCAGCGATCTGTCCAGCCTTTAACCTGTTGATTCACGAATTCCATATCCAGCTTGTTCAGCTTCTCAACCACGTCAGCACCATATGTTACGCCTTCTGCTTCTTCAGCAGTCAGTTCAACCTTGGTATTAACCGGAGAATCGACTTTAGCTTTGGCAGATTTCGCTTGTACATCCTGGCTCAGCTGCCAGTTGATGAACTCTTCAGCGAGCTCTTTGTTTTTGCTGCCCTTCACGACATTGATTGTGTTCATCACGGCATATGCACCTTCGCTAGGTGTAACAAACTTCGCATTAGGCACGGCTGCTTTCAGATCTTTGAAATACATTTCCATGATCGGTCCGCCAGCAATCTCTTCTTGGGAGAACATGTTCACGAACTCGGACGTTTGGCTATAGAATTTCACCACATTGCCGCTCAGTTTTTTCAATTCAGCAAATGCCGCATCTTCATTAAACGTATCGTTTCCAGCTACACGGGAAGCTGCATCCACAACCATCGGGCCAGCCGTTGCCGTAATATTCGGGATAGTCAGGTTACCTTCGAACGCCGGGTCCCACAGGTCACTCCATGAAGTCACTTCTTTGGAAACGAGGTCCGGGTTATAAGCGATACCGAGCTGTCCAACTGTGTAGGCCGGGCCATAATCTTCACCAAGTGGTGCTTTGGCAATATCATAAATGTCATTTACATTTGGAATTTTGGAGCGATCGATTTTCTCAAACAGACCTTCATCAATACCTTGTTGTGCATAGTAGTCAGACAGGTAGATGACATCGACATTCGATGTACCCTGACGGATTTTATTCAGACGTTCAGCGTTATTGCCGACTTCGAGTACGATGTCTACATTATGTTCTTTTTCAAAAGGACCAAATACCGATTCATTGAAGAAATCTTCCGAGAAGCCCCAAGTGGAGATAACCAATTTGGTAGCTGCTGTTCCCCCACTGCCTGATCCACCTGTTGCATCCTCTGTGCTGCTGCCACAACCTGCAAGTAATACTGATGTCATTGCCACTGCTGCCAAACCGCTAATCCACTTTTTCATCATGATCCTAATTCCCCCTGATATATGTGATGTGTATGAAAAAACAAAAAGAAAAGTGCTCTTGTATAAACAAGAACACTTTTCTTCGTAAACAAAGGAAAGCGACACCCGCTGCCGGTACATCATCGGTTTCTGCTTCAGAATCAATCCGAAGACAGACGCCATCATATGAAATTGTACGGAACCTGATCATGAATCCGGGCCATAACCTCCGTATACATCAACAAGAATCAATCCTGCCGATCCATCCTTAGGCCTGTTCCAGAATCACATTCGTGATCGCCCACTGAGTGGACGCATCATAATCCCGCAATATAGCTTCAATTGGCAAACCCATGTGTTGCTCGAGCTTCTCCCGGAATTTCTTCTTATATAAGACAGACATGCGGAAGTCCACTTCCAGCTTTAAGCCGGGGGCCTCCCCTTCCAGGGCGTCAGAGCGCGGTGAACGTCGGTGCTTCGCGTAGAAGGTCACAATATTCTGGTCAATGGTCACTCTCAGGAGAGTGGTGCCAAATCCGAACAGTTCCTTCGAAATTTCGTTATAATACTGGCACATCTTCTTCTTGCTCTCATTGCTGTCCAGTAGTTCCATGAACTCACCCACATCTCTTACTACCGTACATTCGACGTGTTAACACGATTGATTATACATAAATATACGATCGTAGGCAACCCAAAAGATATAGTTAACATGAGAATAACACATAAAAGCGAACGATGAGACATTAACGGTTAAAAACAATTCGTCTTATGCCACAGTGAATTTACATTAATATGCCTGCATGTCATTCCTATACTATTGTTGCTTCTACACTCCGTTTTCATACACAGGATTCGAGGCCTTTGTTTCAACTTTCCCTAAATGGGTACTAATTCCTGCGAAACATAGACAAACTTCGTCATTAACCGTTAAAATGAGACACAATGTTGACATGTTTTTATTTTCTAGAAATTGGAGGCTTATACCATGAAATGTCCAGTATGTAATCACGAAAATGGAGATGCCCATTTTTGCGAGAGGTGCGGCTCTAATCTAACGCAAACAACCTCATCACCAACTCCTGTACCGAACTCGGAATCTGCTGCTTCCGAACCCGAATATACCCGTTGGTCCAGCACGCAGGCTACCTCTTCCCAGGCATCCGTTCCATCCAACACACCATCCGTCTCCATTCACAAGGAACAGGCGAGAGAATCAACAGGTACCAATGACCATGCTTCTGCAGGAGACAATAGCTCCAATCAGTGGAATAATATTGTGCAGAATGAGAAAGTTCAGCAAGCCAAAGAAGTAAGCAAACAGTATCTATCCTATTTCCTCAGTGTATTGGCCCGTCCTTATCAGACGATGAAAACCGTTGGCGACCAGCATTCCCTAAACGGATGGCTAACGATGGCGCTAATTGCAGTTCTATCTTCTACATACTTCTTAATTACCTTTAGTCGCATAGGCATGGACGGCTTGTTCATTGGTGGATTTTTAAGACCGCTGTTGTTCACCGTCATTATCCTGATTGCCTCTATTGCACTGATGTACGCTATTCTGAAGATTGAAAAAATAACCTTCCGTCCCAAAACACTGGTTGCCCAGTTTGGTACATTGCTTGTTCCTGCTGTCGTATCCCTTGTTCTGGCGAATCTGTTTATTATCATCTCGTATTCCATCGCGATCTCATTGCTTGCTGTCTCGTATATCATTATCTTTGTTGCTCTGAATTCGGTGCTGTTCCAGTATCCACTGAATCGTACCAAAGCAGCCATCGACAGCATGTACAGCGTATTAATCGCCAATGCGGTCGTGTTCTTTATTCTGTATCGATTGTTGGGTGAAATTATTATTGGACTGATCGGCCTGATGCTTTCGCCTTTTGGACGTCTGTAAAATAGTTCAGTTGGAATAAAGCTGTTTACACTCGTTACTTCGATGACAGAACAACCTTCAGGTTCTTTCTGTCCTCTACGTTTTCGTGAAATGGTTATTCCAATGAAAATTTTCCTGGCTCTTTAGTTTCATACCAGGCTTTCCCTGCTCGCGCGGGGAAGGTCTTTTTTTTGGTTTTCCAAGGCAGCATTGCGCTGAGCATGATTCATACACTATAATGTGTAGTGCAATAGGTATGTTCTTATTTACGTAACAAACACGGACTTAGCAACTCCCGTTACGTAATAAGAGGATTAACTGTTGTTATTAACACTACATTATGTAGTGTATTGATCACTCATTTTACACAGAAAGCAGAGGAACTCTCTATGGACATGTCTCATATGAATCATATGCAAATGGAGCACGAAGCAGGTACATCCTACCTGTGGCTCATCGTAGGTGCAATCGTGTTGCTGTTTTCCATCGCCTCTTATATCTGGGCATCACGCACACAAGGCAAAATCCTGGGTCACATGAAAAAGAAAGAACGGGCGGACATCCAGAAAAAAAGTCGATCCCTTCGGCTGGTTGCACATGCATTGATGGCTGTGTCAATTGTTACATTTGGTCTATTCTTCCTACAAGGTGCAGGGGCAAAATATGATGTAGCCGATCTGACGTCCAACGCGACAATCGATGTGACTGACGATAAATACTATGGGGCAGACCATACAGAGGACCCGATCCAGTATGAGATGACAATCCCAACATCAGGGCCGCATAACCCGCATGATATCAAATTTGGATTTTACACCGACTTCCCGGGTTATAATTACCTTGTTCACAATCTGGAGCATGGGGATATCATCATCTATTATCGTGAGAATGCAAGCGAGGATTTGAAAGAACATCTGAAATACCTTGCTAAATTCCGCGAAGCCGGGGCAGGTATACTGGCTGTACCAAACAAGGATATTCCCGAAGGCAGTGAAGTTGTCGTGACTGCATGGACCAAAACGATGAAGCTCGACCAATTCGACGATGCTAAAGTGGGTACTTTTATCAATAAATATATTAATCAGGGACCTGAAAAGATTCCTGCCTCCATTCGCCAGGGTGGCGGAACGATGTAACGACGTCTTATAGAATTGAAACGTAATTAGCTCCCGGATCAAATTGACTCGGGAGCTAATTCTTTATCGCCCAGATGCCGATATTTCAAATAGAAAAGTGAACATTGGAAATACAATACATACGAACAAAAAGGAACGACCAGCACCAAAGTAAAGAGACACAGAGATGATTCATCCAACAGATCAAGGGGGAACACTTTTACCAATGAACAGTTTGTTTATGCGGATCTTTTTATTTTTTTCCTGTCTGATGCTGGCCGCAGGTGCGGTTCTTGGCATTACGATGTACCGTTCATCGGCGCAACTGGTCGAGCAATCCATGGGTATGCAGGCACAGGCTGTGGCTGAACGGGCAGCAGCATTAATTGATACCTCCCTGTATGTACCACTCAGTACTGGACAGGACCAAACAGCGTATTATGGCACTTTACGTGAGCAGCTCAGTCAGCTGCGTGAAGCCAATGGGCTCAAGTATCTGTACACACTCGGTACACGCGAAGAAAATGGAACAGCTACGTATTTCTATGTTGTGGATGGGGCTGCTGCCGATGTGGCAGAGGATGACTTCTCCCCTTACGCTTCCGCAGAAGAGACCCCATACGAGGGTATGCTACAGGCTTTTGAGCAGAATGAACCTATTCGAGGCGAACTCACCCAGGATGAATATGGCGCTACCATTACAGCGTATGTGCCGATCCATGGAGATGATGGGAAAGTCCTGGGGTTGGTCGGTGCGGATCTGGACTCCACTGCGGTCTATGAACTGATGTCCCGCAACCGTATGACCATGATCTGGACAGCGCTGGCGATTGTGCTGCTCAGTGTCTTGTTGGTTTATGGTTTCGCCCACTATTTGACCCGTCCATTGGTGAAACTCAAGAAATTGATTGCCGAAGTCGGAAAAGGTGACCTGACGGTAAACGTTGAACTTAGCCGCAAGGACGAGGTGGGACAGCTCGCTTCCGAGTTCAAACATCTGGTCACAGGTACCCGGGATGTCATGATGGGCATCCGTCAAAGCTCTGATTCTCTGCTACAAGCTGCAGAAGGAGTATCCAAACATTCGCAGGCGACTGCAGAAGCCAGTCAGCGCATTGCCGAGCATACGAATCATACAGCCAGTGGAGCTGCTGAACAGGTGGCTCGTGCGGGCGAAGTTACGGTAGCCATGGAAGAGATTACGCGCAGCATGCAGCACATTGCGAATTCTTCCACCATCGTTGCGGATGTCTCGCAGGAAACGACCAATAACGCGGTGCAAGGTCAAGCCAAAATCAACACGGCGATGGACAGTATGGACAAAATTCATCAGGCGAATGTGCAGATGGTGGCCTCCACCTCCCAACTGGAGCAGTATTCCGATAAAATTGAGTCGGTGGCACATCTAATGAAAGGTATCGCTTCACAGACCAATCTGCTTGCACTTAATGCAAGTATTGAAGCCGCTCGTGCAGGAGAGTATGGCAGCGGGTTTGCGGTGGTTGCCTCAGAGGTTCGCAAGCTTGCGGGGGAATCGGAGCAGTCTTCCCAGCATGTAACCGAACTGATCGCAGAGATGACACGCCAGACTGCCCTGTTGTCGGACCATATGTCAGCCAGCACTTCAGCTGTACAGTCTGGTCTCGCTGTTGTTCAGGAGGCAGGCCGTTCGTTCACATCCATTCATACCGGGATTGAGACGATGAATGAACGTCTACATGAAGTATCCGCAGCATCCGAGCAACTGTCTGCCAGTGCAGAAGAAGTGTCCGCTTCCGTGGAGGACATGGAGCATATCTCGCGTGAATCCTCTTCGAGTATCCAGAAGGTGTCGCACGCTACCGGAAGCCAGCTGCAATCCATGGATGAGATGAGTGCATCCGCAGAATCTCTCCGGGTATTGTCCAGTGAGCTGAACGGATTGATTAGTCGATTTAAAATATAGCGGGCAGCTTAGATTGTTATATAGATCAGCCCACAACAAACAAAGCCGCACGGCAGGGACGGGATCATGGGGGTCAACCCCATTTCCGTACACTGCTTGCGGCTTTATTTTTGTACCTTTAATGTTGGCACGCCCTAAGGCTGCCTGAATTAGTAGCGCTGCGGAGCAGCTTTTTTACCCAAATCCGTCATGTACGTAAAGAACGCTTCCGGATCGGTATCATACACCAGTTGTACTGGACGTCCGTCTGCTTGCTCAACCGTGCGGCCCTGGCTAGGACCATCCGGGATAACAATACAGTTTACGGTTTTCTTCTTCACGATGTCCTCGCGTCCAACGGAAGCCGTTGTCAGCACATCCCACAGATAGTATGTGGAATTTGTCTCACTGTACACCAGTGGCGGACAACCTGCGTAACAGTTACCCAAGAAATCAACGCCTTCGAAGCGGCGCTCTGCTGCCCAGCGGTTACGAACAGCTGGAGTCAGAGGCACTTTGTTCGTGCTTTCCAGTGCAACCAGATCGATCTGGATGCCGCTCTGCCATACACGGTAAGCCGCTTCCGGGTCCCAGAATACGTTCCATTCAGCTGTGCCGTCATGCTCAGGCTCTTCTACGTTACCACGCTCGAATGTGCCGCCCATCCATACCAGCTTGTCGATTTTCTCTTCAATGTCTGGTGCTTCGTCCAGTGCACGCGCAAGGTCCGTCAGTGGGCCTGTGAACAGGAGCAACGTTTTGCCTTCGGTATTGCGCACTTTCTCGATCAGATGCTGATGTGCCGGAACAGCAGAGAGTGGTGCTTCCATTTTGCCGGATTCGTTCAGTACAGGAAGTGCATCTACATAGAAGGAGTGCAGTCTCCACGCCGCAGGAAATGGATTTTTCCCTCTGGAGTTGGATTTGGATACCTCTACGGAATATGTACCGAAACGATCGATAATTTTACGGCTGGCATCTGTTGCTGGCTCCAGATATCCATCTGCCGGAATAACCGATACGCCGGTTACATGTACATTGTCCATTTGCAGAAGCATGAACAGCGATACGAGGTCATCCACGCCGCCGTCATGGTTAAAATACACATTAAGTTGGTTCGTCATGCTTGCTTTCATCCTTCCCCTGGTTGTCCCATTGATGTTGATTCATCCGTCTGCCCTAGGCCGACGCTTCCTCTATTATGTCCCAAAACCCTTGGCTACGTAAACCTTCCCCGTGCAAAGAAAACAAGGATCACACCTCATCCTGCGGATATTTTACAGTTCCACCATTCCATCTCAGGAGGACACACTGCTCTACTGTCATTGTTATAAAAATAAAGAAATGGACAGCGAACTTGAAGCCTCGCCATCCATCTCGCCCAATCCATGCATTACATGGACTGGTTCTGTTTCTCCTCATTCTTTTCGGCAATTGGAACATACTTGCCTGGCCAGAAAGCCCATTTGCCCAGCAATGCGGTGATAGCCGGTACCATGAATGGACGAACCAGGAAGGTATCCAACATCACACCAACGGCTGTGATTATACCAAACTGCACCAACACCTGAATTGGCAATGTAGCAAGTACCGCAAACGTTCCTGCCAAGATCAGACCTGCAGATGTAATAACAGAGCTTGTCTCGCCAACACCTTCTCTAATCGCTTGACGAAGCGGCATCGTTTTGCGTTTCTGCCAGATGCTAGAGATCATGAAGATGTTGTAGTCTTCACCCAGTGCCACGAGGAATACAAAGGAATACAGCGGAATCGCTCCCTGAATGGCATCTGCGCCAAGTCCGTAGTGAATGATGATCCAACCCAGACCCAGTGCAGAGAAATACGATAGAACAACTGTCGCGATCAGGTATGCTGTGGCTACGATTGAACGCAAGTACAACAGTAGTAACAATGTAATCATGCCGATGACCACTGGAATAATGATCTTGGCATCCCGTTCTCCGGTTACTTCAATGTCATACTGTTCAGCCGTCTGACCATCGATCCAGACCTGACTGTCCACATTAGCTACACCAGCATCTTGAAGCGCCTGTTCCGCAGTAGCCCGCAAATCCGGAATATGCTGCATCGCCTCCATCGAATATGGATTCAGATTGAACTCCACATCAAAAGCGGTAATGTTGGCATTCTCGGCACCCTGCTGAGCATCGCCTACTTTGCTAATGTAATCCAGCGATTCGAGACGCTGCTTCAGATCAGTTTCTTTGCCTTCGGCATCAACGATCACTTTGACTGGAGCCAGCTCACCTTGAGAGAACTGTTCGCCAATGACCGTGAACCCTTCGCGGGAAGGTACATCCTCTGGGAAGGAAGACAACAGATCGTAGGTGAATTTCACCTGAGTAGAGAACGCCGCCAGTCCTCCCAGCAATACCAACGTAATTGCAAGAACGGTCCATGGCTTCGTTACTACAACACGGCCAATCCAGCTTTCCTTCACTTTGCGCGGGGCAGGAGCCGGTTTGCCTTTTTTCTTCGCACGTTCGACTTCCATCTCATGAGTACGCGGTACGAACGGGTAGAATGAACCCCGACCGAAGATCGCAAGAAGGGCTGGAACCAGCGTCAGACTTGCAATAAACATAATAAAGATGGACAGACTGAATGGTACGGCAAAGCGATGATATGCACCATATTCAGCCAGCAACAGCACCAGTAATGCTGCAACGACCGTGAATCCACTCATGGCAATGGCGCCGGAAGATCCGGTAATTGCCTGGAAGATGGCTTTCTTTTTGTCCGGCTCATGATAGAGAATTTGACGGTATCTGGAGATCATGAACAGGCAGTAATCCGTTCCTGCTCCAAATAACAATACCGTCATGATCGAGATGGACTGTGCATCCACCGTAATCCAGCCCTGATCCGCCATGAATCCGAGAATAGGGCTTGTCACCATATACGCGAATCCAACGGCAATGATCGGGATAATCGCCAGTACCGGCGAGCGATAGATCAATAACAACAGTACCAATACCAGTACAACGGTAGCGATTAGCAAGGATACATCGGCGGAGGAGAATAGTCCGCTCGCATCAATGGATATCCCTACTGGCCCTGTCACACGGGCAACCAATGTATTGGTATCATCTATAGCTACATCAAACGGGTTTGCCCCGAAGATGTCTTGTGTTTTTTGCTCAAGCGCTTCAATACCTTCCTTCAGTTGTTCCGAATCGGCACCTTCATTAAAGAAAAGTGGCATAACCAAGGTGCTTCCGTCTTCCGAAAGCTGGCCTTTCAATGCCTGTGGTGGCAATTGATAGAGTGGCACAACGGACTGCTGTTGTTCTACCGGATCTTGATCCAGTCGCTCCGTTAATGCTTGAATGTTCTGAATCTGCTCATCTGTCAGACCACCGGCTTGACGCCATACGATCAGCGCGGGCAATCCTTCACCACCAGGGAATTCCTTCTCGGCAAGTGCAGCTGCCTGAACCGATGGTTTGGACTCACTCAGATCCTGTGCGTTATTGGTTTCACGATCACCTACAGCAGGCCATACCATACCAAGCACAACGGCGATAATGATCCATACCAACAGCGTAATCCATTTGCTTCGTTTGCCAGCAACCCAGCGGCCATAACCCGAACCTTCCTGCATTGTCTCTTCATCTCCCTATATTGTTTCTATGAGGCCCTATTTGATGTGATAGTATAGCAATGAACCACGGGTCATAGTATAATCGAGTTAATTATATATACCGGAAGGTTAATTATGCAATCCTTATTTTTGTGAACACGTCTAACAAGCGATTAAATACGTAAAGAGGTATGTACTCATGAGCAAAAAAACAAACATCCCCCGTTCACCTGGCAGACCCAAAGCAGGTGTGGATCAAGCATCTGTCCAAACCAACATATTGATGACTGCGTCACGTCTGTTTATGGAATACGGGTATGAACCCGTCTCACTCCAGCAGATCGCTTCGTTATGTAATGTGACCAAAGCATCGATCTATTATCACTTCTCCAGCAAAGCCGATCTGTTCACCGTTGCCATCACCCGCATGATGGCGATGGGCATGCAGCAGACCTCGCTCCGTCTGGATGAACCTGGTACGTTGCAAGAGCGGCTGATCAAGGTTGCGGAAGCAAAGATGCAACACTCCCATATTGAAACGGAGAGCATGATGCGAGAAGCCGAGAAACATCTGGACACGGAGCAGCTCGCTCAGATTCGGGAAGCAGAGGTTCGCATATTCGAAGTACTAGCTACCCATTTTCAGAAGGAGATGGACAATGGTTATTTGCGGGTCGGGAACCCCATGCTGCTTGCCCATGCGTTTACGTCACTGCTGATGCTCGCGAACCGCGAAGATGTACGTAATATGAATGGTGGCAGCATTGAGGAACTCGCGGAGGAACTGGTGGCGCTGTTTCTGGATGGAGCGGTTAAGCGGAACTAAAGACCCTTCTATACGCTGTCAGTGAGCAGCACAAGATGAATTCCGGAATGTTGACCCCTTATTCCAATCACATTTTAGGAGGAACAACTTATGTCACCACCAAAACCATCCCCGCGTATCCCCCGTTTGCTAGAAACGTCGCGCATATACCTGCGCCCTTTCGAGATTACAGATGTGGATGCTTATTTCCCCAGCCTGTTTGATGCCGAGATGCGCAGGATGACGGGTACACAGAACAGTTTCACACGCACTCAGGTTGAACGTTACGTTGAAAACGCCGCACAGGATGACTCCAGACTGATGTTGCTGATTACTTTGCAGGAAAATGACCAGATCATCGGAGATGTCGTCCTGATGGACATGCATGCCAAGAATCGCAGTGCACACATCCGGGTTGCTATCGATCAGGCTGAGCATCAAGGAAAAGGTTACGGTAGCGAGGCGTTGCTGCTTATGCTGGACTACGGCTTCGGCATCTGTAACCTGCATCGAATCGAGCTTGAGGTGTACGCCTTCAACGAGCGAGCCATTCGCACGTATGAGAAGCTTGGATTCCAGCGCGAGGGTGTGAAGCGGGATGTCTTGTTCTACAATCATCAATATCATGATGCGATTCAGATGAGCATGCTCGACGATGAGTTCAGGCAACATCATATGAAAGATCAGGCAGAGAATGATTGAGTTACCGATCAGTCAAAATCAAACCAAAAAACCGGGGGATTTAATAATCCTCCCCGGTTAGAAACTTCAGATGACCCGTCAGCACCGACAGCTCGGCGGGTGTCTTCATATACAATTCGCCATCCGTATCAGCTGACATCGGCGCATCTGTCTTCACTTTTAGCGTAGAAGCCTTGAAGTATGAAATGCTCTCACTCTGAGGTTGCCAATCTCCCTCCGGCTTGTGCGATAGTATCTCTCGCAGTAACGGGATGCCTGTCTCATGAATAATGAGTACGTCTAACTCCCCATCCTGCAACGCATCCGGTGCAAAGGGTAATGCATTGGTTCCCAGAAAACGGCCATTGGCTGCATAGATCATCACAGCTTCGCCTTCCATCTCTTTCCCATCCGCCTCTATTTGATAACGAAACGGTTCCGTATGACTGATCGTCTGCAACGTGCTGATGAAGTAACTGAGCTTCCCCAGCGCGCCTTTCAGATTCTCGTTAATATTCTGCGATGCATCACTGATTAAGCCAATGCCAAAAAAGTTCGTGAACACCCGATCATTAGCTCGTCCAACATCAATGGATACCACCCGACCTGCCAGCATTTCTTGTGCCGCTGTTTCTGCATCCGGTGAAATGCCGAGCGAACGCGCAAAGTCATTACAGGTGCCTCCAGGCAATATGCCAATCAACGGAGGATTTTGCAGATCAGCCAGTCCATTCACACATTCATGCACCGTGCCATCCCCACCGAGGATAAACACCACATCGAATTGTTCCCCGCGCTCACGACACAGCTTTTCCCCTTCACCCGGTTCGTCCGTGCGCACAATGACAAGTTCGTGCACAGCGGGAGCCAACACGCCTGCCACTATACCCACCGTATTCTCCTTATTGACCTTGCCCGAATGATGATGATGAATTAACAACGCTTTGTTAAACCCCATCCTTCTCTTCCTCCATTCCGATGCTTGTTAACCTTTACCCACAAAGGTCGAAGCCGTAAACAAGCCTTTCGCTAAGTACTCATCATAATCCAGAGTAGGGTTCCCAATCAGGTATGCATCCTAATCGTTATTCATTCGTAATAATATGCATGAGAAAAAAGGTTTCTCCACACCTTATGTCATAAGGTTGCAAATTTTGCTGGTGAGAACCCATTCAAAATGAGTCAAAACGGTTATATCTATACCATATACGAATGGAGGGATTCCCTATGATTCCGGCAACGTTGGAACAATTAGAGCAAGTTCGCAAGGAATGCCGTACCATGGTTCGCAAAAGAGCTACTGCTTCCGCCGGTACAACACTCGTTCCGCTGCCCGGTACAGACGTACTGGCTGATGTGGGGATGCTGATGCAGCTGTTGCCTGCCATTAACAATAAATTCGGATTATCACAAAAACAGCTGGACGGTATGGACCCCGAGACCAAATCCATGATCTATGGATTCGTGATGTCCATCGGAAGTAAAGTCATTGGCCGTATGATCACCAAGGAATTGGTGGTACAGGTTCTAAAAAGAGTCGGCGTACGCGTAGCCACCAAATCGGTCGCCAAATTTGTCCCCTTTGCAGGACAGGGATTGGCTGCCGCACTCAGCTTTACAGCCATGCGCTATGTTGGTAACAAACATGTGGATGACTGTTATGAGGTCGTCAAACGCATGATTGAGCAGCGCGAATTGATCCCGGGTGAACCCGCTCCATCGGCACTGAAGGAAGCTAATAGCGACGACGCGAAGATAGAAGTGAAGTCGATCTCTAGCAACGGTACAGATGAACCTGCTAAGGAGTCTAAGAATCAGTAAATAACTCATTCATATCTCAGCGTCAATCTTCTGGATACACGACAAATAGCCGGGAGCACCCCTAAGGGTACTCTTGGCTATTCTTGTTAATTATATCTATAATCAGATCGCCTGCGGTTGTTGCTCCGTAAATTGACTATTGTACAGATCCGCATAGAAGCCCTGACTTGCCATCAATTCTTCATGATTGCCCTGTTCAATCACGTTACCATGATCCATAACCAGGATCAGATCGGCGCCGCGAATGGTGGACAAACGGTGTGCAATGACAAAGCTCGTGCGATCCTTCATCAGATCATTCATCGCTTTCTGGATAAACACTTCGGTCCGTGTATCCACGCTACTCGTCGCTTCATCCAGAATGAGGATGGCTGGGTTCGCCAGAATCGCTCTTGCAATCGTCAGCAACTGTTTCTGCCCTTGGGAGATGTTCGATGCCTCTTCATTCAGCACCGTGTCATAACCATCAGGCAACGTGCGAATAAAGTGATCCGCATGTGCCGCAACGGCTGCTTTGATGACTTCCTCTTCCGTAGAACCTTCTCGACCATAGGCGATGTTGTCCCGAATCGTTCCGTTGAACAACCAGGTATCCTGGAGCACCATTCCGAACAGACTGCGTAACTTGCCACGTTCCATGTCCTTAATGTCAGCACCGTCAATCGTAATTCGACCATCCTGGATTTCGTAGAAACGCATTAACAGGTTGATCAGGGTGGTTTTACCGGCTCCTGTTGGTCCAACAATGGCTACCGTCTGTCCTGGTTTTACATCAATATTCATGTTATGAATGAGCAGTTCATTTTCTTTATATCCAAAATTAACACCTTGGAACGTAACCGCACCTTTAGGCTGCTGTAATTGCACGGGTTGTTTGGACTCTGGAACTTCTTCCTCTTCATCCAGCAACTCGAATACACGTTCCGCCGAAGCAATCGTCGATTGAATAATATTCGAGATATTCGCAATCTGGTTAATCGGTTGTGTGAATTGACGGGAGTACTGTGTGAAGGCCAGAATATCCCCGATGGAGATAGAACCACGTGTAACGAAGATCCCACCGACCACACAGATCAGTACATAACCCAGGTTACCGACAAAACTCATAAGCGGCATAATAATACCGGAGATAAACTGAGCTTTCCAGCCGGATTCATACAGCTCTTCATTGACTTTCTCGAATTGCTGTACGGATTGTTCTTCGCGTCCAAATGCTTTGACGACTTTGTGCCCCGTGTACATCTCTTCGACATGACCATTCAGTTCCCCAAGGGATTTCTGTTGACCTGCAAAGTGTTTTTGCGAACGGGATGCGACCAGCATGACAACAACCACACTGAGTGGCAGCGTCAAAATCGTGATCAAGGTCATCCATGGACTAATCGTCAGCATCATGATAATTACGCCGACAATCGTTACGATAGACGTAATGAACTGTGCCAAGCTTTGCTGAAGTGTATTACTGATATTGTCCACGTCATTCGTGGCACGGCTAAGCGTCTCCCCAGTCGTGCGGGAGTCAAAGTATTTCAAAGGAAGGCGTCCAACCTTCGCACTAATCTGCTCACGCATGTCATAGACAACACGCTGGGCCACACCGGCCATCAGGTATTGCTGAACATACATAAATGCAGCACTGAATAGATAGAGTCCGCCAAGCAGGTATAATACTTTCATCAATGCAGGAAAATCAATCCCGGCCCCCTGCACACCCTGAAGGATGGCAATGGCGCCTTGACTGAGAATATCCGTTCCTTCGGCCATAATCTTTGGACTGATGATGCTGAATACGGTACTCAGAATGGCTGCGACCAGCACACCCAATAGGCGAGAACTGTGGGGCTGGAGATAACGAATCAAGCGCCGCAGTGTACCTTTGAAATCTTTCGCTTTCTCAGCGGGAGGTCGCATGCCCATTCCGGGACCAGGACCTGGCCCACCAGGTGGACGAGGCGACTTGCGTTCTGTACGTTCACTCATGCGATCTCCTCCTCTGTCAGCTGGGAGGATACAATCTCGCGATACACTTCATTGTGCTCCAGCAGCTCTTTATGTGTTCCTGAACCGACAATTCGTCCCTCATCCATGACCAGAATGCGATCGGCATCCATTACTGTACTTACGCGCTGGGCTACAATCAGCACAGCCGCTTCTGTCGTTTCGGACTTCAGCGCAGCACGAAGTTTAGCATCCGTTTTGAAATCGAGAGCAGAGAAACTGTCATCAAAGATATAGACTTCCGGACGGCGAACAAGTGCGCGAGCGATGGAAAGACGTTGCTTTTGTCCACCAGACACGTTGTTACCGCCTTGTGCGATAAGGCTGTCATATCCTTCTTTCATCTCGGTAATGAAGTTCTCTGCCTGAGCCGTACGGGCTGCATGCACAACTTCATCCATTGTGGCATCGTCTTTCCCGTGACGGATATTCTCCGTAATCGTACCCGTGAAGAGGACTGCCTTCTGCGGTACAAAGCCAATTTTGGCACGCAGATCTTCCTGCCGAAGTTCACGCACATCTGTACCATTTACCCGAACACTGCCTTCAGTCACATCGTAGAATCGTGGAATAAGACTGAGCAATGTCGATTTCCCTGAACCCGTACCGCCAATAATGGCTGTCGTCTCACCTGAGCGAGCTGTGAAGGAAATACCAGACAAAGCTGCATTCTCTGCACCCGGATAACGGAAGGTTACATTATCGAACTCAATCATACCTTGCATCGCTTTCATGCCACTCGGCTGCTCAGGATTGCTAAGGTCCGGCTGCATATCAAGCACTTCGTTGATCCGTTCTGCCGATGCCGAAGCTCTTGGAATCATGACAAAGATCATGGAAACCATAATCAGCGAGAACATAATCTGCATCGCATACTGAATGAAGGCAATCAGAGAACCAATATTCATATTGCCGCTGTCAATCCGCAAACCACCAAAATAAAGGATGGCAATCATCGAAAAGTTCATAACCAGCATCATTACAGGCATGATGGTCGCCATGAGCACATTGACCTTGATCGAAGCGTCCCGCAGTTCCGTGTTGGCCCCATTGAAGCGTACACGCTCATGCTTACCGCGGTTAAAGGAACGAACAACCCGAATCCCTGTTAATTGCTCCCGGAGCACCAAGTTGAGTCGGTCCAGCTTTTTCTGAATGGTTTTGAACAAAGGTAAACCCTTGGCACCAATCAGCGCAATGGCTCCACCCAGTACAGGAAGCACAACCAGGAAGATCGTAGATAATTTGGCGTCCTGAGATACCGCCATGAAGATACCCCCGATACACATGAGCGGAGCCATAATCATCATGCGCAGCATCATCGTAAGTACGTTCTGTACTTGTGTAATGTCATTCGTTGTACGCGTAATCAATGAAGCAGTACCCATCTTATCGAACTCCTGGAGCGAAAAGTTCTCCACATGACGGAATACTCTGCTACGCAGTTGTTTGGCAAACCCACCCGCTGTGCGGGATGAGAGGTAACTGGCAATCACCGAACATACTGTTCCGCCAATCGCAATGACCAGCATCCAACCGCCAATCTGCCAGATATATGGGATATCTCCTTTAATAATGCCGTCATTCACGATGTCTGCCATCAGCGTGGGCAGGTACAGTTCAGCCAAAGACTGTAACATGATCAGACCCAGAATGAAGAAGATGGGGATTTTGTAAGGCTTCAACATGCGAAACAGTTTCATCATGGCGTATCATCTCCTTGTGTCGAATCATCCTTTTGCAGGGAGGGAAGTGTATCAAAAAAGGTGTATACCTTCGTCAATAGCTCCGCCAGCTGAGTGCTGTCTTCTTCCCCCAGGTGTTTAACGAGTTTGTTGAATATCTCCATGCGCTCTTCATGAGCAGCCCGAATAATTTCACGGCCTGCTTCAGTAATCGTGATGCGGACAGCACGTCGATCCTCCGGGTCCATCGTCCGCTTGACCAACCCCTCATCTTCCAGGCCTCGAATAACCGGTGTAATGGTTGGTGATTTCACTCGTAGCAAGGCGCTGATTTCCGAGACTTTCATCCCGGGATGATTGGATTGGATCGTGTCATTGAAATCAGGTGGGTTATCCTGCCAATTCAACCGCTCTCCCGGATGCATCCCGTGGAGCAAACAACCCAGCACCATAATTTCATTGTGATTGCGCCCATGAGGTTTATGTTGCCTCCATTTGCCTTTATTAAACTGCATGATGGAGTACAAAAGCTTCTGAGCAAGCGGATCAATACCCGTCATAATGGGTTCCTCCTTCTTTCTTTATCATTCCATAGACATCCAACATCATAGGACATCTATTAAATAGCATTACAATTAAATAGATGTACAATTAATTAGGTATACTAAGTATATTCTCGAAAGAAGACAAAGTCAAACATCTAAAAATAACCAATATAATCCCATAACAAGAGCTGATGTGCGCTTGATTATGGGGTTTGTCATTTTGCCGTCATTGGAGCCCGCTATACTTATTATGTGCAATGCCATGAATCCAAATTATAAAAAAAGCTCCCATTCTATACTCCGGTGGATGGAGACCCGGATATATAAATGGGAGCTTTTTATTACGATGGAAAAGGAGAAACAAGATAGCTCTGTTATTTCATAACTTGAATGATTAGGTGCACTTGTTGAGCATCAAGACTGTGAAGCTGAGACCGTTTTAAGTACTGAGGCAAACGGAAAATATTCTTTCGCATTGTTGTAGGCAATGCCCTGTACGATCTGACCGAGCAGCTCCATATCCTGCGGTGCCTCGCCCTGTTCAGCCCATTCACCAATGAGATTGCAGACCAGCCGACGGAAATACTCATGCCGCGTGTAGGACAGGAAACTGCGTGAATCGGTCAGCATGCCGACAAATCGGCTGAGCAGACCGACATTCGCCAGTGCCTTCATCTGAGCGAGCATGCCGTCCTTTGTATCATTGAACCACCATGCTGCACCAAGCTGGATTTTTCCAGGAATGCCCCCACCTTGGAAGCTGCCGATAATTGCTGCCAGCACTTCGTTGTCCCTTGGATTCAGCGAGTACAGAATCGTTTTGGGCAGTGCTTGCTGCTGTTCCAACGCATCGAGTAAACCAATCATCGCTGACGACAACGGTGTATCATTCACGGCATCATAACCGGTATCCGGCCCAAGCTTAGCCAACATGCGTGTGTTGTTGTTACGGGCTGCATTGATGTGGAACTGCATGACCCAGCCCCGCTCTGCATACAGTTTGCCAAGGAATGTCAGCGTCACCGTCTTATACTTATCCTCTTCCTCACGCGTTACCTTGTGACCCGCAAGTGCCTTCGCAAATATGGCCGTCGCTTCTTCACGTGTAGCCGCACCGTAAGGAACATAATCGAGTGCATGGTCAGAAACTCTGCCGCCTACGGAATGGAAGAATTCCACTCGAGACTCCAGCGCAGCAAGGAAGGATTCATAATCGGAAATCGCTGTGCCGGATGCCTGTGACAGCTTGCCCACCCATTCGGTGAAGGTATCGCGGTTCAATTCCAGCCCTTTATCCGGACGGAAGGATGGCAATACGGCCGTATCAAAACCTTCGATCTCCTGAATCTTCAGATGATATTCCAGAGAATCGGTAGGATCATCGGTTGTGCATACAACAGTGACATTGGATTTGGTAATCAGATCACGTGCACCGAATCCGTCACTGTTCAGTTTGGCATTTACTTTTTGCCAGATGGCTGGTGCGCTTGTCTCATTAAGAACTTCGTAGACGCCAAAGTATCGCTGTAATTCCAGATGAGACCACGCGTACAGCGGATTACCAATCATCATGGGTACCGTTTTGGCGTAAGCCAGGAAACGATCGTAATCGGTCACTCCCTCGCCGCCGGTTACATATTGCTCTTCAATTCCGTTCGCGCGCATGAGCCGCCATTTGTAGTGATCACCGTATAACCAGGCCTCTGTAAGATTGCCAAAGGTTTTGTTCTCGTAGATCTCCTGAGGACTGAGGTGGCAATGATAGTCAATAATCGGCATGTCTTTGGCATAATCCTCATATAACTTGACCGCCGTTTCATTGTGCAGCAAAAATTGTTCATCCAGAAAAGATTTCATTCGCCTCGCACGCTCCCTTTAGGTGAGTTTACGTTCATATGGGTTCACTTCCCATCTTTACGCTACACTGTTTGCCATCAAAGTTCAATATAAAATGATAGCGTTATCAAAAAAGGTTGATTTAGGCATATATTCGGGAACAAGGTATACTGGATTTAACGCAAGGATGCTGATCTGAAGATCACACAAGGAGATGAAATGAATTGAAAATTACTTTTCTCGGCACAGGAGATATGTTCAGCGTGGAACAGCATCACAATAGTATGCTGGCTGAATTCGGAGAGACGCATCTGGTCATTGATTTTCCAGAATCGAATGCAAAAGCACTCAAGGAATATGGATTCGCCATGACCGATATTCAAAATGTGTTCATTACCCATCTGCATGAGGATCATATTAATGGTGTACAGATGCTGGGTTATTACGCACAGATCGTAGGCGACCGCAAACCCCGTCTGTTCATCCACGAACAATTGGTAGAGCCACTCTGGAACATTCTATCTCCGGGCATGCGCTACACAACGGATGGTGAGCGTACCATGAGCGATTACTACGATGTAGTTCCCCTGCCAGATGGAGGCACATTTGAACTGGGCGGCGTGACGTTTGAGACGTTTCGAACGCAGCATGTTCCCGGTATGGTCAGTAATGGATTGCTCGCCAAGCCTTACTTCTATTACAGTGCAGACAGTACACTCGACCAGGAACGGGTGGAGCAGATCGCCACTGATGTGCAGTTAATTTTCCATGAATGCCATATGCATGATCTGGTGATCAAATCCCATACTTCATTAAAGGATCTGGAGCAGTTACCCGCCGAAGTGAGACGGAAAACCATACTGATGCATTATCATGACGAGTACGCCGATGCGGACAAACGGGAACAATTCAACCGCGAGCATGATCTGCGGATGGTTGGCACGTTGGAATCATTTGAACTGGAGTAGGTAAAATCATACACCCGAAAAGCCTGGAGCATTTTCAATGGAACGAAGTGAGTTCAATCGAATGTGGGATACGATGAATCAGTATTTTGAAAGGTAATAACCTTATCATTTCAATAAAAGAACTGGCAGCGTCTACTCAGATTCCTAATATGGAGCTAGTATGCGCTGCCTTTCTATGAATCTAATCTTTCTCCCATGACTTCATATACTCAATCGTTCTCGGAGATGGCTCGGCCTGGATGTAAAAATAATCTTCCGTTCGCTGATCATTCGGCCCATAAGAAATTTTGATATACATATCCACATAACTCTGGACGAAATGACTGTCGATCTCTACCCTTGGCTTCAAGATATAATTCCTGCCCAAACTCAATCCAAACGGTTCCTTATCCGGCTCCAGACTTGCCTCGTATGTATTGCTCACATTAGAATTAATCAGTTCTGCGGCATCGATCTGATTCATCATGTCGGGATCGAGGGTGAAGGACTGAATAACATTGGACATGGGCACCCGAACCTCATTCAACATTATCTCGTACGAAATCCGATCAACTCCGGATTCATGACTCACATCCAACGTTGCAGTCAAAGTATACTCATCAGGCGTATTCTTCTGAAAGGACTCAGGTCTCTTATTAACCCGCTCATTCAAATCTCTTCGCTCCGAATTAAACGTATAGTCATCGGTTCGTTTCGGTTCACCCGCCGGCCCCTGATTTGCTCCCAAACTGCAAGCCCCCAGACACATGGCTAATACAAATAGATACATGACTAACGGGAAGAAACGGTTCATCTCTCTTTTGAAGCTCATACCATCCCTCCTCTTCTCAAGTCGTCTATCAAGAATAAAGCTCATTAGATTTTGTTGTTCGATTTTTTTCTCACTCCATATTTGGATTATTATACCGTATATTAAGATGTAAAACTGAACTGACTCTGTTTCATTTCATGTTTAACTTTCAGCAGCAATTTGTTTGCGTATGGTGAGCCTTAACCCACGCTAAGCTAACGAATCTGAAAGACCTTATTCGGATTAAATTCAAGGTTTCAATATTCTAACGAATCTCAGACGCTTTAATCTGGTAATATTGCTCTGTTTGGCGCTAATTCTATCACTTTTATGAGCAATAAAGTTACTGAGATTCGTTAGAATTCCCTAACGCTATTTCAGTGGTAATAAGGCGTGTTGAGTTCATTAGGATGGAGTTTTAGTTGTACATAGAAAATGCAAAAAAACACCTGAACATAGGTCGGCTTGCCCGCCTGTTCAGGTGGTTCAACGATATATATACTTTTTTCATAGCGATATCGATCTGTATATCTTTTCTTATCATGCCTAGCACTATGCCATTACTCAGCGTCAGCACAGTCCTCATCCTGCTCCGGAAGGGCCCATACCGAGAGGCCTCCACCGCATACGTGGAAGGTGGCCCAGCCGTCTTCCTCAATGGTAATCTGGTCCTCACAACTGTGCGTCAGATCCACCCACACTTCACCAGCACGATGCTCTCCGATGAACATTCTCTTCTCACCGTCATCCCCGTTGGAGATAACCACCGCACAACCGGAACCTTCGATTTCCTCTACGCCACGACGTACCCAGCCAATCGTATTCGCGTGATCGAAGTAATCTTCCTGCTCTCCATAGGCCTTGTTGCAACGAGCAGACAGCAGAATGTCCAGAATCTCTTTTTTGCCATCCACAGGTTCAGGTCCACCAATGCCATAATAATCTCCGTAAAATACAACCGGATAACCATCGCGACGTAATAGAGTCAACGCATAGGCGCTGGGTTTAAACCAGTCTCCAATCCATGATTCCAACGCTTCATGGGGTTGGGAGTCATGATTATCTACAAAAGTTACCGCATGGGTAGGATGTGTCTGAACCAAGGTGTCATCAAAAATTTTGGAGAGATCAAAGTCTCTGCCGGCAAGAGAAGCCTCATGCAACTTATAGTGAAGAGACACATCGAACAGGTCGATCTGATAGTCTACCGTATCAAGGAACTCACGACATGCATCCAGGTTCGAGTTCCAGAACTCACCTACGATGTAGAAATCCTGACCGCGTTTGCGGATCATCTCTGCTGCGAATTCCTTAATGAATTCATGGTTGATATGCTTGATCGCATCCAGCCGGAAGCCACCGCATTGGAGTGTGTCGATCAGCCATTTCCCCCAATCGATCATCTCGCGCCGCACATCCGGGTGGTTATAATCTATATTGGCAAACATCAGATAATCGTAGTTACCAAACTCATCATCGACATTCTGATTCCAGTTCTTGTTCTCACCTGCGATGCGGAATACACCACTCCGTTCTCCCTTGGCATCAAAATCCGTGCCATTGAAATGTTCGGAGTTCCACTTAAAGGAGGAGTATTGATCCCCACGCCCTGGGAATGTAAATTTGGTCCAACCCTCAATTTCGAACGGCTCGGAGATTTCCTTCGTTCGATCATTGGGATCAACCTCAATCACTTTGAACACTTCCGTCTCATCTGCTCCAGCCTTGTGATTCATGACCAGATCCACATAGACGGCGATTCCGTTCTTCTGACACTCGGCAATGGCCTCCACCAGTTCTTGCTTGGTGCCATATTTAGTGCGTACGGTACCCTTTTGATCAAATTCGCCCAGATCGTACAGATCATATACACCATAACCTGTATCTTCTGCGGACACTGCCTTGGTTACGGGAGGTACCCATACCGAGTCAATACCTTTGGCTTTCAGTTCCGGGGCCATTTCAGCCAGTCGCTTCCAATGATCTCCGTCTGCAGCCAAGTGCCACTCAAAAAACTGCATCATGGTATGATTTCTCTTCATTATAACCGACCTCCTTGATTGCTTTCGAAGCGGACCGCGGAACGGATAGGGTATTCGCCGTTGTTCGTTCGTTGCTAACCAAGTTATAACCCTTTCACCCTACCCTTCAATCATGTAAAAGAAAGAAAATCGAAAAATATATGCTACATGCATCATTTCATTCGTAGTCGTTCATCAAATCCGCTTATAATCATGCCACTCCTCGGGCAGTAGCGAACGATACGGTTCCTGCGTAAAACGATCATCGACCAGCACCAGTACACCCTTGTCTTCTTCCGTCCGAATCAGCCGTCCACCCGCCTGCAGCACCTTGTTCATACCAGGGAAAATATAGGCATAATTGAACCCATTGCGCCCTGTACGATCATAGTAATCACGAAGCACATTGTTTTCCAGACCAATTTGCGGCAGCCCCGCACCTACCACAACGACGCCATTCAAGCGGTCTCCCGGTAGATCGACACCCTCCGAGAACACACCACCCATGACGGCAAACACCAATCGTGTTCGTTCAGGATTTGGTTGGAATCCATCCAAAAACTGCTCTCGTTCCAGTTCGTTCATGCCCTGCTTCTGTATGACCGTATCCGCTTCATTCGGAAGCTGTGCATAGGTTTCATAGATTTCTCGCATATAAGGATAAGAAGGGAAGAACACCATCAGATTGCTGCGCGGCCATTCACTTACCAGCTGTTGCAGCATCTCTGCAATGGGGCGCCGGGATTGCTCCCGGTCCTTATAACGCACTGATAAGGGCAGGAGCCTTACATCCAGCTGTTCACGCTGAAATGGTGATGGAATCTGCAATGTATAATCCTCTTCCTCTGCACCCAGCATATCCCGATAATAGCGAAGGGGTGACAATGTGGCCGAAAAATGAATGAGCGAGCGGAATCCTTTGGCTGTCTGACGAAGCAGCACGGAGGGATCGAGACAGAACAACTTCACTCTCACTTCACTTCGAACACACTCTGCATACGTAATAAAACGTTCATCATACAGCTTCGCAATACGCAAGAAATTCTGTGCAGTGAAGTAGGCATCCAGCAGCAGCTGATCCGTCTCAGCATTCCCCGAGCCACCTTCAACAAGACATTGCTCCGCAACCATGACAAAAGGCTCCAGTCGTTCAATCAGTTCCTCTGGTGCCTCCTGTTGTATGATCTTTCCTTCTTCTCCACCATTTTTACGAAGGGTGATCAGATACTTATCAATGGCTCCAGTGTAGTCAACAATGGCTTTGGCAGCAGGCACACTGCTGCCCAGTGTCTGGAACTCTCTTTTCACATCCAGAAATACTGCCTTCTCCAACTCTGCGGAGAACATCATTCGGCCACGATCGACCAGATTATGTGCCTCGTCCACCAATAACACCGTCTTGCGTTTCTGCTCCTCCAACATTCTTTTCAAAGAGATCCGTGGATCAAAAATATAGTTATAATCGCAAATGACCGCATCGGCTGCATACGCCGCATCCAGTGAAAACTCAAACGGACACACCCGATGTTTGCGCGCATACTGTTCGATGACCGGACGTGTCATTAATGTCTCATGTTCCAGCATATCCAGCACGGCTCCGTTAATACGGTCATAATATCCTTCGCACATGCCGCATTGCCCCGTATCACAGGCTTCTTCTTCCTTAAAACAAATCTTATCCTTCGCGGTCAGACTGATCACATGCATCTTCAATCCTTCCGATTGCATCCGGGCAAAAGCTTCTTCTGCCGCCACCCGTGTCGTCGTCCTCGCGGTCAGATAGAACAATCGGTTAGCTTCGCCTTCGCCAATCGCTTTGACCGTGGGGAACAGTACGGACATCGTTTTACCAATGCCTGTTGGTGCTTTGGCCATCAATCCCTGACCCTCACGGATTGTTTTGTAAACGGCTCCTGCCAGCTTTCGCTGTCCCTCCCTGTATTTGCGAAAAGGAAACGGCAGCTCTTTCACACTGATATCTCGCTTTTCTTCATATGTAGCGATCATCTCTGCATATGGCGCATAACCGGCAATCACTTCTGCCGCAAACTGCTCCAGTTCCTCTCGTTCTGCCATTCGGCGGAATCGTCTTTCTTCATGAGTTACCGAATGCACGTACGTCAGCTGCACTTGCATGCGTGGTTCATCTTGCTGAACGGCGTACATGTAGGCATACATCATGGCCTGCGCCCAATGCACGGGAAGTCCCTCACCCAAATCATCCAGATTGCCCGCAGTCGATTTGATCTCATCCACCGTTAACTGACCCTCCAACCGGATCAGGCCATCACATCGCCCTTCCACCACGTAGGTCAGATCACCATGTTGAATCTCAGCTTCGAGTACGATCTCTTTCAGATCTTCTTCGGTGTATCCCTTCTGTACCCGCTGATGGATTCGAGTCCCCTCCTGCATCGAGGCATTGGTCCGGAACCCTGGACGTATGCTGCCGCTGCGGTACACATACTCCACCAAAGGTCTAACCGATATCCGAATTGTTGTTGTCATACGATCACCCGTTCTGTTTGTAGTGACTATACTTTATCATGAAAAGACGTACTCAAACCAGTTGATCCGCCGATTGGACTCACTGATTCCCATATGCTATCTTGAGATAGAATGTACTTAATGAGGAGGCAGCTTCTATGTATATCTATTTGGTTCCTTCACCGATTCCGGATGCACTTGCTGCATACCCGCATCTAACTTTGCGAAGCGAAGAACAGGTACGCCTGGCTATTGAATCCGCAGAACGTCTGATGAATATTGAGTCTGATGATAAAGTAGCCGCATATGAAGCTTTCGATGCCGCAGGCTCCTGGACTGGCGGAGGTTTTGCTGTTTTGAACAATATCCCTGTCACAGAGGATGGTCGTAACGATTTCGAAGAACGATTCAAGAACCGTGCCCGCAAGGTAGAAGACGAGCCCGGCTTTGTCGGTATTCGTGTCCTTCGTCCACTCAAGGATGACACATATGTCGTACTTACACTCTGGCAGTCCGAGGAACATTTCAAAGGCTGGCAGGAATCCCAAGCATATAGCCACGCACACCGTAACCGCAGTACAAGCGAAGGCCTGACCGCACAGAAGCCATCCATGTTCCCCAGACCTTCTTACGTCACAACGTACACTATAGAATAACGAATCGGGTACGAACTGGCTTTCCTTACAGCAACCCGCGCATGCCACACCTCTTCCAGCATGGGAGAGGTTTTTTGTTGTCGATTGATGGCGGCTTTCATTTTTTGACACGGACATGCTGAGATAGGATAATACTTGTTAAATGAAACTTCGGAAGGGAAGGCGGTACCTTGTCACGCAGTTCACTCACCCGGTTTCTAAGCGGACCGTTTATATTCTTTACCATTATCATGATGATCAAAAGCTCACTGGCCTGGATTGTTATCTTCGATGACATTCCTGTTTGGAAACCATTGCTGACCGAATTGCCGCTCATCTGGATCGGCTTCTGTCTAATTGAGTGGTTTGCTGCCAAGCGGCGCATGTGGATATACCTTGCCGTGAATCTGCTGCTCTCGGGTATTTTCTTTGCAGCCATCATGTACTACAAATACTACGGCGTAATCGTTAACTATCACGCGCTGGCACAGGTCAATCAAGTGACCTCGGTCAAGAGCAGCATGTTCTCTTTGCTTGACCCCTATTATTTGTTTATTTTTGCAGACGTTCTGATCATTGGAGGGATACTCGTTCGTCGTCGGATCAAGCTCGGGAGTACAGAACGTCCGAACCGCATTCCGCTTGAACGCCGTGCCAGAAGACGGGTTGCCTCGGTCATTCTGACCCTGTCCATGATCCTGTGCATGCTCAACATCTACCCCAATCGGGCCAGCATGAGTGAGATTACACAAGCAGAACAGATGGGTATCCTTGGTTACGAGGCATATACTATCCTGGATCGACCTGATAAACCTGTGCCCATCGCCCACATTGATCAGACTGACATCGACCAGTTGAAGCAAACGACTGAACTTCCTGCAATTGTCGAGCAGGGTGCAGCGAGTGGACGTAATGTTATTGTGCTCCAGTTGGAGTCGTTTCAGAACTTCCTCATTGGATTAGAGGTAGATGGACAGGAGATTACGCCTAATCTGAATCAATTGGCTAGAGAAAGCCTGTATTTTCCGAACTTTTATCAACAAGTGGGGCAGGGAAATACATCGGATGCAGAATTTGTTGTGAACACATCGTTCTACACCCCGCCGAACGGGGCAGCAACGACTGTATATGCAGATAAAGCTCTGCCGAGCCTGCCCAAGTTGATGTCAGCAAACGGGTATCAAACAGCCACATTCCATACGAATGATGTTCATTTCTGGAATCGGGATCAGTTATACAAGGCACTTGGGTTTGACCAGTATTATGATATCGATTATTTCGGCACACAGGACTCTATCGCCTTTTCGGCCTCGGATGAGGTTCTGTATTCCAAAACACTGGATAAGCTGGAATCCATGCAGTCTTCGGGCGATCCCTTCTATGCCCACATCATCTCCATGTCAGCCCACCACCCGTACACGCTGCCTGAAAACAAAGTGAAGCTGACGCTGCCTGAGCGTTACAAGGATACGTTGCCCGGTGATTATCTAATATCACAGCATTATGCCGATCAGGCGGTTGGACAGTTAATTACGGGATTAAAAGAACGGGGATTATGGGAAAATAGCCTGCTCGTCTTTTACGGGGATCACCTGGGACTTCCCATCTATTCACTGGATCGGGATGACGAGGTCCTCATGAAAGAGTTATATGGTCGGGAATATACATCAGCAGATATGATTAATATTCCACTCATTATCTCGGCCCCGGGCGTTACTAAGGGTGTACAGCTGGAGCAGATCGGAGGCCAGGTGGACATTCTGCCAACGATTGCCGGATTAACTGGAATATCACTGGAGGATCAATTGCACTTTGGTCAGGATTTGCTGCATGAAGGCGGAAATCTGCTACCCGAACGCTATTACCTCCCTTCCGGGTCGGTGCTAAACGATGCTTCTCTCTTCATTCCTGCGCAAGGATACGGGGATGGGACACATTATTCCCTAGCTGATGCAGGCAGGAAGAATGCCGGACAACAACAGACAGGTGTTCCTTCAGAAGAGACGCGGAAAATTTCGGGAGAAAAGGGATCTCCAGCATTGACCACACCCAATAACAGTGGGGTACCCTCTTCACGGTTTATAACGAAGGAACAATATGATCGAGCATTGGATCTTGCACACTTGTCCAACAGTTATTTGAGCCAGCTACCAGATCGAAAGGACGCGAACTGATTTAATTTTTTTATATATTCTAAAAGAGCTTCATAGCGAATCACCAAGTACTGATGTTTCTTCAAAATTACACACCTATAACGCACATGATCCATCTTCTTAGGATGAACATGTGCGTTATTTGTATTACACGCAATCGGCATTCAACCCTTTTCCGTTTCAGAAAGCTACACGAGCTGATCGATCAATATTCTTTAAAATATGTCAGCAGTTCTGATTGAAAATTTTGGGCAGTAGAGCTATGCTCTCGATTTTTATGAACAATCAGACCATGCGTAAAGCTTATTTTAGAAGTAAAAGGAAGAATTTTTAATCTACCCATCTTTAGTTCGTTTTTGATCGCTATTTTAGGGACCAAGGCAAAACCTTTTCCACAGCATACAAATTCCTTGATCATCTCAAGACTTGAAAGCTCTAATGCATCCTTAACCACAATCCCTTCATTTTTTAAAACATCTACAGCAGTCGTATGATACAAACAAGATGTACCGTTACTGATAAACACCTCGTCATTTAGAATCTGTGCCCCTGCACTTTCCACTTTCCGAACCAAATCCTCAGATGCAGCAAAAACAATAGTCTCTTCCATAATCGGATAAAAGAGAATGTCATGTCGCTCAGGGTTCTGAGGAACAATGCCAAAATCCAGGGCATAATCCAGCACACCTTTCAGAATATCTTGATGCGCCCCTTGTTCAACACGTAAATTTACGCTTGGAAAGTTTCTCGTATATTCCTGTACAAATGGAAGCATGCGTGTAAGAAAAAAGGATTCCTGTAGTCTAATATTTATTGTTCCACACGGCTGATCCATATCATTCATACTTTCTTTAAGAGATTCACTTAAGTGGACATACTGATAAGCATATTTGGAAAATACTTTTCCTGCTTCCGTAGGTTCCACCCCTCGTGGAAATCGATGAAACAACTTCTGTCCGCAGATCTTCTCCAGCTGTTGAATATGAGTTGTTACTGTGGACTGGACATAACCTAAGCGCTCCCCAGCTCGGCTGAAACTCTTCTCTTCTAGCAAAGCAATAAATGCCTGAAAAAAACGACCCTCTAAGGAATTGATCATATCTTTCACCCTTTTGTATTTTGATTTGAAATAGCTAGCATTCAATCTATTCATTATTCAAATAAATATATTAATTATACAATAAAAACACGTCATCACCAGTTGTACAAGTAAGTAAGAGAAATAATAGTGGACTTCTTAATGAATCCAGAAGGAGATGTAAAAATGAAGATTAGTTATCAGCAACAGAAGGTTGGAGATGTCGACGTTTTTTACCGTGAAGCCGGGCCTAAGGATGGCCAAGTTATTTTACTATTACACGGGTTTCCATCCTCTAGTCATATGTTTCGCGACCTTATTCCCAAACTGGCAGAACAATACCGTGTCATTGCCCCTGATCTTGCTGGGTTTGGTCGCACAACAACTCCACCCCGTAGTCAGTTTGACTTCACATTTGACAGCCTGTTTCGAGTTATTGAAGGTTTCACTGAAGCATTAGCTCTTAAGAAATATGTAATGTATGTGTTTGATTATGGGGCACCTGTCGGTTATCGCTTGGCAGTGGCTCACCCGGAACAAGTTCAAGCCATTATTAGTCAGAATGGCAACGCATATATCGAAGGGTTTAGTGACGCATGGGGACCTTGGGAGATGTATTGGCACTCTCCAACACCTGAAAATCGTGAAGCATGTCGTGATTCCTTAACCCCCGAAACTATCCGTAACTTTCAGTATCTTCATGGGACTGATGCTAGCCTTGTTTCACCAGACGGATATTCACTGGATATTGCCTACATGTCACGCCCGGAAGCTGAAGAAATCCAACTGGATTTAATCCTCGATTATAGAACAAACGTGGATCTTTATCCTGAATTTCAGGCTTATTTCCGCAATTATCAACCTCATCTTCTAGCTGTATGGGGTAAAAATGATCCTGCCTTTCTTCCTGCTGGAGCTTTAGCTTATAAGCGTGATATCCCATCTGCAGAAGTGCATTTACTTGATACTGGGCACTTTGCTCTCGAAACACATGTGACAGAGATCCATGAGCTTATTCACCACTTCTTAATAAAAATATTTTAAACCCAACTTACATTGGCTCAATCTCAACCTTGAACTAAATAGAAAAAGCCCGTAGAAAGCAGGTCCAATAATGGCCTGTTCTACGGGCTTTCTGCATGACTGTCATCATTCTTCAAGGTACTTGCAACGTCACTATGATCTAATGTTCTATCCCGTCCCGTTTACAACGGCAGTAGCGCAACCAACTTGCGAGCAGTCAATTGCTCTACCATGGCAAGCCATTCCTGTGGTTTATTTGGCAGCACTGCATAATATCGATTCAGGAAATCAGCCACCAGGCTGGCTGGCAGTTCACCGAGTGACTCATCACCTGGCATGAAGCACAGGTCCAAACCACCAACCGCTTCGCCGTCACCTTGCCAGGATGGATGAACATACGGGAAGTCCAGACGCTGATATCCCAGATGGGACAGCACTTCGCGACGCACATACGGGTCCATTGGCTTGATGCCGCCAAACTCGTGGTCCTGACTCAGATAAGGGTTATAGATTTCGGCAAACATGCCGAACAATTCTTTCCCGTTTGCTGCAGCCAGATTTTGCAGATCACGCTTGCGGTGATTCGCCAGGAAACTGCCGATCCCCAGTCCCTCGCGACCAATAATCGTGAAGTCCGTCATGGCCACGTTCCAGTCCTCGTAATAACGGTACTCCGTTGCTCCAACGACTTTCCCTTCATGCACAGCCACGAACACCCGAATACCCGGATCTTCCAACGGCTCTGCCCACAGTGGGAAATCCAGCACTTCTTCCCGCGGGAAAATCTCCTGCATCAGCTTGTGCATTTGGGCAAACAATGGATCATTAATGGATGTAATACGCGTAAATTCCATGGATTAATGGCCTCCTCGATCAATAATGTATTTCATTAATATTTATTTATCTGAACGGATTCCGCCACTCCATCAGGGCAGCATAATTACAGGATTCCTCATCGTCCAGATAGTTTGCGGTCACACCAACAGGCATGCGGCCACAGCGAAGCAGGAATGATATTACCGGATCACGCTTCTCTCCCGCAGCCACCTGGTCCAAATATTCCTGTGCAGAAAGTTGGTCTGCAACCAGATGATAACCTGGCATTCTGCCAGCACCTAATAACCGATCTATGCCCTGTGCAATCACAAGGTGGTACATTGCCTGCATCATAAGCTGAGCCAGTCCCCACTTGCGGTACTTTGGACGAACACAGAGATCAACAATATACAGCGTGTTGCCATCGGACTGGTGGTTACGAATATAGCCGTCATCCGTCACTTCGGCCCAGGTATGACTTGCCGGATGTGCAGGGTCCCACTGCATCCGCAGCGAAGTCATCGAGCCGGCCAATTCTCCATCTACTTCAATACAGATGGCACCCTCCGGGTAATGATGCACATGACTGGTGAGCTGCTCGTGACTCCAGAGCAGCTCTTCCGGATAAGGAGGAGGGAAACTCTCCGCCTGAATGCAAATGAGTTCCTCAAAGTCGGCTGCAACATAATTGCGAACGACTGCCTTTACCCTTTTGCCACTTCGCTCCGGGTCGGTGATCCGCATTTCTTTGCTATACATGTTGCCGGTTCACCCCTTTCCACTGACAAAATGAATTCCCTACTCTTTTTCGCTTCGGTTTTAATTATGTGTTCAAAAAGGTCGGTTTTCAGTACCGAGAAGATGGGATGAAGCTAGAAATGGAGTAGCGGAGCGTAGGGAAGACTACGTGAGCAACGGACATTTCGGCTGAATTCCATATTCGATGCTGATGATGCCACTAGGCATCCTTCGTAATCAAAAGCGGGCTTTTTGAACAACCTCTATAAGGTTGCCTACTCCCAATCGGTATACAAATCGGTACGGCGGTCACGCCAAGTCGTTACCGATCCACGTTCACGCACCTCATACAATAAGTCCAGATCCAGATCGGCGGTCACAATCATATCGTTGTTAATCTCACCTTCGGCCAGGATGCCACGAGGCGGGAACGGGATATCATTTGGCGTAATAATCGCAGCCTGTCCATAGTTGGCACGCATAAAATCAACGGTTGGCAGATTGCCCACTGTTCCGGTTAACACAACATACACCTGATTCTCTACTGCGCGAGCATGACTCGTATAACGCACACGGTAGAATCCATGGCGATCGTCCGTGCAGGAAGGACAGAAGATCACGTCAGCACCTTTGGCTTTGGCCATCCGCACAATTTCCGGAAATTCAATATCGTAACAGGTCAGCATCGCAATACGGCCTTTATCCGTATCGAATACTTCAAGCCCATCCCCAGGAGCCATATTCCATTCCTGTACTTCGGTTGGTGTAATGTGAATCTTGTCCTGGCGCGCGATACGACCATCCGGGTAGAACATGTGGGCTGTATTATACAGCTTCCCTTCACGGCGAATAACGTGTGTTCCCCCGATGACATGCATGCCGTACTTGGCAGCAAGTGATGTGAATAGTTGCTCATATTGCTCCGTAAAGTTTGGTAGATCCTCAATTGTCAGCGCATTGCCTTGTTCGTCCCCAATGGACATTAATTGCGTTGTGAAAAATTCCGGGAACAGCACAAATTCAGTTCCGTATTCGCTCGCTGTCCGTATGTAATGCTCAGCCTGAGCGGCGAACTGCTCAAACGAGCTGATTGTGTGCAATTGGTATTGTACAGCGGATACCCGCAGTTTCATGTTCGTACACCTCCATCATGATTATGCTTCCATTGTAACAACGATCCGGGGTCAACAAAAGAGTATTTACACGGGGCACCACACTGACAGAATAACCTTCCGATCGCTTCCTTTAATCGCCCAGCATGGACTGTGTGAATCCGATCCACTCTCTCGTGGCAAATGACAGATAGCGGTCCTTCCGCCAGATCATGCCGAGCTGCCATGGAATCACAGGTTCCACCACCGGTATAATACGCACGCGCATATGGTCCACCTCACGACAGATCGTCTCCGGCAATAAGGCTACACCCAGATTGGCGGCAACCATCGCGCTGAGCAGATCCCACTGGGAGCTCTCATATACCACCCGAGGCTGGAACCCCGCATGCTGACAAGCCACAATAATTCGGTCATGCAATGCAAAATCTTCCCGAAACAGCACAAAGGCGTCGTTTTCCAGTTCATGCAGCGCAACCGACTCTTTCTCCGCAAGTGGATGTGAAGGGTGTACGAGAAGGTTCAGCTTCTCTTTCACAAACACAAAATGATCCAACAACTCATCCACGGTTGGCAATACGGCAACGCCGATATCCAGTGCACCGCTAATCACATCGGCCTCCACCTTTTTGGCACCATCCTCAAACAGCTGAATGGTCACCTGCGGGTAGGCTTTGTGAAATTCGCCAATGATCATGGGGAAAAAGCTTGATCCTACCATCGGTGGCAAGCCGATCCGCAGATGGCCTTTCTTCAAATTCATCAGGTCGTCCAATTCGGACGACAGACTGCGGAACGACTTTTCAATCTCCAGTGCCTGCCGAAAAAACACATGGCCCGCGTCCGTTAGTTCAACTTTCTTCCCATAACGGTCCAATAACGTGATACCCAATTCCTCTTCAAGACTCTTGACCGTCTTGCTGATGGTAGGCTGGGTGATATACAGAACTTCAGCGGCTTTCGTGAAGCTTTGTTGCCGGGCGACTTCCAGAAAATATTGCAAATGGCGGATATCCATCGCTTGCTTCCCACCTCTCATAGATAAATGGAATGGTAAACATTCTTAATATGCATTTTACTCATGAAAGAAAGCCATGTAAAATTTGTGATATCAGGTGAATCATTTTCATTTTCATTTTCATTTTCATTTTCACTTAAACGATTACGTTGATTATACAAGGAGGGATTGAAGTGAAAAAATGGGGCCTTGGTATTGCACAGGTTGCGCTCTTAATGGTTTTTTCACTGCTCATGGACCTGCTGGCCCGTACTCTCCATCTTCCTGTACCCGGTTCAATACTCGGTATGGTCGTGTTATTCATTCTGCTTCAGACTCGTGTCGTGAAGCTGCGCTGGATTGAAGTTGGAGCTGCCTGGCTACTCGGTGAACTACTGTTATTTTTTATCCCGTCAGCCGTTGGCATCATGAACTATATGCCCATGTTGGAGCATGACGGATTGCAAATTTTATTCATCGTACTACTTAGTACATTCCTGGTCATGTCCTGCACAGGACTGGTTGCTACACGAATCGCCAAACGAAAGGAGCGTCACACCGGATGATTGGATTCCTCTGCCTGTTGTTAACCGTCGGTATCTATTGGGTTACCAAACGAATGTATCGCAATCTGCCAAAAGTATATCTGTCTCCACTGCTCATTACGCCACTGCTTGTCGTTGGCATACTGCTCGCAACGGGAACGGATTATACCACTTATAGCAGTGGTGGCAAATGGCTGAGTCTGTTGCTTCAACCGGCCACGGTGGCTTTTGCCGTACCACTCTATACCTTTTTCCATGTACTCAAAAAACATATTTCCGAGATTGTCTTCAGTGTCATGACCGGATCGGTCGTTGCCGTACTCTCTTCTGCCCTGCTCGCCAAATGGTTACGTCTGGATTCAGGGCTAATCCACAGCTTGATCCCGCGATCCATTACAACACCCATTGCCATGAACGTATCGGCTACAATCGGTGGCATTCCCGCAGTGACAGCTGTTTTTGTTATTATGACAGGCCTGCTCGGGGTGATTATGGGACCTTCGATCGTCAAAATGCTGCGCATCGATGGGGAGATTGCACGAGGCACACTGTTTGGAACCGGTGCCCATGGCACAGGGACATCCAAGGCGTTTGAACTGAGTTCCCTGACAGGTACCATCTCCAGTATCTCCATGGTGCTCGCCGCATTGTTCACTTTAGCCATTGCACCCATCCTTTCCAAACTTATTTTCCCATAATAGATGGAATTATCCCACTTTTTTGAAATATTATTGTTGTATTAAAGCCCTTTCTTCCTTACAATAAGGACAGGTTTTAATTGTGAATATTGCGGGGGAGATGCGATGAAAAGAACCGGAATGAAGAGATCTCTGGACCGTCTTGGACGAATTGTCCTTCCCAAAGAAATGCGGGATACGATGGAAATCCATATCGGCGATCCGCTTGAGTTTTTCATTGAAGGGAAAGAGTTGATTTTAAGAAAGTACAAATCAACATTATGTATTTTTTGCGGTGATGTAGATACGGAAATGTATTTCAAAGAGCAATTCATCTGCCGGACTTGTGCAACTCAATTAAAACACCCGGATGACTCTCCCAACTGGTCCATACCTCAGAACAAACAGGCTCCTGCACCCGTGGAGCGTCCTGCTACCAAATCCGCCTCAGTCTCATCTCCCGCTAGGGAAGAAGGGACCACCGCTGACAACCCAGAATACCCGGACCTGCGGCCGAAGACGGCACGCATGCTGCAACAGATGAAAGAAATTGTTGAACAGAATCCCGGTTTGGCTCAACAGCAAATTGCGGAAAAGCTTGGCATTAGCCAAGGACGCGTCTCTCAATTAAAAAAGTTACTATAATAAGAATGGCATTCGATCATTTATAGTCAGAAGACCTTCCAATTCAGGAAGTCCCGCTGCAAGAGAACCCGTTGTGTTTCGTGGGTTCTTCTTTTTTTTATATTCATATCGTAATGGGAAGGAGTCCTATGGATAAAATCTTGTATTTATCACAATTCGACCTGATGTCCTCCTTATCAGAGGCTGACCTGATTGAAATGGATGGAATGACTTCCATAACGACCATACCTAAAAACAGACAAATCCAGACCCCGCATACGTTTACAGAGGGTTTCTATTTTGTAAAACGGGGAAAGGTTCGTTTATATACATTGAACCCGGAGGGCAAGCAGTTCACTCTCGATATTTTGATGGAAGGTAATGTGTTTGGAGAAATGAACGGAATCTCCCTCGGAACACGTGCCGTTTATATCGAAACAATGGAGGAGTGTGATATTTGCCTGATGGACAAGCAACGTTTTGAGCAGTTTCTGATTGAACATCCACAATTTATGATGAGACTGATGAACGTACTAAGTGAGCGGATGAGGCGAATGAGCGAGTTGACACAGACGCTCGCACTTGGAAACCTGCATGAAAAGGTGATACATAATCTTTACCGGCTGGCCAAACAGATTGGATGGATTGAAGAGAATGAGTATTGCCGGATTCAGCTCGCGCTTACTCATCAGGAGATTGCCTGGATGGCGGGAGCCACGCGGGAATCGGTTACGATTGTCATGCGAGACTTAGCAAAAGCAGGCCGGATCCGTACCGGATTCAAATCAGTCTCCCTTCATCGTGACGAAATCGCTACCCTCCGGAGAATCACTGCCCAGTTGTAAGCTGCCTTACATCTCTGTTCTTCAGCTAGTTGTATTGTATAGCTCATGAGTCTATACAACCAAGGAGGAGTATATCGTTGAATGTTAAGTCAGATCTGTTTATCCCTGATGACGTTCTTTCTCGCAAAGGTGCCCGTAAAGCAACAGAAATTCCAGAGTATATTCGCAATTGGCTACAAGCCGGACATATCGAATCGGTCAATTTGACCGAATGGCTGGCAGTAGATCATGTTCTTCTTTTTCAGAAGATTACCCACGAATGGGGCATGGATGCTGAGACTAAAGAAATCAGTGAGCAGTTAAAACAGATGAATGAACAACGGATTATGAAAATCATTCCGGCCATAGGTATGCAATGGCTTGATGTGTTGAAACGCCTAGCAATCAACGAACAAACAATGCTCTTCCGTTCCATTGCAGAACATCGTTCAGATAGCGTTCGCTGCTGGGGGGCTTATATCATTGGACTGGATTCCCGTCTGAACCTGACTGAAAAACTGGAGCATATTCAGCCCTTTGCAGCAGATCATCACTTTGGTGTAAGAGAAATCGCCTGGATGGCTGTACGGGAGTCCATCTCTGCAGAATTATCCACAGCCTTGCAAAATTTAATATCATGGTGCAATGACCCTGATCCACTCATCCGTCGCTTTGCCATAGAATCTACTAGGCCGCGTGGTGTCTGGGCCAAACATATTCCGGAGCTAAAAGAGAACCCGACAGCGGCCCTCCCCTTACTTGACGCAGTGAAATCGGATGCCCATAAGTATGTACAGGATTCAGTAAGTAACTGGCTGAACGATGCCAGCAAGACGAACCCGGAGTGGGTGCGGCAGATCTGTACCACTTGGATTCAGCAGTCGGATACCAAACATACGCTGCGAATCGTCACACGCGCCAAACGGAGTCTAACATAAAAAGATGACCACCGCTCATTGGCAGTGGTCATCTTCTGTATAGGCATCCGCGTATTACATTTCTGTTAAAGGGAATATCCTTCTCCTCGGTGAACTAGCCCAATTAATGTAATCCTTATCTTTCGCTTACGCCTGAATCGCGTCCATATATTCTTCTTCCTCTTCCAATCTGCGCATGCCCACAACCAGGACAATAATGTTAGCTACCAACAGTACAGCCGGGAACGGAACAGCAGCATATTGTGCATAGATCAGATGACTTCCCACGGCCCCAATCAGAATGAATGTCAGTATGCCTGAAGCTAGGATGCGAGTCCGTGGAATCAGCAGTCCTACTGCACTAAGCAACTCCGCAGCGCCCAGCAGATACATGGTCCATGTCGGATAAGAGAAACTTTCGAATGTCTGAATCATCATGTCTGCCCCACTAATCTTGTTAAACCCTGTCATGACGAATACCCCTGCAAGCACAACTAGAAAAACATAACCCAAAATTTTGTTCATATGTATATCCTCCTATAACGAATTGTATGTTCCTACTATGGGATGATTAAGTTTGCGATAAATAGTAAAAAAGAATCTATGTAAAAGTTCCCCAAAGGTAACTCTGTTTTCATATGGTCAGTCTCATTCACTTCCAAAATAGTACGCGTTCATATTATAGGTATTATTTATCAGCAACTTACTTTTATGAAGTAAGTATATAATAATAATATAATTTCTTCAAGTAATTTTTCACTGTATGATGTATAATACATACAAAAGGTATGTTACAGTATATTTTGTAGTAACCCTCATTTACTTGGGTGTCCCCTATTCTTAAAGCGGCAGAAATCATGTCCTTTCATATACAACTTTGAAGAAAATGATCATGAATCGAGGTGAATACGTTGAAGCTGAAAAAAGTAAAAGCACCAAGTCCCTGTATGATCACTCAGGCCATAGACATTATAGGCAAGAAGTGGGTACTGTTAATCATGTACCAACTGTTGTCTGGACCCAAGCGGTTTACGGAGCTTGAAGCAGAGATGGCGATCAGTGGACGACTTTTATCGGAGCGATTGAAGGAAATGGAGGCGGAAGGTATCGTAACCCGGCACATGTTTCCCGAGATTCCTCCTCGTGTAGAGTATGAATTAACACCTAAAGGCAGAGCCATTGAACCTGTCATTGATCAGATCTACAGCTGGTCTTCCGACTGGTTGAAACAGCAGAAATCCGAGTAATATGGATTCCTGATCCATGACATTCCACTCAACACAAATACGCCTGAATCAGGCTGATCTACACGGATCAGTTCCTGATTCAGGCGTATTTATATTACATTCAACTTTTATTAATGAGAAAGATGCTTTGAAGGCTGAAGCTGTACCGGCAGGCCGGAATCTGCCGATGCCAGTGCCGCCGTCGTAATCTCCTGTGTACGACAGGCATCCGCATAATCGGACAGAATCCGTGAACGGTCTCCCGTACGCAGGGCGTGAATGAACGCTTCATTCTCACGCTCGTATGGATTATGTCCTGCCGGAATTTCCAGACCTGCCATCGCATGTGATGCGGCACTTGGCAGAAGCAAACGTTCCGGCGTCCAATCCCACACGCCTGCATCCGTGTAGAACTGTAGCCCTGCGCCGCCCTCTCCGTCTGGCAACAGGCATGTATTGGCGATACTGGCAATCGCTCCACTTTCCAGCTTAAGCGTCACATTCGCCACATCGGCAACGGTGACATGCTCATGCTTCTCATGCATACTGCGCTGAGCTGCTACGGCATATACCTCCGTAACTTCTCCTGCACAATACCGAAGCAAGTCTACAATATGTGTAGTCTGCTCCACGAATTGTCCTCCTGAACCATCCTGACGCCGCCACCAGGCAACCCCTGGCATTCCACCCATCCAGCGGCCAAGAGCCATGCCGACCGTCTGTTCTTTCATTGCTTGTTGTAGTACCTGAGCAGCCTCCTGATAACGGAAATGATATCCGACAGAGGTTAACAATCCGCTCTTCTGTACCTGATCCAACACCTGACGCGGTACGTCCATTCCAGTACTCAGCGGTTTCTCCACCAGGAATGGAATTCCGCGACGATTCAATTCGGATTCAATCGATCCGTGAGACATCGGAGGCACACAGATATACACCGCATCCAGTTTTTCACCATCCAGCATATGTTCAAGTTCACCGTAACCAACAGCATCATAGACGGAGGCCATAGCCTCTGCCTTTTCCAACGTTGTTCCACAGACACTCGCAACACGAACACCTTCCATTCGTGCGAGAATATCCGCATGTACCTTACTGAACCAGCCTGTTCCAATGATTCCGATCTGTAATGTCATGGATGTAATCCCCTCTCTGTGTTACACGCTTACATGTTCCATTCGACTCTTAGCCTTGAAATCCTGCCTCAGATTTTGCCGGATGCTTCCAACAATAGCTGATCCAGTTCCTGTTCATGCATGACCGCTTGCTCTTCAGACCAGTTCAAACGCCCGGCCATATAGGAGTTAACCGCTGCCTTATAACGACGGACTTCATCAATACGGAAAAATAAATCTCCTGTTCTTCGGACCAAAAAATCTGACGGGGTTACTGCCATCTCTTCTTCGATCGCGTAACATAGCATCAACAGCAGCTCTTGTGGCATGCCATGAAGCTCGGCCTTCGTCCGCGGATCAGGCATTCGCTCATACAGTGCCTTCACATTGGAACCATACGTGCGAGCAAGCCTCTCTGCAGCAGATCGAGCAAGTCCCAGAGCGACACCATCCTTAATCTTGCGCTCCGCATACGATACGAATCCAGCCGATCCCCCTACGTCACCGCCGGAGATGGGCATCTTCTTCGTTACACAAGGGCCTATGGAATGTCCGTGTTCCTGCTCCATATGACGCGCGACCAGATCAACAACCATCTCCGCCATTTTGCGGTATCCGGTTAATTTGCCCCCGGCAATCGTAATCAGATTGGAATCAGAGACCCAGACTTCATCTTTACGTGAAATTTCGGAAGGATTCTTGCCTTCCTCATGAATAAGTGGACGTACACCCGCCCATCCAGATTCCACATCCTCGATACTAATCTGAACATCCGGAAACATGCCATTGACTGCATTAATGACATAATCACGGTCGGAGTCGGAGATTCGGGGATGTGCAGGATCGTCCTGATATACGGTGTCTGTCGTTCCTACATAGGTTTTGCCATCACGTGGGACAGCAAACACCATTCGACCATCGAGTGTATCAAAATAGACCGCCTGTCTTAACGGGAATCGTTCACCGTCAAAGACCAAGTGAATGCCTTTGGTCATCTGTAGCGTTTTCCCCTGGCGCGAACCATCCAATCCCCGCAGCCCATCCACCCAGGGGCCGGAAGCGTTGATCACCTTACTTGCTTTCAGGGTATAGGTCTGGCCACCGATCTGATCCATGGCTTCAATACCTGTAATTTTACCATTCTCCTTCAGGAAACCTGTCGCCTTCACATAGTTCACTGCCTGTGCCCCACGTTTGACAGCTTCTTTCATGACTTCAATGGTAAGCCTGGCATCGTCTGTCCGGTACTCCACATAGAGCCCACCACCCAACAGTCCCTGCTTGCGTAGTAAAGGTTCACTATCTGACACCGCTCCGGCATTCAACATTTGGCGCCGTTCACTGCGCTTCACCCCGGCGAGCCGATCATATACCATCAGTCCAATGGATGTGCTGAAGCGGCCGAACGTACCTGCCGTATAGATCGGTAGCAACATCGGTTCTGGTGTGGTCACATGTGGCCCATTCTCGTAGACTACAGCCCGCTCCCGTCCTACCTCAGCAACCATCTTCACTTCATATTGCTTCAAATAACGCAATCCGCCATGGACAAGCTTGGTCGAACGACTGGATGTACCTGCTGCAAAATCCTGCATTTCTACAAGCGCTGTCTTCAATCCACGGGAAGCCGCATCCAATGCAATCCCTGCGCCTGTAATCCCACCGCCAATAATCAATACGTCAAAATGTGCATTCGCCATGCTTTGCAAATATTCGGTCCGGTGTGCTGACGAGAACGTTTCTGCCATCCTTGAACCTCCCATTGATTCCCTTTATGTTTCCGCAAAAAAAACAAAAAAAGGACCACGTCATTCGCTCAGCAATTGCTGAGCGGCACGTGGTCCCTCCCGATCTCCAGACATCATTTTTTAACTTGTGCCTTTATCCTATCACAGATTTTTGACGGCGTGAAGTCCTGAAATGACACATTATTCAAAAAATATTCAAAAAGTTGTTCTGCCAAAGGATGGAATTTCAAATGAATCCACTAACCTCAACTTTTTCCTTATAGTGGGAATATAGTTTTGCTTCTACAGGAAGAATAACCCTGTAAATTGTGCATCATTTTCCACTAGTAAATATCATTTATAACATAAGTTTAGCGAAAAAGTACAAATACCCACATCGTGAGGATTGAAGTTCAATTTCATTTCTTTTATTTTCTTTTATTTAAAAGCCATTGCTGCGTTCACCGCACGCTTCCAGCCTGCATACAGTTCTGTTCGTTGTTGCTCAGCCATAGCAGGCCGGAAGACACGTTCGGTATTTTCATGATCGGTCAATTCATCCGCGTTCGTCCAATATCCAACCGCCAGCCCTGCCAGATAAGCCGCACCCAATGCAGTCGTTTCATTCACGGTCGGTCGTTCGACAGGAATGCCCAGAATATCACTCTGGAATTGCATAAGGAAATCATTGGCCGCCGCGCCGCCATCAACACGCAGAGCATGCACGGGAATACCTGAGTCGGATTCCATTGCCTCCAATACATCTTTGGTCTGATATGCCAACGCCTCCAGCGTAGCACGGATAAAGTGTTCCTTCGTCGTACCTCGGGTCATGCCAAACACCGCACCCTTAACCTCACTATCCCAATAAGGGCTTCCCAGTCCGACAAATGCAGGTACCATATAAACGCCGTCTGTCGAAGGCACGCGTGAGGCGTATTCCTCACTATCTTTTGATGAACGAAGCATCCTTAATCCGTCACGTAACCACTGAACCGCAGACCCTGCAACAAAAATGCTGCCTTCGAGCGCATACTCAACCTTGCCATTCATCCCCCAAGCAATCGTCGTAATCAGTCCGTGATCGGATTGTACCGGGTTCTCTCCCGTATTCATAAGCATGAAACAACCGGTCCCATATGTATTTTTCATACTGCCCTTGGTGTAACAGCCCTGACCAAACATCGCTGCCTGCTGATCTCCTGCCGCTCCCGCAATCGGAATCCGATGACCGAAGAAATGATAATCTGTCGTATGTGCATACACCTCGGATGAACCTCGCACCTCTGGCAGCATGGCCTTAGGAATGTCGAGGATAGCCAACAATTCGTCATCCCATTGCAGATCATAGATGTTATAGATCAGGGTACGTGAGGCATTGGATATATCCGTGACATGTGTACCTCCGCTCAGTTTCCAGATCAGCCAGCTATCAATCGTGCCAAATAGCAATTCACCCTTCTCTGCCCGCTCCCGGGCACCAGGGACATGATCCAGAATCCACTTGACCTTCGTTCCCGAGAAGTAGGGATCGATCAATAATCCTGTCTTGCGGCGGAAGAGGTCCCCGAGTCCCTGCGTCTTCAATTCTTCACAGATGTCTGCGGTCTGTCTGGACTGCCATACGACCGCATTATAAATGGGTCTGCCGGTTTCTTTGTCCCACACCACAACGGTCTCCCGCTGATTAGTAATTCCAATTCCGGCAATCTGGACAGGCTTGATCCCACTCTCTGCGAGACACGATGCCATCACGGCTAGAATGGAACTCCAGATTTCGTTGGCATTCTGCTCTACCCAGCCCGGTTTGGGGAAATATTGAGGGAATTCCTGCTGTGCAATGTGCACAATCTCCCCGCCGCGATTAAACAGAATAGCTCGGGAGCTTGTCGTTCCCTGATCCAGAGCCAATATATATTTTTCCATACAGACAACCTCCTGTTGTGGGTTCTTTTTACGGTGTAAGCGATTGCTCAAAGTGTCGGATCAGATCTGCGTTGGATGTGGTCACTGCCGTTGCTCCAACACCAAGTGCAAGTTCAACCTCTTCCGGTGAACGAATCAGTCCCCCAGCAATAATGGGGATACCTGTACGTACAGATACTTCCGCAATAATATGCGGAATGACGCCAGGTAGTACTTCAATATAATCAGGTTGGGTTTTGGCCAACAGCAGATAACTCTTCTCCAAGGCATGGGTGTCCAGCAGAAAGATACGTTGAATCGCTGTAATACCCTTCTGCTTCGCCTTCTGAATAACACTTGCTCGCGTAGAGATCAATCCTGCCGGGCGAATGTGCTGACACAGATACTCTGCCGCATATTCATCGTTTTTCAATCCCTGGACCAGATCTGCATGCAAAAGTATCTTTTTGTCATACCGCCGCGCCTCGTCCATTACACTCTGAAGCTGTGCAATATGCGTTTCCAGCATCACCCCATAGGTATAAGGGCCTTCAATCATCGCTTCAAACTGCTTCATGCTCTTCGCAGCTGGCAACATACGTTGTCCCTCAAATGGCACCTTGGTTCCTCCCGCATTCATCAGATGCCTATATTGTATAATCCGTACTGTACGAACGGCAAGCCTTCCGTGAATCAGGAAAATCGAAGCGCTACGCTATTATCCATGCAAAAAAGCCGCTGCATACTTCTCCATAGCGGAGAGTACAACAACGGCTAATCAGCTAATCGTAACGTTTATAAATAATGATTAAGCCTGCGCATGCGGAAGCAGCGTCTCTGCCCCAGCCCAGCCATCACTTTCCGTCAAGTGACCAGAACGGTTCACTTTCGTTTGCAGATATTTCTCGTTGAAAGCAGAGCGATCTCCCCACAGTGGGACACGTCCGCCCACATTCAAACCCGCTTCCTGCAAAGCAGCCAGCTTCCGTGGGTTGTTCGTGATCAATGTAACCGGTGCGGAGCGAAGTGCACGTAACACTGCAATCGCATCGTCATAATTGCGGGCATCGTCCGTGAATCCGAGTTGCAAGTTTGCATCTACTGTATCCAGACCTTCTTCTTGCAAAATGTACGCCATGGCTTTGCTGAACAGACCAATGCCACGTCCTTCATGGTTGGCAAGGTAGAACAGTGCGCCCGCTCCGTGAGCGGCGATCATTTTCATGGATTGCTCCAATTGGAAGCCGCAATCACAGCGTTTGCTGCCAAAGATGTCGCCTGTATGACAGATACTGTGCATGCGAATAAGGGCATCCTGTGCTTCAGCAAAGTCACCATACACCAGGACACTGGATTGCTGGCGCTCTGCCAACTCAGCAGCAGCAAGAGATTCAATTAACTCGCCGCTCTCCATTGCTTTGTCTGACTTCATCCAGCTATACCACTGGAATGTCTTGGTCTCCCCATCAAGGTTTACCGGGAGCTTAATCGGTCCCACGAGGTATATGAACTCTTTTCCACTCGGAAAAGTCTGAATTTTGGGGGCAAGCAGTTGAATAATATGTGAATTGATCATTGTCGTTCCTCCTGTTTAGGCCAACTTGTATGTTGATTGATTCGCATCCAAAGCGAAAATGGATCACTTGGACGTTATATAGTACGTATCTATATTATTCTCATCATCATTAGTTACTTTATGTAAGTTAGTTTAGAATAAAAATTATAATGTGTCAAGTAACTTTTATTTTTAAAGTAACTACCCAATTTATGTTACGCAATGGTCACAAATATGTGTTTCATTTCAGGAATATTGGGTATGAGTTTATAAACTGCTCATACACTAATGTTGTAGTCCAAAGCACTTCATGCCTCGAACTTAATGATGAGGGGGTAATGCACATGATCCGCCGGAAAAGAACTTGCTGGACAGCCATACTGATGGTCTGCGTCCTGCTCATAAGCGGATGCTCCATCTGGCCCGGACAGGACGATTCAGCGAACAACAAAAAGGTAACGCTTACATTGTGGTACTGGAACCGTTCCATCGATGATAAGTTGATTGCCAGGGCTAAGGAAAAGTTCCCCAACATTGAACTGACAGCTCAGAAAATCGGCGGTGATTTCAAGGCAAAGCTCAAAACTACACTCGCTGCACGCTCAGGTGAACCAGACATTGTGGCATTGAACGACTGGATCATGGAGCTATTCCCCAGTGAGGACCGTTTCTATAATCTGTATGATCTCGGTGCTGGAGATATTGAAGACCAGTATCTGCCGTGGAAATGGAAGCAAGGCGTTACGCCAAGCGGACAGATGATCGGGTTCCCGATGGATACGGGACCGACAGCTCTCTTCTATCGTGAAGATCTCTTCAAGGAAGCCGGTTTGCCATCTGATCCCGAGGACGTTACACGTCAGATTAACAGCTGGGATGCATATGCCGCTGCCGGAGAACAGATCAAGGAGAAATTCGGAGGCAAGGTATTTCTGACCGATAACATTGGAAGCGTTTACAATCAAGTGCTATCCCAAGGAGCTGAACGTTATTTCCGTCCAGATGGTTCATTCATCGGCATGGATTCTGCTCTGGTGCGAACAAGCTGGGATACATCCATAGCTTTCAAAGAGAAGGGACTACTTGCCAATGCAGACGGCTGGACTCCAGGCTGGAACGCAGCTATGAATAATGGCGAGATTGCCTCTTTCGTGGGCGCTGTTTGGATGAAACAAGTGCTTCAGGAAGCCGCTCCGGATACATCAGGGAAATGGCGAGTTGCTCGTGCACCAGGGGGAGATGGCAATAACGGAGGATCATTCCTGTCCATCCTGAAGTCGAGTGAGCATCCTCAGGAAGCCTTTGAACTGGTTCGCTGGCTACAAAGTCCCGAGAATCAGTTGGAGCAATATCAGACACTGAACCTGTTCCCTTCTGCACCAGGTGTATTTGATGACCCTGCCATGAAAAAAGAAGAACCTTTCTTCGGCGGACAGGCGACAGGGCCTGTATTTGCCGAATCGGCACAGCAAGTGCCGGATGCTTTTTTTGGCGAAAGATACCCATCCGTACACAACATTATCACCCGGCGGCTGAATGATGTGGCGAAACAAAATGCCGATCCACAGCAGGTCTGGACAGATACGGTACACCGCGTCGAGCGGGAATTGCAGCGTTAACCTGAAGAACGTGTGGTTTCGTTATCCGCAAAGGAGGAATTCATATGGCTGTAACTGAACCTCGTCTTACTCCCGATCCCGGAAATGCAAGACCTGATCTGGATCGGCAGAAGTCACTGTGGGCCAGAATGTGGGAGAACCGTGCACTCTATGTTGCGATATCACCGTTTTATATTCTGTTTGCGGTATTTGGCCTGTTCCCGATCGGGTTCTCACTTTATCTGGCTTTTCATAAGTGGGATGGTATTGGTGTCATGACGTACAACGGGCTTAACAATTTCAAATACCTGCTGACCGATGCCGAGTTCTGGCAAGCTGTGGGTAACACATTCATGATCTGGATCTATTCGACGATTCCGATGCTCTTCTTCGCCCTGATTATTGCCTTTCTGCTGCATGCACCATTTGTGAAGTTCCGCACCCTATTCCGGGTCGGTTATTTCCTGCCGAACGTCACATCCATTGTGGCGGTAGCCATTATCTTCGGTGCTTTATTTGCCAACAATTATGGCTTTCTCAATTATCTGTTGCAGTCGGTCGGGCTACCGGTTGTGGAATGGCTTAATGCACCATGGGGCATTAAAGTCGCAATCTCCTCCATGGTAGTCTGGCGCTGGACCGGATATAACGCCGTCATCTACTTGGCCGGGCTTCAGAGTATCCCGCAGACGTTATACGAAGCGGCCAAGATTGACGGCGCATCAGCGATACAGTCCTTTTTCCGAATTACAATTCCGATGCTGCGTCCTGTGATCCTGTTTACGGTCATTACATCAACGATCGGCGGTATGCAGCTGTTCACCGAGCCTCAAGTATTGGTAGGTAATGATGGTGGCGCTGGTGCAGCAGGCATGACGATTGTATTGTACCTCTACCGTGAATCCTTCATTAACAATTACTTCGGATATGGCGCTGCCGTTGGTTGGGGCATGTTCCTCATTATCGCCCTGTTCTCGATTGTGAACTGGAAGCTTGTTCAAGGCAAATCATCCTGATGTGATAAGGGGGAGCGCACATGGCGACCAAACACCTCAAATCGCTGGTGTTGTATACCGGTCTTATCGGGGGCATGCTCATATCCATGTTCCCGTTCTATTGGCTGATTGTAATGTCCACCCGGACAACGTCCGATATCTACAAGTTCCCACCCCAGCTCTGGTTCGGCGGTGAACTGTGGAATAATATCACGCGGGTGTTGCAGCAGATTGATTTCTGGGGCGCCTTTCTGAATACGTTGTTTGTGTCGGGCTTAGTCACGATCCTGGTGCTGTTTTTTGACTCACTGGCGGGGTTTGCGTTTGCGAAGTTTGAATTTCCCGGCAAAAAGTGGCTCTTCATCCTGCTGCTCGCCACCATGATGGTACCTTCCCAGCTGTCGCTAGTGCCTTCCTTCGTACTCATGGCTACGTTCGGTTGGGTCGGTTCCTTCAAAGCTCTCATTATTCCGGGCATGGTGAACGCCTTCGGCATCTTCTGGATTCGCCAGTATGCAACAGAGTCCATTCCCAACGATCTGCTGGATGCGGGCCGCATCGACGGCTGTAATTTCTTCCGACTCTATTGGAACGTGGCGCTGCCAATTCTGCGACCTGCCTTTGCTTTCCTCGGCGCGTTCACCTTTATCGGCGTATGGAATGATTATCTGTGGCCTTTGATCGTCCTGACGGATGAACGCAAATACACGTTGCAGATTGCGTTATCTCAATTGAACGGATTGTATAACACAGACTATGCAATGGTCATCGCAGGTACGTTGCTTGCCGTCATTCCGCTCATCGTGATGTTCCTGTTCATCAGCCGTCAGTTCATCTCGGATATTGCCGCAGGGGCGGTGAAGGATTAAGATTCTGGCATTTTGATCCATCCCTCAAGTCTGATATTCTTATCTATAGATGAAATAACAGATGCCATATAAGTTGGATGAATAGCACCACCTTATATATTCAAGAAAGAGGGATGACAAAATGGCTTCTTCACCCTATATGATCGGCGTAGATATCGGCACGACCTCCACCAAGGCCGTCTTGTTCGAACAGAACGGAACCATTGTGGCACAAGGCAGTGCCGATTATCCGCTGCACACCCCCACACCTGCGATTGCGGAGCAGGATGCGGAAGATATTTTCAAAGCAGTCATCGAATCCGTTAAACAGGCCACTTCCAAAGCGGGAGTGAAGCCAGATGATATCCTGTTTGTATCCTTCAGTTCGGCCATGCACAGCATTCTACCAGTCGATCAACACGGCAAACCGCTGATGCGGGCCATGACATGGGCAGATAATCGCAGTGCCGAGTGGACCGAAGCACTCAAATCCGAGATGAATGGTCACGAAATCTATCTGAGAACAGGTACACCGATCCATCCGATGTCCCCACTCACCAAGATCATGTGGCTCACCCGGGATCAACCGGAACTGTTCCAACAGACGCACAAATTCATATCCATGAAAGAATATGTTTTCTATAAATTATTCTCTGAATACGTCATCGACCACTCGATGGCCTCAGCCACCGGACTTATGAATCTGGAAAAACTCGACTGGGATGCAGAAGCACTCCATGTAGCGGGCATTACCCCGGAACACCTATCCCGATTGGTACCGACGACACATGTGCTGAAACAGGGATTGCACCCGGAGTACGCCAAGGAGATGGGCATTGCGGTCACCACACCGTTTGTCATCGGGGCCAGTGATGGCGTGCTCTCCAATCTGGGCGTTAACGCCATTGATCCAGGCGTCGTCGCCGTGACCATTGGTACCAGTGGAGCGATTCGTACGGTGGTGGACAAACCAGTGACCGATCCAAAAGGACGCTTCTTCTGTTATGCGCTCACGGAGGATGCCTGGGTCATTGGCGGACCAGTGAACAATGGTGGTGTTATTTTCCGCTGGATTCGGGACGAGTTTGCGGCTTCCGAGGTGGAAACGGCTAAGCGACTTGGCATCGATCCATATGAAGTGCTGACTCGTGTCGCCGAAAATGTACCTCCGGGTTCGGAAGGCCTTTTGTTCCATCCGTACATGACGGGTGAGCGGGCCCCGCTCTGGAATCCCAATGCACGCGGTTCGTTCTTCGGCCTGACGCTACATCATAAGAAGGAACATATGATTCGCGCTGCGCTCGAAGGTGTATTGTTCAACCTGTACACGGTCATGCTCGCGATTGAAGAAAAGATCGGTCGGCCGAAAAAAATCCAAGCCACAGGCGGCTTCGCCCGATCGGAGTTGTGGCGACAGATGATGGCCGATATTTTCGATCAGGATGTCATCATCCCCGAAAGCATTGAAAGCTCCTGTCTCGGCGCAGCCGTACTGGGCTTGTACGCTCTGGGCCGCATCGATTCCCTGAGTGCCGTCTCCGGCATGATTGGATCAACACATCGGCACCAGCCTGATCCAGAAAGTGTCCGCGTCTACCGGGAGCTACTGCCGATCTTCATCCGCATCTCCCGCAAATTCGAAGAAGAGTATGCGGATATCGCCGCTTTTCAGAACAAGACGATGCAAGGATAGGGATGCGATGGGATAGCTAACGAATCGTAGACGTCTTATTTGAGGTTTATAGCATGTTTCCAAAATCTAACGAACCTGAGACACCGTATATCCGATTTTAGCGTTGAAAAACTGCCTGAAAGTGAGAATGAACGGAAAACAACGTCGCTACGGTTCGTTAGAATTTGACTTATGCCGACTTTCGTCCAATAGCGCGTCTCAGGTTCGTTAGAATTGACAGACCATCTTTACCATGCAGCAAGTCACCATCTCCTAAGCTGCGTCCCGTTTAGAATAACATTCAAGTCTAACGACTAGTTTTATGCACGTTCACGAGGACCTTCCCGCCATGTTTTGGACATGCGGGAGGGTCTTTTTCATTTACAGATCAGATTTTCACATACTGTTTTGTGTACCAATTATCTTGAGGAAACTGCGCTATTCGATAAATGAAGCCCTCGTCCTCATCAGCGCCTTTCAAATTAGCTAAATATTACAAAAAAAGCCCCACAGCTTGAAAGACTGTGGAGCTTCGTTTCCTAACCATTTCATTATTACTTATTTACACTGCGCTATTACTGATTATACTTGCTGAACGCATTTTGGTCGGCCTGCACGTTCTCCAGGTACACAATCTGCCCTGCATCATTCACACGAGCGATATCAATGCCTGCTTTGGCATATACCGTTCCGTCTGCCGCTTGTCCACATACCGCCCAGTTAGTTTGGTAGCTGCCGTCAGGCTGTTGCACCCACGCATCCCACATATGTTTTACATCTTTATTGTACTCGTAGAAAGCCTTCATGAAACCGTCGAATCCTGTTCGGCTTGTGCCGTTAAGTACAATTTCTGCGTCCGGTGTAAACAGGGACAATAAGTCCTGCATGGCGCGCTCATCTGTACGTGAAGCATCAAATAAACGGAAATAGTTGTTCAACAGTGTAGTGGTATTTGTAGTACTCATTCATATTCCTCCTAGAATAAAAAATCCGATTTCCAATCTTTCAGTTCGAATATTTTCGAACTAATTAAAAAGAAATGTAACATACTTCTTATACCGCCCGCAAGAAATATATAAGTTGAGACCGACTTTTACACTAAAACGGAGAGTCCAGAACCAATCTGAAGAAGCGAAGCATGCGCTTGAAAGCTTTCTGAAAGAAAGCTACATCGGAAGCATACGCTATCACCGGATTTTTCCCTTGGACCAAGGGAATAAAGAAAATCTGGGGATAAGAGCGATCGAAAGATGGTACTGCAATCGGAGTAACCATGTGTAATAGTTGTAGTTCAACTTATATAGTTCGAAATTTTTCAAACATTGAAAGAGAAAGCCGAATATGCTAACGTCATAGATATGAGAACTCCAACGATACCTATGGCTTCGGAATTGAAACTGACTACGGTCTGCAATGCATTGGGTGATCCGATCCGCATGAAAATTGCACACTGCCTGGCCAGCTCTGGCGAGAAAAATTGTTCCGCCTTCGAAGTAGACCATATTTCTAAATCCACGTTGTCCCATCACATCAAAATTTTACGTGAAGCTGGCGTGATCCAGCCGCGCATTGAAGGTAAACAGCACTTTTATTCCCTACGAAAGGAAGAATTAGACGTACGTTTTCCAGGTCTCGTCGAGATGATTCTGAATACAACCGAGGAATACGTAACACAGGCCCCAGATAAATTGAACTAACCCTTTAAACAAGAACGTAGAGGGCAGAAATAACCTGAAGAAGCGGAGCTAAAAGCTTTCTGGAAGAAAGCTACTTCGAAAGCATAAGCTTCGCCTAAAAGCTTTCTGCAAGAAAGCTGCATCGTAAGCATACGCTATCACCAGAATTTCACCTTTTAAAAGTGAATCGAAAATTCGGGGGATAACAGCGATCGGAAGGTTGTTCTGTCATCGAAGTGGTAAGGCTAATTGCTCTTTAGTTCAATCTTATAGATAGAAGCATCACAATGATCATAATCGCAATTCCCATAAAGGAGGCTAACCACATGGACAAAAAGGCGGCAAAGATACTGCTGAGCACCTTCTGGGGAGGTGGTGGCTGGAAAACAACCTCTGTACCCTTCTCTGGAGATGAATTTGAATATGCCAAAAGCAAAGGCGTTATGTTCGATCCACTCACGATCACGCATGACGAGATTGTCCAGCGTCTGTACGACATGCATCAGGATGACTCGTTCAAGGAACGGGTGATTTCGGCATTTCTACACAGTCTGTCCACCAAAAAAGTCTATCTGCGCAGCGCATTATCCAGCTGGGCTTTAACGTCGAAGATGCCTTTGCATACCTATGCGGAACGCCCTGCCCTTCACCCTAATACCAGTGCTTGTGGGGATTGTAACTTCCTGTGTTTGCAGTCAGACAAGGAATATTCCAACGTCGACTTAAACGTCCTGAACTTTGAACGGATCAAGTGGGGCGGCGTGCGTCATGGCTGGTTGCTCTACTGCCTGATGGATCTGGAATTACTGCTTCAGGACAACGATGCAAACTATGAAGTAACTCCTGAAGACCAAGCTATCCTGGTCAACCTGCTTGAAGCAGCTCAGACGGAAGACCCCAAAGACAGTGCACGTTCACTGGAGAAAAAGTGGAAGGATCTCTTCCCTTCCAGCAAACAGGAGCGGGATGCCCTGCTGGAAATCTGGGCGGCAGCCGGAATATTGATTCCTGGAGATAAACCGAGAAAAGGTAAAGGTGGTTCCAGCGATTTCATCTTTGCGGCGACTTGGCAAGGTGATGATGGATATCATGCGGAAGCCGCAAATCATTATTTCAGCTCCTATCTTCCTCAAAAGCAATAAAACCTGATATGCTGCTCACCTTGACGTGCTTCTGGTTACAATAATGACATCGACAGATTTCCTGTTTAACTCGTATAATAAGGGGAAATTGGTAGATGGGAGTGAAACAAGCGAGTTTATGGTATACATACTGGCTTTTATAGTGTCTTTTGCTGTCGTGGTTCTGCTTATTCCGCCGCTTGGTCGACTGGCTCACCGGCTCGATTTTGTGGACAAGCCTCGGGAAGATGTGGAGCGTAAGCTGCACAGGCAACCTATCCCGCTCACGGCGAGTTACGCGATATTTACTGGATTTTTCCTGACATACATTGCTCTTACGAAAGAAATCACATGGGAAACGGCGGCTCTGGTCGCTGGTGGTATGCTTCTGCTAACGATTGGTACCGTCGACGACTGGTACAAAACGAAAGGCAAAGATTTTCCTGCCCTGCCCAAAATGCTCGTACAGGTCTCTGCGGCAGTGCTCGTATTTGCTTCGGGTATTGCGTTCACCGGATTCGTGAATCCCTTCAACGCGGAATATGTCATGCTTCCGATCTGGCTGCAATTCATTCTCACGATCCTCTGGATCTTCGGGGTGACAACCGTCATCAACTTTTCGGACGGCATGGACGGACTGGCTGGCGGATTATCGGCCATCTCGGCGATCACCCTGTTCATCGTGGCTCTTGCCAAAGGTCAAACGGATTCCGCACTCATGTCGATCATTCTGGTCGGTGTGACCATCGGGTATCTGAAGTACAACAAAGCTCCTGCCAAAGTGTTCATGGGCGATGCAGGCGCTACGTTCCTTGGCTTCATTCTGGCGGTTATCGCTCTGGATGGTGCATTCAAACAAGCGACCATGTTGTCCATCTTCATTCCGATTTTGGCGCTGGGTGTACCAATCTTCGACAACATCTTTGTCGTTATCAAACGTTTCATTCAAGGTAAAGCGATCTACCAGGCTGATGCGAGTCAAGCTCATTATCGACTGCTGCGTGCCGGATTGAATCACAAACAGGTTGTTGCTGTGCTCTATCTCGTCAGCACTTGTCTGTGCCTTTCCTCCATTATTTTGATGTTGGTAGAGATGTAAATATCCGCAACGAAAGCGGTCATATCGGAATGTAAAAAGAGACGAGTCCAAGATTTCTTGGCTCGTCTCTTTGTTATGTTTTTATGGTTCGGTGCTCACAGGCTCACACTTATCTCGAAGCTACAGGAGGCAACGGTTGTTCTTGTTGCTGCTGATCTATCCACCCCGGCCGATCGAGTTCGATGAGACGGCGGTATCGCTCTTCCCCAGCCAGCAATTGTTCGTGAGAACCTTGCATGGCAATCTGTCCATTTTCCATAAAAATAAGTTCGTCCATCTGTTCCGCACCAATCAGGTGATGGGTCACCCAGATCATGGTCTTGCCTTGCAAGCTATCCAGAATGGTGCGCATCAGTTCTCGTTCCGTCACAGGATCAAGCCCCACGGTCGGTTCATCGAATATCACAACGGGTGTCTCCCGGAGCAGTACCCGGGCCAGGGCGATCCGTTGCCTTTCCCCACCTGAGAAACGCAGCCCCGTCTCCAACATCGGTGTATCATATCCCTGCGGCAAGGATTCGATCAGACCAGATAAACCTACTTGCGCGGCTACCTGACGAATCTCCTCATCCGTTGCATGCGGACGTCCAATCCGCAAATTATTCGCTACCGTGGTGTCGAACAGGTGAGGACTCTGATTCAGCACCGCGATGACATCAGTGACACTCTCACCCAGGGTCTGCACAGGCATATTATTAATTAGAACTTTCCCCGCAGACGGAAGCAAAGCCCCCTGAATCAGCTTCAACAATGTCGATTTGCCACCGCCGCTTCGTCCAAGAATAGCTAATCGTTTGCCTTGTGGCAGATGAAGGGATATGTCCTGTACGGCGTAGGAATCATCCGCTGCATAACGGTAACTAACGCGATTGATCTCGATGTCTGCTCTTAGTTTGGGCGGAATACGAAGACGAATTCGTCTGTCCGGGATATCATTCGCAGCTGGCACGGACTCCGATGGCTTTCCAGCCAATCCATTGCCGTTTTTTACTACAGAGATTGATTCGCCCGTTCCGTCAACATCATCCGCTCCATTCTGCCCCGGAAGTTGCTCTTTCCCTTCCAGCTGTTTCAAGCGGTCCAGCGATTCCCGGTATTGTGGAAGATGCTCCACCGCATCCCCTACAGGCAGAAGTGTTTCCGTGAGCGGAAATAACACCAGCACAAAAGCAGCAATCATCACAGCAGGCAATTGTCCGATAGATGCAGCATTTCCGGCCCATAACGTAACCGATACCACCAACAGGCCAATGACACACTGAACTATCAGATCACGCCAGCGTGTCCAGCGCCGCAATTTGCGACGAACTGCGTCGACCTGTTCTTCCGCTTCCTCATGCTGCTGAACAAATTCCGCGGCTCGTCCACTTGCAAGCCAATCTCCTAACCCAAGCACACCGTCGGTCAGACGGGTATACAACGTGCTGTTTTCCTTTTTCAGCCGTACACGCCATTTCCACGTCACTTTCAGCGAGATTGCAGGTAGCCCAGCAACGAGAAATAACATATACAAACCCATCCACAACGCAAATCCCAGATCAACACTGCCAAAGGCGACCACAGCTGCACCGTACATCACGAGCGCCGTAACCGCTGGGAAGACTGTCCGCAGATAAATATCCTGCAACCGCTCCACATCATCGGCGAGTGCTCCAAGCACATCTCCGGTCTGCATGCGAGAGCGCAAGAACAGGGCCTGCGGCTCCAGAATGCGATATAGCTTCACCCGCTGATCGGCCAACACCCGCAGTACGGCATCATGTCCTGCCAATCGCTCGATATATCGAAAGACAGCGCGGAATATCCCAAATGCACGTACACCTACAATAGGTACATACACCATCAGAATATTTTCAGGACGCAGCGCAGACTTGGAGATCAGAAATCCGGAGGTGAACAGCAGCAGTACCGCACACAAGGCAGCGCATGTACCCAGCGCAATGACTGCAATGAATCTCCACCGGTACTGTGTCACATACGGAGCAATCCAGCTATTTTTTTCTTTTCCGTTACGGACGGTCTCCATATGTTCATATCCGGACTTCATTTTATATCGCCTCCATCTGGGCCTGAATCATCTGATAATATACGCCTTGTCGTGCCAGCAATTCCTGATGTGTTCCCGTCTCTGCCACTGTGCCGCCGTCCATGACAATAATTCGATCCATATGCGGCATCCAGTGCAGACGATGGGTAGCCAAAAATACAAGTTTTCCTTCAAACAGCGGCAGCATCGTCTGTTTCAGTTCATACTCTGTTTCCACATCCAGATGTGCTGTCGGTTCATCAAGCAGCAGAATGTTCCGTTGACTAAGCAAGGCTCTCGCCAGTGCCACCCGTTGCTCCTGTCCACCACTGAGCTGTCTGCCGCCAGCCCCAATGAGCTCATGCAGCCCACCGGATAATGAGGTCAGAAGTTTGGTTAATCCAGCTGCGCTAATGGCCTTCGCCACTTCCGCATCCGATGCCTCCGGCATGTAGAAACGAACGTTATCCGCCAGACTTCCGCTGAAGATATACGGATGCTGCGGGATAGCTGCCGTCTGTCTTCGCCAGGATTCGAGCATATCCGGTGTAATCGGCTGTCCGTTAGCCAGTACTTGACCCGATGTAGGCAACTGGAAACCAGCCAATACATCTATCAACGTGGACTTGCCCGCTCCGCTGGCGCCAATAATACCGATTTTGCCGAGACCTGTAATCTGAAATGTAACATCCTTTAGCGAAGAAGGACCTTCATCATCATGCCGTACCTGTACATCCGTTAGAGCCAATCTGCTATTCTCATTCCAAGAGAACACTGAGGAAGAGGAAGAAACAAGCTCAGGAGTAGTAGAAACAGAAGAAGGATCAGGAGCAAGATGCCCCGCAGCCGTTTTATCATTCAATACGACGCGTATGGTCGAAATGCCGGCTTTCCTTTTACCCGAAGATAATAAAGATGAAGATTCAGCTTCGTCCTCTGCCGTGACTGCCTGCACAACAACACTTGCATAGGCTTCTTTTTGTTTCTGTTCAGCAACTTTCCCCCGTTCAATCATCTGATTAATGGCCGCTCCAGCTTCCTTACCGTCCAAAGTGGCATGATAATCAGCGCCGAGCATACGTACAGGCAGGAAATATTCGGGTGCCAGAATCAGTACCGTCAACGCAGGGCCAAGCAGCATATGTCCTTCCGTCAGACGTAATCCCAGACCAACCGCCACAGAAGCAACGGACAGCATCGTGAAGAAGTCGAGTGCAAACGAAGAAAGAAAGGCCATGCGCAGGGTGGACATCGTCGCCTTCCGATACCGCTGACTGACCCGCAGAATGGACCCTTCGTGTGTTTTGCTCTGTCCCAACGTTTTCAGCGTCTCCAGCCCACGCAAGGTATCAACAAAATGGTTAGCAAGTGCTTTGTAGGATCTAAATTGCCCGTCTATCTTCCGCTGCGCTGCGAGGCCAATCAGAATCATGAACACGATCAGGATTGGTAGTGTCAGCATTAGAATAACTCCGGACATCAGATCCAGCTTGAACACATACAGCAAAATGACGATGGGGGTGAACCCCATGCCCAGCATGCGAGGAATAAATAGTTCCAAATACGTCTTGTATTGAGCTGTCCCCTCACGTGCCAGTGTGACCAGATGGCCTGTGCCCTCTGTCTTAGCATAACGCGGCCCGAGCCTGAACCACTGCTCCACCATCTGTCTGCGCAGATCGGTCCCTGTTCTCTCCGCATATCGTGAAGTCACGAGTTGTAACCAGAAGGATAGGGCGTAGCGGGCGGCAAAAGCAGCCAGGAACAGCAGCAGTACAGGATACTGCTCCGTTACGGATGAACCTTCAAACAATGCCGTGATGGCCTGTGCCAGCCATTTGGCTTGCATAATGATCGTCATCGCCTGTAGCAGCACCAGCGCTGAGGCCAGCGCAAGTACCGGCCGGATGCCCGGCAGCTTCATCAGCCCCCGTCCCATATCAGTACTCCAGGTGGTGTTGCTCGTTCAGACGTTTGCGGAAGATATAATAACTCCAGATCTGATAACCAAGAACAAACGGCAGCAGTGTGCAAGCTACAATTGTCATGACTTTCAATGAATAAGCACCGGATGCCGCATTGTATACAGTCAGGTCATATGCCGCTCCAAAAGAACTCACCATCACTCTTGGGAATAGTCCGATAAATACCGAGGCAAAGGCAATTGCAATCACTGCCCCTGTCATACCGAAAGCCCAGCCTTCACGCTTCTGACGAACGAAGTAGGCCGCAAGTGCAAGCGAGACTGCACCAAGTACAACCATAATCCAGAGGGCCCAACCGCGTACGGTGAACACATCGGTCATGAAATACGTCATTAACGCGTAAACGGCGAGCAGTGCAGCCAGCGGCAGCATCAATTTTTGCGCTGTATTCAAGGCACGCTCTCTGAGTTCGCCTACTGTTCGTAGTGATGCAAACAGCAATCCATGAACCAGACATAGCAGCGTTACGCTCAAGCCACCAATGACGGTGTACGGATTAACGATATCGAAGAATCCTGCGCGCAACTGCATCTCCCCATCAATGGGCAGACCCTTCATCAACGTGGCAAAGACCACCCCGAACAGGAAAGGTAACAGCGCACTGGAAACAACAATGATGATGTCCCACGTTTTGCGCCAGCGCTGCTGTTTCATTTTACTGCGGAATTCGAAAGCAACCCCGCGACCAATCAAGGCGAGTAACACCACTACGAGTGGCAGGTAAAAACCACTGAACAACGTGGCATACCAGTGCGGGAAGGCAGCAAACATCGCGCCCCCTGCTGTAATCAGCCATACTTCGTTGCCATCCCAGAACGGACCGATCGAGTTGATCAGGGTCCGGCGTTCACGGTCTGTTTTGGCGATAATACCTGTAGACATCCCCACACCAAAATCAAAACCTTCCAAAAAGAAGAACCCGACAAACAATACGGCAATCAGCAAAAACCACAACTCACTTAGTGACAACGGAATAACCTCCATCCACGCCGAACGGATCGGCCGATTCATCGTGATCTTCCGGCTTCTCGACCGCAAATGGGCCTGCTTTGATCTCACGTACGAACAGGTATACCATCACGATTCCGAGAACCGTATACGCAGCGGTAAAAGCGATGGTCGAGAACAGGATCATTCCTGCGGATACATTCGGTGAGACCCCGGCTTCAGTGGTCATATAGCCAAATACTGTCCATGGCTGCCTTCCAACCTCGGTCATAATCCAACCTGATGTATTGGCGATAAACGGCAGGGAGATGGCGAACACCATCAGACGCATAAACCACTTTCCAGCGACCTCCAGCTTCTTACGCATGGCCAGAAACGTACCGTATAGCGCCAGTGCAATCATCAATCCACCCGCAGCAATCATGATGCGGAAACTCCAGAACGTTGTCCGTACTGGCGGGATATAGTCCCCCGGTCCATACGTCTGTTCATACTCAGCTTGAAGCTCCTTCATGCCTTTGACACTACCGGAGAACTTGCTGTAAGACAGGTAACTGAGCAATCCGGGGATTTTGATCTCACCCGTGTTCTCCTGTTTATCCGGATCGATAAAGGCGACCACCGTCCATGGTGCCGGATCTTCCGTCGTCGTCCATGTGCCCTCACTGGCTGCCATCTTCATCGGCTGTGTCTCCACCAGATATTGCGCCTGGAAGTGCCCCGAGAAAGCGACGCCGATTGAGGAAACAAGAGCGATAATGATCGCAATATTAAACGATTTGCGGAAGATCTCCACATCCTGCTTCTTCATTAATTTGTAGGCACTGATACCCGTTACGACGAAAGCCCCTGTCATCAATGCTCCAAAGATTGTATGTGGGAACTCGACGAGAAGCTGACCATTCGTGATGAGTGCAAAGAAATCATTCATCTCAGCTCGGCCGTTGTTAATCTCAAACCCGACGGGATGCTGCATAAATGAATTGGCTGCCAGAATCCACAGCGCGGACAGGAATGTGCCAACGAACACCAGCCAGATACAGGCCAGATGCACTTTTTTAGACAAACGATCCCACCCAAATATCCACAATCCAATAAATGTAGACTCCATAAAAAACGCCAATAGGGCTTCAATAGCCAGTGGCGCACCGAACACATCCCCGACAAATCGGGAGTACTCTGACCAGTTCATACCGAACTGGAATTCCTGCAGAATACCTGTGACAACCCCGACGGCGAAGTTAATCAGGAACAGTTTGCCCCAGAACTTGGCCATCGTTTTGTAGATCTCCTTACCCTTAACAACGTACAACGTCTCCATAATCGCAACCAACAGTACAAGACCAATGGATAGCGGCACAAAAAAGAAATGGAAAATCGTTGTAAGTGCATATTGGATACGCGATAACATAATCGGATCCATACCGTTACCCCTTCTTTCTGTTCACTTCGCAGTATGCGTATCTGGCATTGAAGCTGCACCTTCGCTGTCTGTCCACCAAATACGTTGATGAACGTATTGTGCCAGATTACCTATTTTATACATGTGAGAATTATCACAATCTACGTGTTTAGAGCAAAAAAAAGTGATCCTGGTCACACAAAAGATAAAAATCAGCCTATTACCACAGCTTGCCAACTTCATGTATTCATGGAAGATACTCATGTTTGGGACGGAATGCCCATATGTTAGTCTCAGGCATATCATGCGAAGTGCCGTGAGGGCTTTACATATGAAGTGGAAGCATGAAGCACATGCAGAGAGAATGACGCACCATAATACAGTCAAGGTGAGGTGAAGCATTCATGAAAAATCCTGCGCCGTTACCGGATTCTGCTCCCGAAGTCAGCCCGAATGAGGTCAGTACAACACAGGCTCCTGTCCGGTATATTCTCTTTTCTCGCAAAGGAGGATGGTCATCCTTTCCCTATCCCGATATTGCTGCGCTGTTGTCGATCGAGGGAGAGGTCTATTATGTCAGCAGCCTGAAGCAGACAGAGGATGTACCTGCGGCCATCACTGTCATCTCCCTCCCTGAAGCCGAACAACTACTGCTGGAACCTCGCACCGTAGCAGTGGTAACCCATCCTTACTGGCTCATGGCTACAGCTTCGCTGGAGCCAGAGCTATGTATCGTCCTGCTCCCTGAGCCAGCTGGAGATGAAGCAGCCTCTCCTTTATGGGAAAGCAGTATCTACAAACTGGTCGGCATCGCCGATCTGGTGGGTACCTCCTCCGAAACACGATATATGAAGCTGCTTTTCCAAGGTGTACGCGCTATCTGGCTAGGAGGCGAAGACCCTACACCTGCGGGTACGATGCAAAAGGATGATCTCGAAGTCCCTCTCCGGGACTACGAACTGTTCTTCCTGCATGCCCTGCGGCAGATCCTGTCAGGAACGCTGGATAGCGTCACCCTGCTTCAATGCAGTGTACGTGCCGACTTCTACCGGCAGCTCCGAGCCAAAGCAGGTGCACATGAGACCATATCCTTTTTGCTGGCAGCCTATGAGTACTTGCTTGAAGATCCTCGGGCTATCAATTCACTGCAAGAGGCCTTCACCCACGCGGTCTTGAATGGTCGCAGTGACTGTGTAGTCTCCCACTATAGATTCCTGTCCGCAATCCATGCCCGGGCCGGACAGTTGGAGGACGCCCTGCTGGTGTACGGTATCAGTGCAGCCGACGAACAGGAACGCCATCATTATGAACAGCTCTGTCGCTGGCTTGAAGCGGGAGAAGATCAACTTGTACGAGCGGAATTGCTGCGTATTAACGATGATTACGGAAACGCCTTGCGTATCCTGGACGAACTTGGCGGAGAAACCGCGAGACATTGGAAATTCCGCATCTATCAGGAGACAGGACGTGTGGAAGAGGCACTGGCTCTGGTGCATGCAGTCGATATTCAGGATGATGCCAGTCGCCGGGATTATCAGCAATTATCCGGAAGTGCGCTGGCTCTGCGAGGGGAACGACACGGGGCAGTCCGACATTTTCTCGAAACGGCACTGGAGGATGAAGATGCGCTCGCCAGGATTGTCGAGCTGGAGCTGTTGGATCATGCTGTACAGCAATTGCTTGGGGAGGTGCCATGATGCTGGACCCGAAGAAGCGTAGACAACAGGTGAATGGGCCGATGGTGCACAGGGATATCCGAACCGAAACCACTTACACGCCAACGGAAACAGTCGATCGGACACATACAGACGCATTGGGAAATGGCGATCACACGCCGGATCATGCACAACCAACGCCGAGCACTCGAAGCCAAATTCATCACTGGGGCGACGTACAAGATCAGGGAGAACAGGATGCTGCTGTATCACAAGAGGAAACAAATGTATTCGAAGAGCCCTTCTCCATTCGTCGGGTTCGCAAAAGCAAAGGCAACAAGCTGACCGCCATGCTCCAGGTTCGCAATGAACGTGGCCGATACCTTGAAGAGGTACTGCATGATCTGAGTGAATTCGTGGATGAGATCGTCATTGTGGACGATGCCAGCACAGATGGAACCCCGGACATATGCAAGGCCTATCCGAAGGTGGTCCGGCTGGAGGTATTGGAGAAACCACTGTTCGCCGAGGAATGGCGGCTTCGCAACACCTTATGGCAAGCGGCTGCGGGAACACGTCCCGACTGGTTGCTCTCAGTTGATGCGGATGAGCTATACAGCTCAGAGGCCAAGAAAGCCATACGCACTCTGATTAATCAGGAGTATGCGGACTGGTTTGCATTTCGTTTCTACGATATGTGGGGTGGCCGGACCCACTACCGGGAAGATGATCTCTGGTCTCTTCACAAGCGGCATACGGCTTCACTTGTACGGTATATGCCTGGATATCCTTATTTTTATCCACAACAGAATCATCATGTTCCCCGTCTTCCCTTGTCCTGCACCGTATTGCCCGGGGTCAGCACGGAGCTGAAGGTTCAACATCTCGGTTGGGCCGGCAGCCTGGAGGACCGGGTTCGTAAATATTTGCGCTACAAACGTATTGATCCTAGTGGTGAATGGGGCAATCTTGCACACTACGAGTCGATTCTCGATCCTGAACCTCGGCTGGTTCCTTGGAAGGAGGGACAGTGAAATGGGCGTGGTGAGTATTCTGACGCATAGCTTTACCGATGGTTACAATCGGGAATTTGGCCGGGTATTTGGCGGTGGACTGGAGCGCTACATTTTGGATCTGTGCAGTGTCATCCGTGGGCTCGGGCATATTCCCGAGGTTCATCAGCTCTCTTATTTTGAAGCGTTTCAGACGCGGACGGAGCAGATTGATGTATTTGGCTATGCGTATGACATGAATGATGTGCCCGAAGCCTTTGACCGGATGGCAGCCGCGGCGCGCGGCCCCGTGATCTATGCCAGCTGTCTGTGGCAGCCCATCACCTACAAACCCGGCAGTCTTGGCATCTGTCATGGCATTAACTGGGATCGTCCCGGACTGCCACTGGATACCAAACAACAAGTAGCAGAACACATTCAGCTGGCTCTGGATGGACTTGTGCGTATCGTGTCTGTGGATTCCCATTTCCAGACCTTTTGCCGGGCCGCGTGCACCTATACCGACCCAAGACAGGTTGTCCTGATTCCCAATGCAGTGGATACGTCCTATTTCACACCAGCCCCACCAACGCGGACCTTAGAGCAGGAACAGGAAGACGAATGGCTTGCTGCATGGAAGACTGATCTGGCGAGTCATGAGGAGAATCTTGGAGCGGTTATATCAGGCGTGAAAACTTTAAAAGGCAAGACTGGAACGAGTGGTGATGGAGAGGTGGATCCCCATTTCAATGTATCGAAAATGGAAGAAATCGAGGTAGATGGCGAATCGTATAGGGTTGCTCGCAGCCACCGCAATTCAACGGATTGGGCTAACGATATTGTAATAGAAGCAGATGCTCAATGTCAGGTTAATGGTCCAATTCAGGGACAGGTTGAAAAGAAAGCTGTGGATGCCCCTGCGTCCTCTCCCCGCCCAATTCGCATTATATATCCACGCCGTATCAGCATGGAACGGGGCATTATTCCGATGATGCTGGCAGCAGATAAGCTATTGGGGGCCTTTCCGGATCTGGAGATTGAATTTGCCGGGGAACTGGTCGAAGGCAGTACGGTGGGGAGAGCCTTTCGTTATTGGCATCGTACTCATCCACATGCAGCGAGAATTAACCAGCGCACGTATGATTTCCGGGATATTCGGGAGGCGTACCATCAGGCAGATATCGCCGTAATTCCAACCGTGTTCTCAGAGGGTACCTCCTATGCCTGTCTGGAAGCGATGAGTTGTGGTCTTCCGGTGATTGCCTCCAATGTTGGCGGATTGAATGATCTGATTCAGGACGGGTTTAATGGGCTGCTCGTACCTCCTGGCGAGCAGGAACTCACCGCCGCACTGGTACGTCTCGTTCAGGACCGGGCCGAGCGAGAACGACTGGGAATCTATGCGCGCGAGACTGCACTGTCCTATGATCTTGCCAGGTGGCGGAGCCGGTGGAGCACGGTGTTGGAATCTTTTTTGGCAGAGACAGGATTGAAGGAGGGAATTCGGGGATGATGGATACGCCCAAGACAACGGAATTCATGGAATCAAGATACATTCGGCAAAGTGACCCTAAAACGGACACACTGGTCTTCCCCCTGCATCCGGCATGGTGGAGCCGTCCATATGAATATGAATGGGCCCGGCGGTTTGCACGTCCGGACGATGTGGTCCTTGATGCAGCCTGCGGCATCTCCCATCCGTTCAAATTCTGGCTTGCAGAGAACTGCCGCGAGGTTCACGCCTGCGACTGGGATGAACGCATTTTGTCTGAAGAGGCGATCCGGCTGGATATTGTTTCTGACTTTGGCGAGCAAGCCGCCCAGGATCTGCCGGATTCGAGTCTCGTCCGATTGCACCGTGCACAGGCTAATCTGGCCCAACTTCCGTATGAGTCCGGCAAGTTCGACCGGGTGTTCTGTATCTCCGTATTGGAACATCTGGATACAGGCACAATGCTGCGGGCTTTTCGTGAATTCGCCCGAGTGCTAAAGCCCAACGGACAGTTGATCGCTACCTTCGATGTGCCCGAGATGCGGCCGGATCTGCTAGAGACGATCATGGCTGTCACCGGATTAACCATTGAAGATAAGCTGAATGTGGAAGAGCCGGATGATGCCATCTGGTCTGATATGTATGGCACGCCGATTCGCTGTTTTCGCGCAGTGATATGCAAAGGTTGAGGGATCGAGCTATTGGCAACGGAACCATGCACGGCTCGGGAAATAATCCGATTACCGGCTGCTCCGTTGCTTTTGCACTTTCAATCGGAGATCAATTGAGAAACAGATCGGGATTGGGGGTTGGGGACTAGAGACTAAAAATCAGAGGTTAGAGACTAGAGATTAAAGATTAAAGATTAAAGATTAAAGATTAAAGAAAAATTATAGGTGTACCAGTAACATGTTGCACTGGTTGGTGTACTCTTTGGCAGTGGCTGCGCCGGGTGCTGTCAGGCGCAGCAGGGTTTGCAGGCCCGGCGAGATTGCAGTCGCCGGGCGACCTGAGGCGGCAGGTTGCCGCGCAGTGAGTTGGGCCGATTCGGCCCATTCACGCGCCAGGTTCTGCCGCCCGGCGAGCAACGCGAGCGTGCCCGCAAGGAGCGCGTGAGCGGTGCGCTCCGGGGCGGGCACTTCGTCCGCGAGGGGCTGCTGCGCGCCGTCAGGCGTGCCGCATAGCGCCAGCAGCCCTTCGCGGACGCTCGCGGGTGCGCGCAGCAACCCGCAGCGTGCCGCAGGCGGAAGCGCTGCGAGCAACGCCAGCGCGCCGCGGGGCGGCAGGGCTTGCAGCAGGCGCAGCCATGCGGCCCAGGCGCCTACGCCGGCAAGCGCTTGCGCAGCGGCGAGCAGGCCAGGCGAAGACGCGGCCAGGACGCCGGGCGTTGCTCCGCGGGGCGGGCTGCCGCTGCTGCGCGCCGAGGCGTTGCTGCGGGCCGGGGCCCCGCGCTGAAGCAACGCCTCGGCGGCGTGGGCCGCGGCGGGCAGCGCTGCCGCATGGCGAGCCGCCGGGCGGGCGTTGCGCCCGCCCGGCGGCTTGCGGCCCAGCGCCCACAGCGCCAGCGCCGCCTCTGGCCCGTGCTGCGCATGCGCCGCCCAGGGCTGCAAAGCCGCCCGAGCCGCGGCGTCTTCGCCCAGCTGGGCCAGCGCAAGCCCGGCGCCCAGCGGCTGTGCCCGCAGTGGGGCAACAAGTGCTGCCGCATGGCGTAGCAGCCACTCCGGCCGATGCGCAGCCAACGCAGCCGCGATCAGCGCTTGCCATGCCGCAGGCGGCAAGCTTCCCCGGGCGGCTGCGCTGGCGATGGCTTGCGGCCGCCCGGTGGTTGCGGCTAGCAACAACAGCCGCTGCCATGCAGGCAAGCTGCTTGGTTGCATGCCCAGTGCCGCCGTGTACGCGGCTTCTGCCTCCGCCCAGCGGCCAGCTCGCTCATGTGCCATGCCTTCCAGTGTCAGGCTGCGATAGGTTCCAGCACCAGAGACCGACGTATATCGGTTGGCTGTGGAAGCAGCGGATCTAGCCCGTTTTAACCAGTCCAAAGCCACATCCTCGCTCCCTTGATCCAGCTCCAGTACAGCACCAAGCTCCAACAAATCCGGAAAATCCTCATACACGGGCGCCCATGCTTCCACCACAGCAAGCGCCCGTTCTGGACTGCCAATTTCTCGCCAGGCGTAAGCCGCTTTCAGCACCAGATCCGAGTGATATCCACACTCCGGCATAAGTTGTGCCAATAATGGCTGCAACAACCGGAGTGCTTCATCATACTTCGCTTGCTGAAACCACTCGGCAGCCAGAGCATATAACAACTCCGGTTGGTCGCCCTCCTGATTCAACGCGGAGCGAATCAATTGCATATTCCGTGCACCTTTATTTTTGTCGACGATTGTCTGCTCCAGATATCCATAATGAATGACCTCAAGTCCAGAATGAAGCACACCTTGCGAAGCCAGTGCCATAATGGATGAAGCGATCTCTTCATGAATTCTGCCCTGAAAGGCAATTCGAGGATCATTTCGGAACAAACGACACACCGCATCTGTCACACGCTCTTCACCAGACACACCCAGCAGACTCGTGACCTGTATCCAGTAACCCCACACATCATCCCTGCTCTCAGCTAACAAATGCATAAGCTCTGCCTTCATCTGTGGGGTCTGTACCCATACTTCATCCGCATCGAGCACCAGAATCCACGGATTCGTAGCAGCAGCCAGTGACAGATTACGGGCTTCACTGAAGTCTCCGTTCCATTCTGTGCGAATTACAATGGCACCATGGCGGCGGGCTATTTCAATTGTATCGTCTTCCGATCCTGTATCCACGATGATGATCTCATCTACGATATCCCTGACTGCATTCAGGCACCGCTGGAGTGGCCCGGCTTCATCCTTCACGATCATGCACAAGCTAATCCCTGTGCTCACATTCATCACCACCCTTAACCAACGGAGTTCAGTCCCATCCAGTACGCATCTGTATTACCTTTAGCTCCTGCACCTACCTTATACCACTTAGCTCTCGAATTAGTTCTCGAACCCATCCGCCCCTGGCAGTTCAAGCCGAATATGCTGAACGACAGGCCAACAACGGTGTCGATTTCCATTCGTATGTTGGGCGAACACCTCCAGATGATGATCCGCAGCACTAACCAATCCCTTCACCAGCCAACTAGTTCCCGCGAGGGAATCCGAAGCCCCAGGGAATGACTCCATTCCATTCTCATTCAAGTTCTCTTTCTCTCCCACTCGAACGCTCTCCCCAACAGATAAATCATCTCCAGCTAATTGCTGTCGACACATCTGAATCAAGCTATGCAGCTCCTTCCAACGTCCTGACTGCACACATCCTTCCATCATCAGTCCGAGCGCCTGCCAGCCATCATACTCTGCTCCTGCAACCGTTCCGTCCATGCTAGCGTCCGTGTCCTTCTTTGTTGTCGCTCGCAGACCAACCGTTCGCCATGTCTGCACAGCAGATTCCTCATCATTGGTTACTACTGCACTTACCTGAGAACTACGCTTCAACCACAACGTCAAAGGATCGTCTCCGCTGACTTCCTTCCCTTCGAGCCATTCCAACCGTTCGAGCCATCGTGCAGACGAGATCGCGAGCAGCCTTTTTTTCCGCTGCACAGGTTCCAATTTCAGACGCGCCTTATTCCATCTCCCCTGTTGGATTTGGAGCATCGCCTCCGCCACAGATAAACGCTCCCTCATCTCTCCGGAAGGCTGTGAGGAAATCTCCGGTAACAATTGCAGAGCCGCTTCATAACAACGACTTTGCTCCAGAATGCCCAATACTTTGTGTGTAGCCTCTTCTGATCCGAGCGCAAAACGCTCCGTCACCAGCTCTGGAATCTGATGTTCCTGCCCGGAGACTCGCATCATCCGGAATATCCGATAGAGCGGAGGTAACAGACTGGATTTGGCACGCACCGCTTCCACGTAAGCATCCACCGCACCCTCCAGATCGGCCCTTCCTTCCAGCAATCGCCCTAGCGTATACCACGTCTGATAGGTGCCGATGCCTTCTTCCGTATGATATATGGGTGGAGGTGGCCCCATGCGAACCGCTTCACGCAGTGACAATTCTGCCCGATCTGCATCGCCCAATGCATCTGCACATACTCCGCGATGATGCATCAGATCCGTGTACTCTGGAAAGAGTTCAAGCGCAGCATCGATTCGATCCAATGCCTCCTGCCAGCGATTCAGTTGCTGTAGACAACGAACTTCATATTTGAACAGCAAATGTGCGTAACTGGTCACCGCTGGATCGATCCCCATCCGAGCCACAGCAAACGTCTCCAAGGCCCGCTCTGCTTCCCCCACACGCAGATATTCTACGCCCAGATTATAGTGATGGAATGGCTGACCCGGTTCTTCCTCCACTGCCTGTTGCAGCAGGCGGACATTGCGGTTCACCTTATCTTTGCGCTCCACAATCGCCGTCTGATATCCATAATGATGGATGACCATGTCCGTCACATGAAAAGCAGCCTCTGGATTCCCACGACAGATCGCCGCCGCAATCTGCTCATGAATTCGCCCTTCAAATCGATGCTCCGGGGCATTACGAAAGAGACGCAAAACCGGATTCACGGTAACCCCCTGCTGACCCGTACCTGTATAGTTATGAATGTTTAAAAACAATCCGTCACATCCGCTGACCGCCGTCCAGCTCCTGATCTGCTCCCTCGCAGCCCTATCGAGCGCCTCGTCCGCATCAAGAAAGAGAATCCAGTCGCCGGAAGCACGCTCCAGGCCAGCATTCCGTGCTGCGGCAAAATCATCGCACCACTCAAACGCCACAACCACCGCGCCATATTGCTGCGCAATCTCCGCGCTGCGGTCCGACGAACCGGTGTCCACGACAATTACCTCGTCCACCGCTCCCTGGACACTGGCAAGACAATGGGGCAGTAACTCTTCCTCATCCTTCACGATCATGCATAGGGAAATTCGTTCCGCTCGCAAGCTGATTCCTCCTTTCCTTCGCATGGAAAATCGTGCGCCATGGGATACCTTCGGCCGTCCGCAGCCTTTGTTCCAGTGCAGCATGTTGTGCCGCGAGTGCCCCTGCCGACGGGGAGCGAACCAACTCCTGTCGAAGTGCCTCCATTGCTATCCGCAAGTAACATACTGCTGCACCAGCTCTGGCCTGTTGCAGATCAGGTTCCCGCTCCAGAGCCTGCTCGAACAGAGACAGCGCCTGATCATAATATCCTTTGGCAGACAGCGTTTCACCCAGCCAGAATAACCCTTCGGCATCCAGATCACTCTCGGTCATGCACTGAATCAGGATGTTCGCGGCTACCATGGTATACCCGTGACGATACAGCAGACTTGCAAACTCCCGCCGGACCGTGACTGCCTTTCCCCGATGCTCACGCATCATGATTGCCCGCAGTTCATGCAGGTGCTCAGCAAGCGTAAGATGTCCAGTCTTTACGGCCTGCTGTACAACCTTTTCTGCCACCATCTGTGCCTGCGGACCCCACTCCATAAGCTTCTGCTCTTCTGACGCAGGTTCCATGCTTCGCGGCTCTTTGGTCAACTGGTCCAGCAGACGATCCATGACCTTCCAAACCGTCTTTTCTTGTGGATGGGTAGATGCGAGGAATATATCGGTTAATCGTAATCCATTAGCCCAATAAGCCAGTGCCCAATCCATTCTGTGCTCAGTTGGCAGATTGGCTTCATGTACACACCCAACGTTCCAGTGTTCTTCTGCCAGTTGTAATGCCTCCGAAACCTTATTCGCACACAACATCCAATGTATTCGATCCGCTACATGGATACGGGTAATACGAGCATCTGTATCCAGCATTTTCAATGCCTGCCCATATGCTCCGCAGCCTGCGAGAACATGAATGACTTGTGCAAAATGATCCTCATTCTTCACGGCGTATGGATGGGGTGTTTCACCATGAATCGTGTCGCCGTGATCTGACTCTTCGATCCCTCTGCATCTGGCGAGCAATGTTTCTGCTATGTTCTCATCTGTTTCTCCGGATTGTTGCAGTACATCCGCTAACCCCACCCATGCCGGAGCATATGCAAACATGCTGTCCAATGCCAGCCCGTACAGATGTGCGGACTCATTCAGGAATCCACGTTTCTGGGCAAGTCTTGCCATCGCGGTATAGACTCTGTAACTGTCAGAACCGGCTTCCGTTACATATGGCGAATCTAACGTGCTACCACCATCACTTTGTCCATCACTGTCTGGCACCCCCAGGCACTCGGTCGCTCGGGCATAGGATTGATATGCACGCTCCTCCAAACCTTGCTGCTCCAACGTCTCCCCATACAATAGGTGCAGATCAGCATAAGATGGGTAACGATGCCTTTCCACAGCCAGAAGTGCATGCGCCTCTTCATATCGTTCCAATCCCACAAGGATCTTCGCATAATCTCTAACCAGTGTAGGACGATAAGGCGCGCGCAACTCTGTCAGGCGCAATGATACACTAAACGCTTCAGTTGCCTGTTCAATCTGACCAAGTTGGCAATAGGTCACTCCGAGATTGTACAGATGAAACGGCTGTGCAGGATTATCTGCGAGTTCCCGTTCAATCAACTTCAAATTACGTCTTGGTTTATGTTCCTTCACAATCGTGGAGGCCAGATACCCATCATGAATGAGACATAGTGGAGCCAGCGGTTCAGTCTCGATCAATACGTTTTCTTCGTCTGTATAGTTCTCGTTCTTATCCCTATCAGCAGGCTCAATCAAGACAAGCTTGCTCGGGCCGCTACGAACCAACTGCTCATGGATGCGTCCCACATATCGATATCCTTGATTAGCACGGAACAGTCTCACCGGTTGGGAGATCATCTTCTCTTCGGCCCCTTCACCGTATCGATTCTCTATAGTAATGCGTAATCTTGAAATGCTTTTATGGACTTTAGGCAAATAGTTCAGTAGTTCTTCCAACCCCTGTGTGACGTACTCATCCGCATCCAGACATAGGACCCATTCGGTGCCAGCCAAAGGCAAACTGATATTCCGCGCATGGGCAAAATCATCCTCCCAGCGGGCATGCAACACCGTTGCTCCGTATGTTCTTGCAATCTCGGTTGTGCGGTCAGACGAGCCCGTATCGGTGATAAAGCACTCCGTGCCGATATGCATCAAGCTGTCGAGACAGCGGGGCAGATGATGTTCTTCATTTTGCACAATCATATGGATTCCAAGTAAACGGTTCTGCAAACATAACCACCTCCAATACAAAAAAAGTACATGAAGTCCACCAAAGGAACTCCATGTACCTATATGACAAATGAATGGGTTATGTGCCTTGTCCATTGAAGAACACATCAATCGTACTTGGTGCACCAACTAGGCTGGAGCGGTAGGATAGACGTGTATATTTGAGAAAACGCTGCGGAACCAATACATCCACTGACCCGGACAAAATGCCTGTTACTGTCGTCACATCCGTGTACCAGTTCGAACCGTTTGCACTGATCTCAACACGAGCATCTACCCGGTTTACACCAGGTCCCCTGTTATATACAAAGAAAGAATACGTACCAAATACACTGGTTGTCACTGCTGGAAGCGGTGTAAAGGTGTTAGCCGTCGGGGTGCTAATGAGTTGGTTTTCCTGAAAACTCTTCTGTGATATGGACGTCACGCTGCTAAGCGTTCCCGCCGTAATTGTAGCGCCGAGCACACTGGTGATTGTCCCGTTCAACAGGTTCGTCAGGGTGCCGGCTGTGATCGTTGCTCCAAGCACACTCGTGATCGTACCATTCAGCAGGTTTGTCAGCGTCCCCGCTGTCACCGTTGCGCCGAGCACGCTGGTGATCGTTCCGTTTAATAAGTTCGTTAGGGTTCCGGCTGTAATCGTTGCTCCAAGTACACTCGTAATCGTACCATTCAGCAAATTCGTCAACGTACCCGCTGTTACCGTTGCACCGAGCACACTGGTGATCGTTCCGTTTAATAAGTTCGTCAGGGTGCCTGCGGTGATGGTTGCTCCTAGTACGCTCGTGATCGTACCTGCGGTAATCGTTGCTCCGAGTATACCTGTGATGGTCCCCGCTGTGATGGTCGCTCCAAGTACGCTGGTGATGGTTCCGGCCGTGATTGTTGCTCCCAATACACTTGTGATCGTACCATTCAGCAAGTTCGTCAGTGTCCCCGCCGTTACTGTAGCTCCGAGCACACTAGTGATGGTTCCAGCTGTGATCGTTGCTCCCAATACACTCGTAATCGTACCATTCAGCAAGTTGGTCAGCGTTCCCGCCGTTACCGTAGCTCCGAGCACACTGGTAATCGTTCCGGCTGTAATCGTCGCCCCAAGTACACTTGTGATCGTACCATTCAGTAAGTTCGTCAATGTTCCTGCAGTCACCGTGGCTCCAAGCACACTCGTGATGGTACCATTCAGCAAGTTCGTGAGTGTTCCTGCTGTTACCGTTGCCCCGAGTACACTTGTAATCGTTCCGGCCGTGATCGTCGCACCCAATACACTTGTGATCGTACCATTCAGCAAGTTCGTCAAGGTACCTGCGGTAACGGTGGCTCCAAGCACACTGTTGATCGTACCTGCCGTGATGGTCGCTCCAAGTACACTTGTAATTGTGCCGTTCAGAATGTTCGTAATGGTTCCGGCATTAATCGTAACGGTGGTCAGACCAGAGATGTTACTGATGGTTCCGTCCAAAATGATGCCAACCACGTTCCCGCTCGTATCGGTTCTGACGGGCTGGGCTGTGCCTGTACTATCCTGGCCGAAAATCAATGTCCTCAGATTATCCGGATTCGTATTAAACGTTGTAAAGTTAGGCATGTGCCTCGTCCTCCTCCCTGGTCAAATCTGTGAAATTTTACTCCCTTACGGCATACGCTGCGCCTGAAAGTAAACATCAAGCCGGGTCGGCTGATCCGGTTCAACAGATCGAATTGCAAGCCGGGTATAATGCAAAAATCGCAAGGGTACCAGCGCTTTGGTCTGACCTCCCGCGACCACCTCCTGGCTGTCCACAGCATAGTCCACGGCATTGGGACTGATCTGGATCTGTACAAGAGCCGGATGTTTGCCCCGATTCACAACGCCATAGGTATACATGCTGAGTGATGAGGTGTCTTGTGCCGGGAGTGAGTGTATGCTGCTACTGGTCTCGGCTCCGACATACGTATGCTCTGTAAAACAATGAATAGCACCAGGGAGTTTCGTACGTGAGGAAGCACCCTGCTTGAACCGGGGACGAGTGATCCGGGAACAAGGGGGTTTCAGCAATTTAGCGCGGCAGGAATGACGGGAGCGACGACGGCTAACATATTTAGTTGGTTGCTTCGTTCTCTTCTTGCTTCGCTTCGCTGTTCGACTCATCTCGATTTCCCCTTAAAAAATGTGCTTACGCATCGTATGCCCGGATTGGAAATACGGGCACGGCAACCGCCTTTATTTCCAGATATACGGCTCAGTTCCCAATCCATTTTTCTTCTTTTCACATACACTGCAAGTACAATGACATGCGAATTAACCGGAGTGTTGCTCTAAAAGAACTGGTCTACGGGAGGTGGATGCGATGACGAACTACAATGTATTTAATCAATCCAATGGTCCCCTGTTTACTCAACTGACCAATACCTTCTCGGCACCTGGAATTGAAGCTTCACCAGACAGCGGTGCTGCTGCTGCCGGAAGTTTCTTTGCCCTAACGACGAACAATACCGCAATTCCTGCCAGCCAAAATCTTCTTCTACAGATCCTGAATGGAGCCGGTAGTGGCAGAACTTTACGCATATCCAGCCTCACTGGAGGCACAACAGCAGCAGCTACGCTTGTCATCTATTCTGGAGGAACGGTGACTGGTGGCAGCTCGCCTGTACCCGTCAATACGCTACTTGGAAATACCAACGTCAGTGTAGTCACAACGAGGCAAAGCACGGGTACTCTTGGGGGAACCTTCACGAGCATCGCAAGTATTCCGCTTACCGCAGGTATGTATTCACTGAATTTGAACGGCTCGATTATTGTTCCACCGGGACAAACTTTATCCATTAGTGTAGGTACAGGGAGTCAGACGGGAGCCATTAACCTGTTCTGGTGGGAATTCTGAGTTGGATCATAGTAGAAGAAGGTGGTGTATACAGTGCCAAACAATAATGTATTCAACCCGTTAAGCCAGCCCGTCTATACGTCAAATACCAACACATATACCTCTCCCGGCATTGTTGCCCCACCGGAGAACGATGCCGGCAACACAGGCAATCTGTACAATGCAGGTTCCACCAACTCCACAACACTGGGATTGCTGGGAGGAACGGTAATCGCCACCGTACAATTGGCCAATCCAGCGGGGAGTGGAAAAACCCTATACGTATCACGGATCTCTGGCGGAATTACAGTCTCACTCAACCTTTTATCTTCCTTCAGCGGTTCCATGAGTCTGACCGCAAATGGAACGCTGTCCTCTCCCAGTACACTTACGCCGGTGAACAGCAATCTTTCCAGCAGCAATACCAGTGTAGCCGTAGTACGATTCTCTGCTGCCGTGCCTTCGGGTGCGACTTCATTGATGGCGATGCCCCTTCAAGCAGGGCCCTTTCTATCCAATGAATTCGGCCGTTATGTGGTTCCTGCGGGTCAGGCCATTAACCTGTCTGTCGGCGGATCACTCTCGGTTGGTGGACTGATGGCCTCCACTGCCTATTTCGCCTGGTGGGAAGTGTGATGTTTCATACATCGCAACGTGCAAACAGCCGCCTTCGGATGAATACCGGAAGCGGCTGTTCGTTTTATTGTAGATGTAATGATGATTAAATATGTTGTCCGGGCAAAGACTGTCAGGCCGATTCCTGCGGAATGATCTTTTTTGCTTCATTCACGTGAGGCTGCTTTCCCTCCCACAAGATACGCTGTAGCAAAATGCCGGCAAGACCAATTACCAGCGTAGCGAGACCAATATATTGAAAGGTGGAACTCGGACCTGCGGCTCGAATGAGCGCCCCACCTGCAAGTGGAGCTACGACCAGTACAACACTGGATAGTGAATTTTGGATACCGAAGACACGCCCTACATAGGCAGGAGGGGTTTCTTTTTGCAGCAAATAATTCAGTGTTACCATAAAGAGTCCATTGCCTATCCCGATGCAGAGGCCCCAGATAATGACCCAAATTTCCGGTGTTTGTGGGCCGATCCACCCCAATGCAGCGATTCCGGCACCCACGAACAGATATCCTCCACCTAGTCCCCATCCATACCCAATCCTCGGCAGCCGATTTAACAACAAAATGATAATTACTGCCCCCGCTCCTGCAGATGAACCCAACCAGCCGAGCAGTGATTCGTTACCTGGCTTGATCTCCCGAAACAGAGTCGTAAACTGATAATCAATCATTAGAATAGCCATGAGTCCAAAACAGCCAAACAGAATCGTGCTCAGCACAGTGCGGCTGCGACGTATAAAATGCCAGCCTTGCTGCCACTGTGTGAACAAGGATTCCGAGCCATCCTTTGCGTCAGAATCACTTCCGTCTGGTTCAACAGGCTCCGATTGCTCCACCAACCGCCGTAAAGGCCACAACACTGCCCCCGACAACAGGCGGGTACAGGCATTAATAACAATACAGATCTGTGGTGAGAAAAAGGCCAAAATGACTGCTCCCAGAAGTGGTCCTGCCACTTTCGAGCACTGGCTCACAAAACCGTTCAAGGAAGATGCCTGGAACAGATGCTCCTCTGCCACCACCTGGCGGGTTAACGCCTGCTGGGCTGGAACATGGAACACCCCCATCATGGCCCGCAGAGCAAGAAGTGGCAGCAACCATGCCGGGCTTGGTGCGAATAAAATAGCAACGGTTAAACCCACGGTGATCACATCACACAAGATCATGATCTTTACTTTGTGCAGTCGATCAGCCAGGGCACCTGCAACGGAGCCAAGCAGTATACCCGGGACAGCCATACATACAGGAATAAGTGCAATGATCAGTGGGTCAGCACCCCAGCGGTAAGCCACCATCACCTGGATCGCAAGTGCATCGAACCAATCTCCAAACGTAGCCAGTGAGTATGCGATAAACATGCGGACAAACTGGAGGTTAGTCCATAAGCTTTTGGAAGATTCCGCAGATGAGGCAGTTAATTCGGTGGATTCATTGGATGTGGGTTCATTTGAAATGACGGTCATACATGTACTCCCTCCCTTGATTACAGCCGTTTACGGTCTGCATGTTCCTTGGCTGTAATCATAAGGGCGTTATATCAGAGGAAGATCAGAGGATGGGGCGATAGGGGATAAAAAGTTGCGTACTTCATCCACAATTTGCTGTCCATATATGGGAACACCGTAGCTTTTGCCGATCTCTGCATACACTTGACGATATTTACTGCGAAGTCTGCCTTCAATTCGATGATGACCCATGAACTGGAGAATCTGATATGCCGCATTCAGATATAACGGTGCGTTCAGCGACATCTTCAATACGTCCAGACCATCATCCATTCTAAGTTCCGCTTCACGAACTCGTCCCTGCCGAAGCAACCATAACCCTTCCATCACCTGAAAACGTCCGATCTCCCGCAGATACGGAGCATTCTTTAATCCTGCTCGCAGGACTGCTATCTGAGCCTCAACCGCTTCACCGCTGCCACCCCACAGTTCCACATACAACGCTGCAAGTGCTACAGGCAGTTTGAAATTAACAAGCTCGTCTGTCTTAATCACACGATACGTCTCCTCCAGCTGCATCCTAGCCCGTTCAATCTGTCCAATCTCAGCATAGACTTCAACGATGTTCAGAATCCGAAGCTCCCGAAGCTGATCTGCAGACAATGCCGATGAATTCAGAGCCTGCTCATACAGCTGTATACTATTGGCTGGCTCAATTAGGGGGTGCACGAAAATCAGTAGCCAGTATAGACGCTCCTCAAAGGGAATTTCCTTTGTTGTAATCAGCCACTCCAGATCTCCCTGTATAAAACGGATATACAACTGATAATACGGGACAATCTGAATGCCAAGTGCTTCCTGCTGTTGAACCAGAGTCTGTATGGCGTTTCCCTGCCCAAACAAGTGATATTTACGAAGTAATCCGTGAATGGATTCCTGCATCTCTGGGTCTTGAGCAGAAGGGGTAGCGGGTAGAGCGGACTTATTCTCATGTACAGCAAGCCGATATCCGTAGCCCCGTACCGTATCCAGACTGATCTCATCCCAGCGTTTCAGCTTCTTGCGCAGACGATAGATATGATCATCCACGGTACGTTCAACCGGATATTCCAAGGGCCATACCCGGTCCAGCAGTTGGCTGCGGGTGAAGGATTTTTCCTTGTTTTCATACAGAAAATGCAGCAGTGCAAATTCCTTGGCGAGTAGACGAATGGATTCCGTTCGCCGTGTTACCGTATATTTCCCTTCATCCAATTGCAAAGACATGCCTGTTTCCTCCTACTATGTATAATTCGCTAATCCGAAATCGTATAGATTCATTCCATTTTTTCTCTTCATGGTGTTCAACATACCACAAAAACCCTTTGCGAGAACGCAAAAGGTTTCTGTCGTGGAGCTATTCTTCGAACGAGTTATTCCCTTGCCTTAACCAAGCACGACTCGGTCATCCGCCATTTTTTTGCCGCTAATACGCTCGAATTCACCCAGCAACTCAGGTACCGTCAACGTACGCTTGCGCTCTTCGCTGACATCCAAAATAATTCGGCCTTTGTCCATCATAATCAAACGGTTACCCAGACGAATCGCCTGTTCCATATTGTGCGTTACCATCAATGTAGTAAGTCTCATCTCACGCACAAGTGTCTCCGTCAGTTCCGTGATCAGTTCGGCACGTGAAGGATCAAGGGCAGCCGTATGCTCATCCAGCAGCAGAATCTGCGGTTGAGTAAAGGTCGCCATCAACAGACTGAGTGCCTGTCGCTCTCCGCCCGACAAGAGGCCGACTTTCGCGTTAAGCCGCTTCTCCAATCCAATACCCAGCTTCTCCAGTTGTGTATTGAAAATCTCACGTCTGGCACGGGTTACTCCGAAGCCTAGTCCGCGTCCTTTGCCACGTTTGTATGCCATCGCCATGTTTTCTTCAATGGACATATGTGGTGCTGTTCCTGCCATCGGGTCTTGGAACACCCGGCCAATCCAGCTACTGCGTTTATGCTCCGGCAGGTTTTTAATGGAACGGTCATTGATCAGAACATCGCCCATATCCGGCTTCATCACACCCGAAATGATGTTCATCAGCGTGGATTTCCCCGCTCCGTTACTGCCAATCACCGTTACAAAATCTCCCGGATTCATCGTCAGATTCACACCAACCAGCGCGGTCTTCTCATCCGTTGTGCCTGGGTTGAACAGCTTGGTTACTTGCGTAATCTCCAGCATGATCACATACCTCCCTTCGTCTGCTGACCCCCGGATCGCATCAACTCTTCCGTTCGTTTGCGAGCCAGACTACGCTGCTTCATGGAGCGCTGCATCGTTGGGAATACCAGGGCGATAATGACGATCACTGCGGTGATCAACTTCAGATCAGATGTATCAAACCACTCAACCTGAAGGGCAAGCGCGACCACAATCCGGTAAATGATTGAACCAACAATTGCTGCGAGTGTAGCCCAGAATACCGTTCTTGCACCGAGAATAGCTTCACCGATAATTACCGAAGCCAGTCCAATGACAATCATACCAATGCCCATCGTAATGTCCGCAAAGCCTGATTGCTGGGCAATAAATGCACCAGACAGGGCAACCAATCCATTGGATAAACTGACACCTACAATCGTAGTCACATCCGTATTCGCACCAAAGCTGCGAATCATGCGTTTGTTATCACCTGTGGCGCGGAGCGCCAGTCCAATATCTGTTTTCATGAACAGATCCAGCATGATTTTAAACACCAGTACTACGATGATGATCAGAACCATGACATGCTCACCCGAGAATGGATTATCCATGCCCATAATGGATTTATTCGGTGCGCCAAGAATCCGCATATTAATGGAGTAGAGTGCAATCATCATCAAAATCCCGGATAACAATCCGTTGATTTTGCCTTTGGTATGAAGCAGACCTGTACAAGCACCAGCCACCATGCCGCCAGCCATTGCCGCCAAACAGGCGAGCCAAGGAGAGAAGTCATTGGAGATCATCACCGCCGCGATTGCGCCTCCTGTTGTAAAACTTCCGTCTACGGTAAGGTCAGGAAAATCGAGTATGCGGAACGTAATATACACACCAAGTGCCATCAGTGCATATAAAAGCCCCAGCTCGATCGCTCCTTCAATTGAATTCCAGCTTATACTCACGCTACTTCCTCCCTGTCTATCGAAAAGAATGAGGCGAACCCGTTGCACGTCCGCCTCGCATCCATCCTGCCGGATTATTCTCCGGTCAGATTATTGAATCAATCTCGTAACTTATTAGATTGATTCTATTGAATAATGTTGTTGTCCTGGTCTTGCACTGCCGCCTTCATCTCATCCGTAACCGTGATGCCTTGAGCTTCAGCCGCTTTCAGGTTCAGGATCAGATCCAGCTTGTCTGGAACGGTGACTTTCATATCACCAGGTTTCGTACCGTTTTTCAGAATGTCCGCAGCCATCTCCCCTACCTGATATCCATGGTCATAATATTTGAAGCCAACGGTTGCGAAAGCTCCTTTTTCAACGGTATCCCGATCACTGGAGAAGAATGGAATTTTGTTGTTGTTCGCCGTTTGAATAATCGTATCAACCGCACTCACGACAGAGTTATCAAGCGTAATGTAAAAGGCGTCTACTTTGCCAACGAGGGAATCCGTTGCCTGTTTTACTTCAGATGTATTCGTAACTGGTGCTTTCACCAGCTTGATATTATGTGTTGCTAGTGCCTTTTCAGCGTTATCTGCCATAACCACCGCATTCGGTTCGCCTTCGTTAATCACCAGACCTACCGTTTTCACATCCGGCAGATTTTTGGCGATAAAGTCAGCCAATTGTACGATCGCCTCCGGGTTCGTGTCCGATGCACCTGTAACGTTGCCGCCCGGCTTGTCCATATCGCTCACCAGTTTCGCACCCAGCGGGTCTGTTACCGCTGCGAACAACAATGGCTTGTCCTTCACTTGTTGAGCCAGAGCCAGCGCAGATGGTGTTGCGATGCCGAGTACGAGGTCGTTTTTGGAATCACCCGAGATTTTCTGTGCAATGGACAGGTTATTCGTCGAATCACCTTGCGCATTATTGTAATCAATTTTGAGGTTCTTGTTCTCTTCAATGCCCGCTTCCTTCAGGGCTGCAATAAATCCTTCGCGTGTAGCATCCAGGGATGGATGTTCAACAATCTGCGAGATGGCAATCTGGTATGATTTTTCCTCGCTGCCTCCACCTGTTGTACTTCCCGATCCTTCGGATTCCGAGCTTGTACCGCTGTTATTTCCGCAACCTGCCGCAACGATCATTGAAGCAACCATCATCAGTGACATCCAGAATTTCTTTTTCATGTGTGAGAACCCCTCTCCATCTTATAAAATGTGGTTACCCTTATCGCTATCCAAGTGACACGATAGGGCGGGACAAAACGAACGCTTCAACGCATTGTTGCTTTGATCGACAAAAGCAGACAAATATAGACTTTTCTCATGCGACTGAAGTCCATGACCCGTGTTGGTGTTTTTGTGTTTCCCTAATATTAAGGGGCGTCCCGATTTACGTCAATGGTTGAACCGCTTCCAATTTACTTTCATTGTATGATGGTGATAGAAAACATTACATAAAGTAAAAAAAACACCCACAATGTTCCGTAGATGGTCGCCATTAGTACAGCTATAACGTAAGGTTCTACTTATAAATAGGGAGTATGGAGTCTTTTTCTAATCTCGTCCATAAGCATTTTTTTCTCCACATCGGATATGGCATCTGCAATCAGTTTGCGTGCTGCAACAGGCGCAATCGAGGATTCAACATCTGCATAACCAATACCGGACAACTTCTCATACTCCTCCATAAAGATGCGAATATTGGCCTCTCTGGTAGCATCGAGAACAACTGTCGCTTCATGTGGCAGATGCGGGGGCAGTATGGCGTATCGAATCATAATAATGTATTCGGCCAAGTCGGCTTCGGGATTTCCGGTAGAAGCATTGTTCCAGTCAATAATGATGGCATCATTGTCCCTGATCAGTATGTTACCTGGATTAGGATCACCGTGACATAGTTGCTGCTTCATCGGTAATCGATCCAATTGGGCAATCACAGCAGCTTTCTCCGCTTCAGACAAGTATTGTGCTTCAACATGAGAATTTCATATTTAAAATTTTTAAAAAAAGAGGCAACCTTCCCAATATACTTTGGGTAAAGGTCACCTTCTAGCGATCAATGGATAGCTCCAGAGTGCTTTATTCCTTTTCTTTTTGCAGCTCTTCTAATTCAGATGGTGTTAGCCCGGTAGCTTTAATAATAGTAGCCTGATTAAGACCTAAAGTGAGCATATTCATTGCGATTTTCCGCTTGCTCTCAGCTTCACCCTCTTTGATGCCTTCTTCGATTCCTTTTTGAATTCCTTCCTCCATGCCTTTCTTGAGACCCTCTTCTCGTGCTCCCTCAATCATGGAAGCTTCGTCCCATAGAAATTTCTGACGGTCGATATATCGTTGACGTGCTTGCTCATCCTGGCTCAGAAACTCTAATACACTCATGGCTTTTTTTAAAGCCGGTTCGGGTTCGTGCATCATTAACGCCTCCCAGCTTGATCTAGTCATTCCTTTCAGAAATAACAGCCAACGCACCAATCCATCTTTCATTTGAATATTTTCATCATTCAGCTTTGGTATTTCCATAAAGTGAATCTCTATAACATCCGTCAACGGAATATCAGTATGGTCTTCTCTTAAATGAAATACGTTGTGATACTGGTCATTAGCGAGCATTTTGAAATTAACAATGTTGATCGCAACGCATTTTTTGAGTTGGCTATATCTCTGTCCTTCAAGTAATTGTCCGGAGTATTGTTTACCCCAATAGAACAAAGTCCTCTTCTCTAAATCATACTGATTAAACAACTGCATTTCAACATTAATTAGCTCACCTTGATCTGTTTTGGCCCGTATGTCCAGAATGGACTGTTTATCTCTCGGGGTATCTTTGTCCAGATAAGGGTTGATTAACACAATCTCGGTCAGTAAGGATTCACCTGCATTTTTGAAGGTGTGATTCAGAAAAGCCAGAAGAACATCCTTATTCTCTTCACTTCCAAAGATTCGTTTGAACACATAATCGTTCTTGGGATCAAGCAACTCTGTCATCATTATTCACTCCTACGCACAAAATGAACAGGATATATCTGCTGAAATTTCAGCAAACATAAGGATGCGAACATGCACTCGATGTTAGCTCTATTATATCACGCATCGCCATACGAAAATAGCGTTTATACGTAATTCATTATCAAAAAAAGAGACTATCTCGACGAATCGAAACAATCTCTTCTGTATAAACCAGTTAATTCCCCGACGCTTCGCGAATCTCATACTTGCACCTTTTGCCGCCATCAGCGTAACATTCGGTACGCTCTACCTCAGCTTGAAGCAGCGAGCGGAACAGATCGAGTTCACAGCGGCAAGCTTGCTTGTAGACACTCGCGACTTGTACAATTGGGCAGTTCATTTCCGTAATGACGTAGGTTCCATCTTCTTCTCTGGACGCATCCGCCATATATCCATTGGCATTCTGGATTCGCGCGAGTTCCTCCACCCGTCCGGCCAGATCCTGGCCCTCCATCTGTGGCAATCCGCTGCGAAGCAGCTTGTCCCGGCGACTCTCGAACAACGCATCTACCACACCGCTCCCGGCTGTGTCAGACAATTCTTCAAGCAGTTCCAACGTAAGGGACGAATATGATTTTGGAAAAAAGCTGTCCCCGCGTACCGTCAGTTGGTACACCGAGGACGGACGTCCGGCCGTAGCCCGGGCCTCCCGAACCTCGATCCAGCCATCCTGCTCCAGTGCCGTCAGATGACGGCGAATGGCCATGCCGGTCAGACCCAGATCAGCTGTCATTTCCCTCGCGGTCAATGTACCATTCTGCTTCAGCATGAACAAAATCCGTTCACGCGTCGTTCGTTCCTCTTCGCGCTTCACGATCAGCACCTGCTCTCCTGCTTATGCGTGTACCGGTGCTGCCTCCCGGCAGGCATCCGAGCAAAAGCGGTTATGCGTCTCTTCGCAATCCTCACAGCTTACATGCTGCAGGTTGCAGGTTGGACAATTAATATATCGGTCATGTGTCGTTCCGCAGTGATAACAGCTGGCAATGACGATATCCTCTTCTGTCCGGTTGATCGGTACAGAGATTCGCTCGTCAAACACGTAACATTTACCATCGAACAAATGGCCTTGTACTTCCGGATCTTTACCGTACGTGACAATACCGCCGTCCAATTGAGCCACGTCCTGGAATCCTTCATTGATCATGAACCCTGTCAGCTTCTCGCAGCGAATGCCGCCAGTGCAATAGGTAATAATCGTTTTGTCCTTCATGTCACCCAGGTTCTCGCGGATCCACTCCGGAAACTCACGGAACGACTCGACATCTGGACGGATGGCCCCGCGGAAATGACCAATTTCGTATTCATAATCATTGCGACCATCGATAACGATCACGTCATCACGTTGCAAATGCTCATGGAACTCTTTCGGTGAAAGGCGTTTGCCGCTAGTCACATTCGGATCAAGATCTTCGTCCACGCGGAACGTAACCAGCTCTGCTTTGTGACGAACAAAGATTTTTTTGAACGCATGCTCTTCCACATCATCAATCTTGAACACCATGTCGCTGAATAGCGGATTAGCCAGCATGTCTTTCATGTACTGTTCCGTCTGTTCAGGCGTTCCGGATACCGTACCGTTAATGCCTTCAGATGCGATCAGAATACGGCCTTTCACACCAAGATCCTTACAGTATTGCAGATGCTCTTGTGTAAACGTCTCAGGGTCTTCAATCTTCACGAACTTATAATATAAAAGCACGCGGTACGCGCTGTTACACATGTATATCACCTGTTCCTATTCCATGTTGTTATTAGCCGGTCATCCGGCAAGACGACTACGTTGCACCCTTACTGTTAAAAAGAAAATAAACAGCCGTCCGAAACATCGTCTCGAACTGCTGCCTGACATTCGACTTTTATTCCTGCATTCTAGTTTATCGGAAGCGGAATAGCTTAGTCAATATAAATGTATAGAAAGGCATGAAAGATATGGAACATATCTGTCCGCAACAATCATCCTATTCCGAGATCGTGATGACTGAGGTTACAAAGTGATACGATTCATTCTCCAATATCGCCTGTGATAACAGGATTTTATTGCCTTCCGGGCTCCAGGCGAGTGGGTCAGAAGCGTTGTCCATATCCGCCGAGATCTGGAACTGTTCTGCCGACTCCGTATTGGAGACGAACAGTCCTTTCTCATTATCATTTTCGGAATTAATCGTATACGCAATCTTGGAATCATCGCCCGACCAGCTTGTGCCGAAGATCTGTGTGCCTCTGGCGAGTGTGGCCTTCTCATTGCCTTCCAGATCGGTGAGCACCAGCGCCCGTTTGGTATCCGCTGTTCTTTTCACAATCGCAAGCCTTGTTCCATCATTAGAAGGGATGACCCACTCCACACTTTTCAACACCTGTTTCACTTCACCCGTCTTCGCATCGTATGTATTCAGCTGGCCATCTTCGCCCGTAATATAATAGAGCGTTACGTTTGAAACCTCGATGCTCCGTACATTGAAATTACCTGTCTCTACTAGCACCTTTGTTGTTCCATCCACACTTGCCGAGATTAGATCACCCTTCATATTGGGAAAAACGACATGTTCATTATCCAGCCACGCGCCCTCTTGGATAAATCCATCCTCCTTACCAGCAGGGGTTGTCTCCCCATTATGCAGGTTCAGGAAGTAGCCTTTACCCGTATTTTCCTCCGGCTCCCGGTAGAACAGGTACTGACCATCCGGTGACACCAGCGGTGCGCCCAGACTGGCTTCACTTTCCTTGAGCGGCGTGTCTGTGCCTTTCGTCAGATCATACATATATAAATTATGCGGGTATCTTTCCTGGCCTTCAACGGTGACGGGTTTCAAGGACTTGTTCTCCTTGTCAGATACAATCAAGTCGTCACTAAGCCATGCAATCCCGCGCATATTCGGCAGTTTATCAATTTTCTCCAGCTTGAAGCTCTGGTACACGGACGTGTTGGTATTATCTTTCACCGTAATATCGGTGCCCGTTTTCCCACCTTGTGCGTTGCCCCCCGGCTCTGTTGTTCCCCCGCATGCTGCTGTCGTTAACAGTGCAATGGCTCCGAACGTGCCCAAAGCTGCTTGTTTCCAGTTCATGATGGTCCCCCCTGGTTTCTCTTGCTATAGACCAAGCATACACATCGCATACTTCCAAAGTTATTCGGACTTGTTTCGAACTTGTAAACTTGCATCAGACAAAGGAAACACGAGTTGGAACGTCACGCCTTCCCCATCCTCTAGATCGCCTGTCAGCAGGGTGATTGTACCGCCCTGTTTTTCAACAAACTGCTTCACGAGAGATAGTCCCAGTCCGGTTCCGCCGGTTTTTCTAGCTCTGTCTTTGTTCACGGTGTAAAAGGGTTCAAAAATCTTCTCCCGTGCCTCTGCCGGAATCGGCGTACCCGAGTTGTAGATGCGAATGACCGCTTGGTGATCCTGCATCCGCAGTTCGTTCTTCACCCGAATCACACCATCCGGGACGTTATATTTGATGGCATTATCCAGCAAGTTGATGAAAATATGCATAAGGCTTTCCCGATCACTGCGGATCACCGCCGGTTCAAGATCCAGTTCCATGTTCAGCGCAAACTTCTCCGCTTTCCCACGCATCCGGCCACAGGCATCTTCCAGCAGAGCACTAACCTCTACATCTTCGGCCTGATTCTCGAAGTCGTACTTCTCCAGAGCAGATAAATGTAAGACTTTCTCAACCATCTCGTACAGCCGCTCGGTTTCTTTGCCAATGCTATTTGTGGCATCATCGAGCAATTGCGGATCATCCTTATACATGTCGAGCAGCTCCACATAGGCTTTGATCGACGTCAGCGGCGTCTTGAACTCATGGCTGATATTGCCGATATATTGTTTCTGCTGCTGTTCTAGCGCCTGAAGCTTCTCAATCGCCAGTTGCAGCTTCTGCTGCTCCGCATGCATGGCTGTGATATTTTGTTGGATCGATGTACTCATATAATAGATGCCCTGCCCTAGCTCGCCCAGTTCATCCTTGCGTCTCACAGGAGACTCCGTAATGTAGTCCCCTTCGCGAATGGAATCTGCGGACTTCTTCAGTCGGGTAATCGCAACGGCAAACCGATTGTAGAACAGGTACCCCAGAATGAAGCTCAGCGCCACAACCGCAATCCCCGCCCACATGAACAGTTGGAGGATACGGGCATAAAATTCATGATAGCTTTGGACCGGATATTGCATCCATACAGCACCCATCTGTCCATCCGGACCATCCAGCGGTGCCGCATAAAGCAAGGTATCCCCTTGCTCATGGTAGGCAATTTTATTTTCCAATGCATAGTTGAGCGTATCCTGAACAATCGCACTCTCCCCGGAGCTAATCGATGAACCGACTTGCTGACCTTTCATGTCATAGAGCGCTATCGGCAATCCGGTAGAGTTCGCCAATTCCTGTGCCAGCCTGCGACCGTTCCGCTGTAAAAAAACGTCCTGTTCGAGATGCACGGACTCCGTATAGTAGGCCTGTCGCACATTCAAATTCACCAGACGTGTCTGCTGCGACAGAATGCCCTCGATCTGTGACTGCTGATTGCGTTCAATACCTCGCAGTACAAGTGAACTGAGCACCACCACGGTCAGGATAAGTAATGCCGCCAGAAAAACACTGAATTTCAGCTTGATGCTGACTCTCATACCGCCCCGCCCGTTTCAGGCGCAGCGGCTTTGTAGCCAATCCCGTATACCGTCTGCAATTTTTGCTGATCCGTATCTCCAATTTTTTTACGCAAACGCTGGATGTGAATGTCTACGGTTCGTGTGCCACCCGCATACTCCATGCCCCATACCCGATCCAGCAGATCGTCTCGTGTGTACACCCGCTCGGGATTGGACATAAGAATCGTCAGTAGGTCAAACTCCTTCGGTGTCAGATCCAGCTTCTCTTCATTCACGGTGACCGTGCGATGAGCGACATGGATACGCAGATCGCCATTTACAATGGCCTGATTCTTCGCATCGTCAGGTGGTGGACTGCTTTTCTCGACACGGCGCATCAATGCTTTTACCCTTGCGAGCAGTTCGCGGATCTCGAATGGCTTGGTCATGTAATCATCGGCGCCCATTTCCAGGCCGACAATCTTGTCTACGATATCGTTTTTGACGGTCAGCAAAATAATGCCGATATCCTCCCGGTCCTCCAGCCTGCGACATACGCCATATCCATCAAGCCTTGGCATCATGACGTCCAGAATCATGACCTGTGGGTGAAACGATGCAACCTTGACCAAGGCCTCTTCGCCGTCACTCGCAGTCTCTACTTCATATCCTTCGCGCCGCAACGCGTAAGCAATGGCACTGACGATGCTTGATTCGTCATCTACCACGAGTACTTTTTTATTCATGGAATTCATCCTTTACGTTACACGAGGTAACTTCGATTGCAGTACCGTCTTCTGATCGCTGTTAGTTGATAAAGGGCGTAGCATATGCTTCCGAAGTAGCTTTCTGACAGAAAGCTTTGAACTTTGTTTCTTCAGACTGGTTCTGCACTCTTTGTTTTCGTGTAAATATTCAGTTCTTTTTATTTATGTTAGCAAGGTCTATGTTAATTGGCTATGGATGAGTTATCAATTTGTATGAGAAGCTCATGTCCTCTCAGCTTGGACGTTGCTCTACTTTCTTTATACCCCAAAGGCAACAAAAAGAGCCAACCCGTGATTGGATCAGCCCTTGGTCTGTAGATTCCTAATTCATAATGCTATATTGGCAACCATTTTTGATCTCCTCTGCATCTACTCCTCAAATGACAAATTCAACGGCTCGTCCGACATCTCATACTCTGTCTCCATGTGCGTCAGCGGTGTGTTCAGGTCAACTTCCTCGAAGCGGAAACTGTCGACCCACACTTTTCCTTTGCCATTTAAAATTACTCCGAACGAAATGACCGCGCTGCCCTCCGGCACATCAAGCACAATACTATACTGGTTCCATGGCTGCGTACCCGTAATAGGCCGATCATGCATGTTATCAAATTGAAGTACATCATGCACGTTATTATCCACCCGCATCCATAATCCGCAGAACGCGTCCACACGCTCGGTCTTCACGAATCCCGATAACTTCATCCGCTTACCCACATACTTGTCCGCTCTGAACTGTTGCATCATCGTTGCGAACTCGTTAGGCTCCATTGGCGTAACGGCTTTCAAATATCCTGATGCTTTTCCCTGATGCACTTCAGCAGGATCAATGCCCATCTCATAATTTTGCGGATGACTTCCGGTTAACATCCAACCTGTAATCGTTGACGATTGATTCATCTGTAATTCTCCTCCTCTGGTTCTTCCTTCGAATAATTTCAGATCGAACAGTTTGCGAAAACGTCCTGGTGGCATGCCATATAATTTGCGGAATGCGCGGGTGAAGGCTTCCTGACTCTCAAAACCACATGCCAGGGCGATGTCCAAAATGCCTGCGTCCGTCGATCGCAAGGTCGTGGACGCCAGACTCATCCGTCGGTTCCGGATATAATCCACCACGGTCATGCCCACCTCATTACGGAAAATTCGGTGATAGTGATACGGCGATAATAATGCCTCAGATGCCACTTCTTCCAGCCCAATCTGCTCATGCAGATGAGTCTCAATATAGAACAAACTTTGCTGAATCATTGCACGGTAACGGCTCAACTGAGGTAAAGCCCCCTTCCATATCCTTACTATACGTGAATGAGTTATCTCCGTTTTGATCATTTTTGCTAAAAAAAACCGATCAAGGGCTCGAACCCTTAATCGGTTTTTCGTATCTTCACTATTTCATTTATACCGCAGGCACAGGTTGCGCTATACCATGATCCTCTTCGTCATGATCCACAAGCGCATGTTTCTCCCAAGCCCGGCTCTTCCAGCGGAAGTACATGATGAAGGCACGCGTCCATTCATCCGCCGCAATGGCGAGCCAGATGCCCGCCAGCCCCATATTCAGCTGGAATACAAAGAGGTAGCCCAGTGGCAGACTCAGGCAGACCATGGAGATCAGCCCCATGTACACCGGGAACTTGGCATCCCCCGCTGCACGCAGCGAGTTAATGATGACGATGTTAGTGGTGCGTCCGGTCTCCAATACAATGCTCAGCAGAATAACCTGTGCAGCAATGCGAATGACTTCCGGATTATCCGTGAACAGACTCACCAGTGGTACGCGGAATGCAATGACCACCAGATCGACGGCAATGGTTACGATCATGGCCCATTTCACACTTTTCCAGACCCGGTGATAGGCCGTTTCCTGCTGCTTCGCACCAACGAGACGTCCAACCATAATTGCCGTTCCCATCCCAATTGCGAGACTGAACAGATAGATGTAGGATGAGATGTTGGTTGCGTACTGGCGAGAAGCCAGCGCTTCAGCGCCCAGGAATGTAGCATAGAAGAAAAAGACGAGCTGGCATGAGTGGTACATAATTTGTTCCACTGCGGATGGTACACCAATCTTCAGAATCTTCATGACATAATTTTTCGTAAATTGCAGATAGAATTTGAGTTCTACTCGCACTTCCGTCACGCGATACATCAGCCAGAAGAAGATTAACAGGCAGACAAAACGACTTACAATCGTCGAGATTGCTGCACCCTCTACACCCAGAGCTGGCATGCCGAAGTGACCAAAGATCAAAATGTAGTTTAAACCAACGTGAAGCACGTTCATAAATACGGAGACGTACATCGTCTCTTTTGTGAATCCATGCGTACGAATGATCGCAGCCAGTGAGTTGATTAGCGCTTGAAGGAAGATGGCTCCACCAACGATGTGCATATACGATTTGGCATAGACGAGGATTTCGCCCTGCACATTCATTTTCTCCAATAAAAATCCGCCAAACACCAGGAATGCTCCACTGAGCAATAGTCCCACCACAAGGTTGAGCGTAATCGCCATACCTGTGATTTTGGCTGCTTCATACAGCTTCTTCGATCCGATATATTGGGCGACCACAATCGCTGCCCCATTACCAACGACCTCCAACAGCAGTATGGCAATTGAAATAATCTGATTCGACGCCCCGATTCCCGCCACGGCATTGTCTGATACGGAACTGATCATCAACGTATCGACTGTACCCATCAACATAAATAGAAATACTTCCAGAAAAATCGGCCAGGTCAGTGTGAACAGATTAAGCTGTTTGCCCTGTTGTTGTGTCCCGGTCTCTGTAACGGCTGCACTCATGATGTCACCTCTTTAAACTCCGTAAAATGGATATTGCTCTATGATTTCCGACATCGTAACTAATTGTTTCAAAATGTAAACAAAGGGTATAGTAGCACAGTCTTTCTGAAAAAGCATCTGCTTTTACGAAAATATTTTTATTTTTTTCAAAAATATTGAAAATGATTGGAAAAGCATGAAAAAGCCTGGACGATATTCGCCCAGACTTCGGTTTGGAGTTAATTCATGGATGGATTTCATGATGAATGTTCAGCCATGCTTGCTCTATTTTATTTTACAGACCCTTGGGTAACCCCGTTGATGATCCACTTCTGTGCAAACAGATAGATGATAATCATCGGTAGCAACGCGAGCAGGTAGGATGCAAACGCAAGGTTAAATTCAGTATTGAACTGCCCTTGGAATACATACTGTACCAGCGGCAGCGTGTATTGTCCCGGATCACTGATAATAATGAGTGGCAGCAAGAAGTCGTTGTACGTGGACAGACAAGTCAGAATACCAACCGTGGCACTGATCGGTGCCATGAGCGGGAAAATGATTTTCCAGAATGTGCCCCAGGTTGTCGCCCCATCCACAAACGCCGCTTCCTCCAGCGCCACCGGAATGGACCGGATGTATCCAACGTACACAAATACGTTAAATGCCAGACCATATACCGTGTGAAGCAGGATCAGACCTACCAGATTCGTCATCTCCAGAGATGCGGTCAGCTTAACAATCGGCAGCATGATGATCGGGAACGGAATGAACATCGCGCTGACGAAGTAATAATACAATCCTTTGAAAAACTTGCGTTTCTGCATATTCCGCGCAATCGCATAGGCTACCATCGAGTTACTGAGCAACGTCAAAAGCACGGTGGATGCGGTAACGATCGCACTGTTACGGAAGGATTGGAAGAAGTTCGTCATGTCGATAGCCCTCGCGAAATTCTCCCAGTGAAGCGTTGTCGGAATGGCAAAGACCGATTGGGCCATCTGTTCCGGATTTTTCAAAGCAATCGTAACGGTCATATACAATGGGAACAGGATAAACAGGGTACCCAGCACAACGAGCAGCATAACGAGCCAATTGATTCGTGTACGGCTTCTCATTACAGATCCATCTCCCTTCTTTGCAGGAACCGGATTTGCAGAATTGAAATCACCGCAATAACGATGAAGTAAATAACCGAGTTCGCAGATTGATATGCATATTCGCCGCCTTCAAATCCGCCGGTGTAGATCAGATGAGAGATGGACTGCGTCGCCCGTCCGGGACCACCGTTGGTCAAGGCTACGATTTGGTCGAAGACCATAAGTGAATTTTTCATCGCCAGCACCATATTAATGGTGAAGAAAGGTGCAATCAGCGGGAAAGTAATGCTCCAGAATTCACGCCATTTGCCTGCACCGTCTAGATTGGATGCCTCGTACAGTGTCGTTGGTATCGTTTGCAGACCAGCCAAATACAGAATCGTATTCAGGGCCACCGATTGCCATACTGCAACAATGACGATACCGATCCAAGCCAGACTCTCGCTGCCGAGAATGTTGGTGGATAGCGCGTTGATACCCAGATTTTGTCCCCAGATCGGGAATACGTTGGAGAACAGGTAGTTAAATATGTAACCTACGATCAGCACACTCAGAATATTGGGCAGGAAATAGATGCCGCGGAAAAAGTTACGGAACTTGATCTTGGCATTCAGCCCGAGTGCAATGAGCAGGCTCAGGATATTGGTCAGGATCGTCACAACGATCGCAAATTTGAACGTAAACCAGTAGGCGTTACCTACATTGTCATCCTGGAACAAGTTGAAATAGTTTTTGAAGCCAACAAAATCATACTCTTTCCCGAATCCGTTATAATTCGTAAATGAGTAATAGATGCCCTGGAGGGCCGGCAGTGTCATAAATACGAAGAACAATACTACCGCCGGGACCGTCATCCAGTAATAGGGTGCGATACGCTTGTTCATATTCCATCCTCCTTCAGACCAGGCCTAGCGCCGATTGGCAACCTTGTCCCATTCTTTGTCGAGTGTATCTAGATAGTTGTCGATGTTTTGGTTCTGCAAAAAGGACTGTACGATGGAATTCAGCTGCACCGCAGCCGGAATATAGTGATCGGCAAAGTCAATGACCTTACCCTGCTCAATATATGGCATCAATTCCTGTACAGCAGGATCATCCTGCTTCACACCTTCGACCGCAGAGAACAGCGTCTGCTCGTCAATGTATCTTCCGATATTTTCGGGCTCTAACAGAAACGCAATAAACGTCTCCGCCTGCTCGCGATTAGGCGTGTCCGCTGCAATGGTAAACAGGGAGTCGATCCCGTTCACCAGTTTGATCTCGCTTGCATCGTTGCCCGTAGGGAATGGGAAGAAACCGATGTCAACATTTGGGTTCGCTTTGCGAATCTCCGAGATGGCCCAGGTTCCCTGGATGTACATAAAGGCTTCACCATTTGCAAAAGCACGGTTACCATCCGAATAAGCTTTACCAAAGTTATCGCCGTGACCGTACTTCATGAGTTCCAGCTGCTTCTCGGCTACCTCGCGGTACTTCTCCTTGAAGGTCACTTTGTCATCGCGCCGCTCTTGGTAGAAATCAATACCGACCAGATTGGAGCCAAGTGCATTGAAGGGCAGGCTCGTCTGCCAGTCATCCTTGTATGTGAAGTAAAATGGAACCTCACCTGCATCCTTGATCTTTTGGGCGGTCGTAATGAGTTCATCCCACGTCTTGGGCACGTCCAATCCCATTTCCTTAAACAACGTTTTGTTGTACATGATGCCGTTTGCATTAGTCGCGTAAGGAATACCTGTCACTTCGTCCATGCCTGTGAGATCCTTCAGCATTTGTATGTAGTTCGGATCAATCGTCTGGAGTAATGAACTATCCGTCAGATCGGTGAAAATATCACTCTGGGCAAGAATAGAATAGGTGTCGGTTGCACCCATAGCCATAATATCCGGTATATCATTTTTGACGACACGTGTCTTTAATACCGTCTCCGCATCGGGTGGATTCACCTGTGTCACCTGGATATCGTCATGCTCCGCGTTGAACGTCTTAATCAATTCATCAAAGGTTGTTTTGGCTTCAGGCTTGTTCTGGAAAAACTCAATCTGCACTTTGCCATTCGCGCTATCCCCACTGGTACAGGAAGATAGAAGTACAGCCATCATTCCACACAGCAACATTGTCCCGAGAGCCTTGGTAAGCGTTGTTCTCATGTTGTACCTCCCTCAGCTTTATAAATTGAACTAATGTGATTTACACGGTGTCACTCCGATTGCAGTACCATCTTCCGATCGTTGTTATCCCCAGATTTTTTTTTGATTCCCTTCCTGAAAGGGAAAATCCGGTGATAAACACGCACACTACGCTTCTTCAGATTGGTTCTGCACTCTCCGTGTTCGTGTATATCTTAGTTTCACTTTATATACGTAAAGATTTACCCATTCAAATGGTGAAATAACCATTTGGTTAATCCTTCCAAACTAACTTCAATCTGAACGGATGATAGAAGTCTTTATTATTTCTAAAACGGTTTCGATAAAAATGAATCAAGGCAGTTCTTCCCATGACCTGAATCAGGCATAACAAAAAGGACACCGGATGATATCCAATGTCCTACATTTATTAAGCTTATATTCAGCCACTGTAACGCTTTTATCCAACCTATTAAGAACGCTCAACCTTCGGCAAAGCATTACGTAAACGCTTGGCCCGATAACTCTGATATGCACGAATCAACATGCCGATGATGATCATGACCACACCGATGTTAATTGCGACATCAGCGAGATTCAAAATCCCGCGTCCTGACGGAAACACGAGAAAATCCGTGACCCGGGCATAGATAAATCGATCGAGTGCATTTCCTAAAGCTCCACCGACCATAAAGCCCGCGCCAGCTTGCATCCAGAAACCGCGAATCTCACCTTTACTCCGGTAATACAGCATGCCTGCTATGAACAGAACAGCAATCACACCGAACAGACGCGCATTTCCCTGAAACATGCTGCCCGCCATTCCACTGTTCTCGTAATGCTGTAACTGCATGCCCGAGTTACCCAGTCTCATCACGTCGCCAACTTCCATATACATTCTCACTGCAATCTTGGTTCCCTGATCCACCAAGGTCACCAGCAGTGCTACAAAATAAAACAGCATCGTGCTTCTCCTCCTGCCTACTGAGCGATAACTTATTTTAACTTTAAGAGTTATGTTTATTAGGTTCCCTTCACTTTAACACAGCCGGTGTACGGTATCCAAATGAACGATCTTTAACCACGCAAATAACGTCCACTAACATCGTTCAGACTGCATCCAGAAGGGACTACACTCATTCATGTCGAATGTAGACATCAATCATATATGTAAAGGGGCTGCCTGTAATTTGAACCTGACCACGACAGAGAAATTAAAGGAAATGCAGCAGGAAGAAAAGGACTTGATATTTGGCAAATTTGATTCTGAAACAGCACTCCAACTTGGCCTGCATCTGGTTGAAGAAGCGAAGCGTCGTTCCCAAGCCGTGACCATCGACATCACCCTGAAAGGACATCGTCTCTTTTTGCATGCGATGGAAGGCACTCATCCCGACAACGAAGACTGGATTCGCCGCAAGAACAACGTGGTGAATCATTTCTCATCCAGCTCATGGCATACGGCTCTGCGGTTAAGAAAAGAGGACCAAACGCTTGAGCAGGATTTCAATCTGCCTTCATCGGACTATGTCCTGGCTGGTGGCGCTTTCCCGCTGATTCTGAAAAATGAGGGACAAGTCGGCACCATTACGGTATCGGGTTTACCTGATGAGGAAGACCATGATCTGGTCACGACAGGCATCCGCTCTTTTTTGTTGAAGCAAGGTTAGATTAAATGGAGCAAAAAAAGCCCACCTGATCAATATAGATCAAGTGGGCTTTACTAGCTAAAGCAGTACTCAGGACGGATTTTTGCTTTTCATAATATGGTACACATTGCTAAAGCTGCCGGAGAGAATGCCTGTAATCGGGAATATGGCCCAATTGATATCCCACCGTTGATATACAAAGCCTGTGAACAAGAAGATGGCTGTCGCCAGCGGCCATACAATCGCTTCCACGGCTCTCACAATTTTTACTTCTTGCTTCTTCTCTACCGTCAACTGGTGCTTCTCCAGCAAGTTCGTGTAAGCCCCCTGAATATTGCCGTAATATACAAACAGGAATGCTCCTACCCCAGCCATAACCATAAAGGCAGATACACCATAAGAGGCGTAGTTATCATTGATAGAGGAGGCTGCGAAAATAAACACAGGAGACAGAATGCACAGGCAGACACCCGTAATGATGGCTATACGATAAGTCAGCGCGAAGCTCTCCCGACTATGCTGAATACTCATTTTAAGTGTATAAGGAAGCTGGAAGCCCTTCTCCATATGACTGAAGCGTTCAAGCTTCATGCCACTGTGAATGAACATGCCTACCGCAATGGCAATCAGCACGAACATGCCGATCAGGCCCAGTACAGCCCCTGTTTCCACCGAACGGTTTGCAGCTGAAGTGGCATAGTTCTCAAATAAAGTATCCATGAAAATCAGAAACGCCACACCCGACGCGCACAATAAAACACCCAGCCCGATCCAAAATCCGGCATTTCTTTTTGCAGTGGTATATGCGTAGGCTTCTTCTTCCGTCAGCACAGGTACTGCCTCTTCCGCACTGACTGGTTGAATACCGAGTTCTGCAGTTAGCTCCTCGATATTACCGAATTCTGAGATCACAATACCGATGGCTTCATTCTCCGACTTGCCTTCCCGCTTCAACTCCAGGTACTTATCTTCCATCCCCGAAAGGAGTTCCTGCTTCAGATGCTCCACCTCGGGTGTCTTCGGTAGACCAGCAAACATGTTCTCCAGATACACCATAATTGTCTCCATGTTCCGTCACAACTCCCTGATAAATAGATTAACAACCTCCTGCGTAACCTTCCATTCCTCACACTTTTCTCTGTAATAGTCGAGGCCGGGCAGCGTAATCCGGTAATAGGTACGGCGCTTTCCCAAACTATTCTCATCCAGGTAAAACGATTCAATATAACCGTTCTTCTCCAATCGGGTGAAGGCCGAGTATAATGTCGTCTCCTTCATGACGTACTTTTCCTCTGTCAGCTGCCTGATGTTCTTGGAAATCTCGTAGCCGTACGACTCCCCTTCGAGCAGCATGTAGAGGATCAGCGTATCATTGTAGCCACGTATAACGTCACTGCTGATCACAAAAGATACTCCTCCTCATTACTTCATCTGTCGTAGTAGTTGAAGTATAGCACATTTTACTACGACAGGTGAAGTAGTTATGCCAAAAATGGGCAATAAAAAATCCGTACCTGGGATAGGCACGGATTTTCTTCTTTTTCCTGTAGTTAAATTCCTGCTTTATTGGATCGCTGAGAGAACGTCCAGCAGCATGGATTTGAACTTGGGCCGATCAATGGCTTCACATACACGTACATTCGGCTCTTTGCCAAAACGTCCGTTGATATCCACCACACTGTATCCGCGCGTCAGTTCTCCAGCCGCTTCCACATCCACATAATATTGACCCGACTTGGTCATGATGGATTCATCTGCCGCAACAGCCATTAGCAACGTATCGGGATGAGTTGTGCCATTGAGTTTATGTACCGACTTGTTGAACTGCATAACCACTTTGTTGATTGCAGTGAAGAAATCGGCACCCGATGTACCGAGAGCTGCAATCTCTGCATGATCATCGTCGTCCATCACTGAATATTGCGTACACATCTCCCAGCCAACCATCGTGATCGGAATGCCTGCATGCAGTACAATTTTCGCCGCTTCCGGGTCTACATAGAAGTTATACTCCGCTGCTGGTGTGATATTGCCGAGTGCATTATTCGTTCCGCCCATGATGTACAGGTGAGCAATCTCCGGAATAATGGTTGGGTCCTTCTGGATCGCCATTGCAATGTTGGTCAAAGGGGCAATCGCCAACAGCTCAATTTCACCTGGATGTGCGTGCACCTTCTCAATGATGAAATCAACCGCATGCCCGCTCTCGGGACGTTGATCCGCCTTCGGGAAATGCGCGCCGCCCATGCCGTCATCGCCATGCACGTCTTCCACTGTGCGGTGCTGAGCCTTACCGTAGGCCATTAGCGGACGCTCGCAACCTTTATATACAGGCACCTTGCCGCCATGTCCAGCAACCTGTACCGTGTACAGGGCATTTTCAACCTCTTGGTCGAATTGTACGTTACCGCCCGTAATGGTGATGCCTTCCACCTGAAAGTGGTGCAATGCCGTCAGGATCGCAATCGTATCGTCTCCTGCTGTATCTGTATCGATGATGACTCTTCTCATGATGCCGCGCTCCTTCTTCCGTTTGATATTCATTTAGAACAAAAATACAACATTACACTTAATAACTCTGCGTACAGAACAATCTTAAGATCGCTGTTACCCTCAGATTTTTTTGTATACCTTCTTTCAAAGGTAAAAATCCGATGATAAAGGCGAACGCTTCGCTTCTCCAGATTTTTTCTGTCCTCTTCGTTTTCGTGTAAACACTATATTCATTCTAAATTATCGTTTATCTCTAGGCCTATTTTACATCAAAAACGTACCAATGACGATGGAAACGCCGATGATAATCGAACGCAGCAGCTGGGCTACCGCCATATTGCCTCGTGCAATTTCGTCACACACCCGCATTTTTGGAATCAGGAAATCAAATATAATATAGACCAGGCACAACACAATAATTCCAAACGCCGACCACAGCAGCATATCCAACCACGAATGCGTCGAGAAAGATACCATCCCCACAATAATACACAGTCCCAGCAATTTGCTGCCCATATACATACCTGCCGCCTCGTTACCTTTGGCGATTTCCTCACTATCGTTATACCGGGTCAATTTGCTAAAAGCGAAATATCCACATACCAATACCACCAGCAGAATGCCTACACCCACCGCGACATTCACGAGGTTCAATCCCAAGTTCTCCATTCCTTCTCCTCCTCATCATTCATCCGTTCACGAACCGTAGCCGCGCAATAATAGGCCATATCTCCGGTTACTTTCTCCCCGACCCGTGGTAGTATCCCAGCCAAACGCCCACCGATAACAAACACCCCTGTAAGCAGATAACCGCTGTACGCTCCATCTTTCGTCTCGATCACGGCCTGCTCCATTGGAACCAGCTGCTGATAGATTTTGGGCTGATTTTCGTAATAAGCTGTAATCTCTTCATCCTCGTCTGTCGCTCCAGTTGCAAGATTCGATTCCAGTTTCTCGCTAAGGGAATACTCTATATCCTGCTTTCCAAAGGCATTGTCCGTTTCTCCATCCAGCAAAAGAGTTCCTCTGCCTTCGCGCCCCCAATAACTTTTGGCTACATATGGTATGGCGCTCAGCTCGAAAGGCTCAGCTGAAAAATAGGTGGGCAGCAGATATCGGGAAATCACGTCCATCTCTGCTTCATCAAAGAGGGTAAACCCGCAATATTCCGGGGTTTGCTCGTTCCGCTCGTAGAGCGACCAGATTGCCGCCATGAAGCCTTTGCTCTGCATCAGCACATGCTGAACGGGATTCATCAGGCCAAGTCGTCCCTCCCGTACAAGATCAAGCAGGGCTACGCCAATGTCCACTCCTGTCGTCTCATCCCGATCATCGATCAGATACTCCAGCGGATAGAGACGGTACAGCAGGTTAATCTCCCGACCCTGATGGTAAAGCGCCTCCCCCGGAACAATCTCCAGTTCATCCAGTGGAGCATAGAAGACATCGTATCCGGCTTCCTGACAACGTCTCATCAGGTATTCCGTATTTGTTCGATCTTCGACATGTTCGCCAAAAGAAGTGAATGTCACCGGACCCTGCAATCCTTGGTTTGCGTAGAATTCGAGCCATATCCTAAAACACTCCCGAATACATACATCCATCTCGGCAGATGGTGCAGTTAGCGTAGCATCCTCAGCAAGACCGACCAGGATATCTTCCAATGCAGCAGCCTCCGGTATACCCGTAGGGGTGTCCGTATTATTTTCAATACACTTGGGCCCAGCCTCTCCAATAATCCAGTCCTGACGGGTAATGCCTCCAGTTACCAACTCCATACGTGCCGCTGGGATAAGCCCCGGATGTATACCCAACTGATACTCCAAAAAAGAATCCGGCATGTATTGCTGGATAAATCGCATCACTTTACAGTAAATGCCGTCTACCGCCTCGGCTGCAATACGCAACTCCTCTACCTCCGAGAGAGAATAGACCGTTAATGCAGGCACACAATATTGCTTCCCGTACATTCGATGGTATGGAATCTGTTGTCCCGCCTCACCCTGAAATACCTCTTCGTGACTTAACGGCAGTTGAACCACTTGCCTCATCCGTTTATCCTCCCGAGCTGCGGAAGAAGCTACCGAAGCCGCTTGATTTGGACTTGGATTTGCTATAGGAGCTGTTACTATCCTTGTTGCTTCGATACGACGACCCACCGTAGTAATAGTGCCCACTGCTGGAATCATATTCACATCCGGTATCATACTCCGGGTCACATTCATCATTGTTGCTGCCACAACCGGATAACACGGCAGGAACCGCCAGCATCAGGGAGAAAGCAACCAGTTTCGCTTTTGACCCGGGTTTCGATGCTTGCCCCCGCTCTTGGTCACTCATCACAGATCCACCTCTTTCATATAAAACAACACTTTCTTGCGATCCGCATCCAGCACGGAATACAGGAATTCATACGTCTTGCCAGCGCGAACCATGTAATGGTCCAGCAGTTGCTCGGCAAGTTCCATCGTATAGGTGGAGGAAGCTGTGAGTTCCAACTCCTGAAATGAACTTCCATTCCACAACATATACTCTGCACTGTACATGGAGGACATTTTGCACATTACCAGCGCAGCGTCCGCAATCGCCGCACCGTACACATCCGGCATCTGTTGCTCATACGCCGTTACATATACTGCATGTTCCCGCCCATCCTGGCATTCATTGGACAGATGCGCCCAGAGTTTGTTTTTCACCAAGGTGGCATCCACCAGTTTGCGCATGAACAGTTCATCTCGTGTGACTGAAGTCTGTTCCAGCACCCCCGTCTCCGCCTGTCGATCATCCGACCAACTCCGATACGTCAATGAATAATAGATACCGATAACCTCCCTTTTTGTAAGCTCTTAGGTGAGCCGTTTCAATTCATACAAACGTATTTAACGCATGGGGAGGTAAAAAGTTACACTATTCCCCATGACATGTAATAAAGAACATGTTGGCTACCTTCGTTCTCCGATTAACGAAGCAGGAAATAACATACTGTTTTCTGCGTTTGGTATGTAATTCAGTTCAAAAAGGCCGGAGAAGACTCTCCGACCGCACTTGTTTAATCTTATGATCATGCCATTCGGACTTATAACTCAGCCCATTGTGCCAATACATCATTATATTCAGTGGACAATTGCTCACGTTCATTCCAGATTTGTTCCAATTCAAGCGGATTGTTCTGCACAAATTCCAACTGTTGGTCCAGCACCTGAATCTGTGCCTCAAGACGAGCCAACGTCTGTTCCAGCTTCTCCGCAGACGGTTTGTTGCCATTGCCACTTCTATGTTTCGATGCAGCTGCTGCCGAAGGGGTCAACGACTTGCTTGATTCAGTAGAAGCTTCATAATCACGACTTCCTTCGGTAGCCGCAACAGTGGAACCGTTCATTGTCGAGTTTGTTTCTGGTTTCTTCCCTGATCTGGAAGTTCCGCCGGGCGCGGACGTTAAACCTGACTTCATCTCTGACTTGGCGTCCCCACGAGAAGAAACTCCCGCTCCTGCCGTAGCCTGGCCTCTCGCCGCCGCACGAGCTTGCAAATCAAGCTTCTTCTCACGATACGCCTCATAGTCTCCCAGATAAGCGGTCATCTGACCGTCCTCCAGTTCCCACACACGGGAAGCGAGGCGATTGACGAAGTACCGATCATGCGAGATGGCAAGTACGGTCCCTTCAAAATCAACCAGCGACTCTTCCAGCGCTTCTCTGGATGCGATATCCAGATGGTTGGTTGGCTCATCGAGCAGCAGTACATTGGGTTTGCGTTGCACCAGAAGAGCTAGCCGCAGACGCGTCCATTCCCCACCAGATAACTGTCCCACCGAGCGGGAGACATCCGCTCCATAGAACAGATATCGGGCCAGAATTCCGCGAGCCTCTCCCTCTTCAACGCCTGCTTCCAGACGGAAGTATTCAAGTACGTTCAGCTTTGGATTCGTAGGTTCCTCCTGTTGAGCCAGATATCCCACATCCACGCGAGCACCCCACTCCAGCTTGCCCGCATTGGGTTGCTCTTCACCAAGCAACAGCTTGAACAGGGTCGTCTTACCGGAACCATTGCGGCCAATGAGTGCAATTTTATCTCCATATTCCAGCAGACCCGAGATTCCGCGCAGGATTTCACGCTCACCATAGCTTTTCTCGACCTGTTCCAATACCGCTACCCGTTTACCCGTTCGATCCGTAGGACGCACATCGAACTCGGCATTGCGGCGCTCCAGTAAAGGACGCTTCACCTGTTCCATCCGCTCCAGCGCCTTGCGCATGGAAGCGGCCCGCCGGAAGAACTTTTCATTGCCACCCACACGACCCCATTCCTCAAGTTGGCGAATCGTTTCTTTCATTTTCTTGATAACCTTCTGCTGCTCTTTAAACTCCTCGAATTGCTGCAACAGCCGTTGTTCCTTCACTTTCATATATTCCGTATAACCGCCAGCAGATGTTTCTGCTTCTCCATCCTCCAGCTCCAGTGTTCGATTCACTACCCGATCCAGAAAATAACGATCATGCGAGATCAGGACAATGGTGCCGGGATATTCTCGTAAAAATCCTTCCAGCCACTCGACCCGCTCCAGATCAAGATGATTCGTCGGCTCATCCAGCAATAACAGGTCGGGTCTTACGATTAGCTGTGAAGCCAGCACCACCCGAGTCTGCTCCCCACCGGACAGGGAACCAAAGCGCCAACCATAATGCGCCTTGGCGATATCCAAACCGTCCGCCACCTGATCGATCCGGGCATCCATTTCGTATCCACCCTCACGCTCGAACTGTTCTTGCAGTGCCGCGTAGCGTTTCAGCAGGCGCTCCAATTGATTAGCGTCTGCTGCACATGCCGGATCGGACATCTGCTGCTCCATTTCCTTCATTTGCGTGCGACATATCATAAGCTCCTTAAATCCAAGGCTCAGCACATCCAGTACGGTATGGTCATCCAATCCTTCTGGAACCTGAGCCACATATCCCATTCGTGTATCTTTCTTGATCATTAATTGCCCTTCATCCGGCTTGTTCAGTCTTGCCATCAGGCGCATAAGTGTGGTCTTGCCGCTTCCGTTGCGGCCGATCAGGGCGACCTTGTCACCTTCCATAATCTCAAACGTAATGCCGTCCAGCACCAGATGTGCTCCGTGGTATTGAGTCAGTTGTTGCGCGCTAATCATCATCATAATAAGGTTCCTCCTATGGTATGGAAGATCCTGACCGCAACACAAAAAGAGCCGCAGGAGGTTAGCTCCGCGGCCCTTCAGAATTCAAGCAATATCGCTTATCGTCCGAATGAGGTCAAGGCAGGCATCTTCTCGCAAATGTTAACTTCCGTATATTCAAAATTGGACAGACTTCTCCCGTTGGTCAGAAAAGTATGAACAATGCCAGCCATAGCAATCGGCAGCTGGCTAATACGGTTGTTAAGCATCTCGTGATTCACCTGTCTTCACCTCCCTTGTCATAATTAATGTCAATATATCACATACGAATGCGTTTCCGCAACCATCCCTTCGCCCAATTCAATCTTACTGTACAGTAGTTTCATTCTTACGCTTAATTCCTGCCCCGTCGCCGAAGCATTACATCCCTGATCGCCACCGTAATAAGTGTTAACATTCCCGAGGTACCCAGTGATGCGCCGAGCAGGGCATATCCGATGCCATTCCACCCGCCAATATCGATGCTGATCATGATTACAACGGCACCACCGAGCAAGGCTACACATGGCAAAATATATTGAACCCACGTCATTCGCCGTCCTTGCATCCGGTAGATCAGCCATTCAATCAGTAGCTGCACCGCCCACATTCCCAATGTCCACAAGATCAGTACTTCCATAAGGTTCCCCTCCTGTTGCTGGATGGATCAAGCCCTTTGTTACAGACCTTACGTTACTTCAACCAATCTGAGAAAAAGTTCCGGTAGCCTTCTTTCATCTTCGTGCGCGAAAAAGCACCAAACGCATACTCCCGGTTGTCTTCTGACACACTGCGCGGCGCGGCCGCAGCCATGTTCACCAGTTCAAACCAGTTATCCTCGTTGCCTGCAAAGGCATGCGTGGATCGAATGTGACCGTAGCAAGCATGCTCCGGTTTCACGACCATTTTGCCCATTGCCATCGCTTCCGTCAGCGGCATCGCAAACGTATCAAAGGCCGAACAGCTCCAATACACCTTGGATGAGTTCATCAACGTAAATATCTCATCCTGTGTGAGCGCAAACTTCAGCTTCACGTTGGAAGGAATGTCGTACTTCTTCATGGTTTCCTTATAGCGTACACCGCCAAACACCATATATACTTCCTTGTCCGGGTTCTGCCGAGCATATTCCAAAACTAGATCCGGGCGACGGTTCGCCTCATCCCGACCGATCCAGAGCACCCGATTATGCACAACCTGGCTCGGGTCATAGTGCCGATTCGCCAGCTCTTCGCTAAAACCAATCGGGATGACGTTCACGTCATGTACGCCGAAATTGCGGCCCAGTTCTGTTTTCAAAAACTCGGTCTGTACAATCGCTTTATCCACCATCGTATAAAATGGCTTCATCATCTCATATCCCGTCAGTGCGGGATCAGGGAAACTATGCGGAAACAATACACTCTTCGGTAAAAACATCTTCAAAAACGTAAACCCGGATACGGTGTAGATGACATGCTCTATATTTTGGCTATGAATCTGGTCCAGCACGATATCGTAATTCACCAGGTCACCTTTCTCATGCTCATACCCTGGTAACCAGTCGTATCCGCTGACATGACGCTCTGGCGAGATGAACACAATATCCACGCCCAGCTCCAGACCAATCTGCTTCAGTCGATCCGCAAATACGCGTGGCCCCTGAGCTTCCGTGAATTGAATTTTACGCATAACAAGTCCGACTTTACGCAAGCTTCTCACCCCTCATTTCTATTCCTCACCCATGTGCTTCATGCACTGTTCCAGCGTTGCTGCCGTCTCAAGCCATTGGTTCCGCAGCTGTTCCTTCGGCCACACACATTCCTCACTCCTCAGGTCACCATCAATCAAACGCAGCATCCAGAGCGAAAATACAATAGCATAGGCGTCGTACCATTCTGCAAAAGAAACCCGTTTAATCTGTACGCCCAGGCTCCCCAGTTTGTCCAAATAAACATCCATAACCCGCTCTCGCAATGCAGGCGTAACCGTTCTGGGAAACAGCGGATGCGAGAGATCAACTAGGTGATATATATCCCACAGCGGCGTATTCAGATGGGCATGCTCCCAGTCCAATATGACCAGTCTGCCGGCCACCTCCGCCATGTTACCCGGATGCAGGTCTCCGTGACACAAAACAGTAGGAAGTTCTTCCTCTGCCGTGAGGATCAACGTGGCAATCTTGTCCCAATCCAATGAAGACAACCGCATATCCAGTCTGGATAACAGGCCATCCGTAGATTGCCTATACATTTGCAACTCGTCCAGCATCGTGCGAATGGACGGTTTCTGGCCTACGCGAGGCAGTTCGCTCCAATCCGTAACAGGCAGTGCATGCCACGCTGCCATATGTACCGCTGCATCGAGCATCGTCGCTTCTTGCGAATCATGCACCAGTTTCCCCAGATCCTCGTAGATCATCCAGCTCTGTGCTGGTGCAAGGGTAAGATCCGACGCTGCAATGAGCTGCGGATAAATCGGTGGCAGGCCAGACATCACACGCTCGTACATCCATCGTTCCCGTCCATGCTGTGCAGGATTCGTCAGTGGTTTGAAAATATAGCTTTCACCGGTAGGAACAGTGAATCGCTCCACATATCGACCGTTCATTCCTTGATACAGCTGTTCGCGGCTTGTTATATAGTGATCATTCAGCATTCCTTCGGGCGTCACCCAACTGTATGCATCCAACTCTTCGTTCACGCTACCACCATCCATTTCGTTCTTCCTGCTGCTCCGATGTTGATTTCTATTCATCATACGTTGCCACTCACAAGCCTGCAAGCTTTGGTCGTAAGCGCTTATTTAGGATCTCAAGTCATAGGTTCTAAAGTGCTTGTTGCATTTTGGTTAGTAATCACTTACTATACAATCATGAAGAACAAATCTCATGTGGATAGCAAAAAGAAAGATATCCTACAAGCGGCGATGCGCTTGTTCGCAACCAAAGGCGTTGACGGCATATCCGTCAAAGAGATCGGTGACGCCGCCGGAGTAACCGATGCGGCGATCTACAAACATTTTAAAAACAAAGATGCCGTTGCCCTGGAAGCCTTCACCCAATACTGCGCGGACTATACTGCACTGATTGACGGGTATGTTCGACAGGAAGGTCCCGTGTTGGAACGCTTCAAGCAACTGGTGACCGAGGTTCTCCATCTGCATGATGAGGATCCCTACGGGCTGCTGCTGATTTCACAGAATCATGAAATATTCATTGAAGCCGGGAGCAGCGAGGATTACCGTCAGCCGTTGGATGCGTTAATGGATCTGATCGATCAGGGAATGATGCGGGGCGAGCTGCCTCAGCAGGATTCGAGGCTCACAGCCGTGCTGGTGATCGGTGCAATTACACGCATGGCGGTCTCCAGTATGCAAGGTGAGCTACCAGAGCTGTTGGTACCTTATACGGGCGAGACTGTTCACCGACTTGCATCAATGTTGGGGCACTTACCTCAGGAGTAACGATGGAAATGGGATGAAGCCAGAAATGGAGTAGCGGAGCGTAGGGAAAACGACGTGAGCAACTACATTGTTTCCGAAGGAAACAACCTTCGTAAGCATCCGCTTATTTCAGCTGAATCCCATATTCGATGCGGATGATGCCGCTAGGCATGATTCGTAATTAAAGGCGGACTTGTTGAACAACTTCTAAAAGAGAATCGTCAGCATACCATTAGGATATATGAATGGATTATCGGGTCACACGTGACCTTTTCTTTTTGCACATGAGGTTAGTGTTCATTAACTAAAATAGTCAGGACGTGTCATCTTCCATGAAAAAAATATTAATTATTCAAGGCAATCCCGTCTCCCCCAGTTACAACGGCGCACTAGCCGAAGCCTACCGTAAAGGTGCGGTGCAGGCGGGTGCTGACGTCCGCATGATCACCCTGAACGAGTTGGCGTTCAACATGAATCTGGAAGGAGGATATCGTAATAAACTTCCACTTGAACCAGATTTGCTACAAGCTCAAGAATCAATCAAGTGGGCAGAGCATCTCGTATGGGTGTTCCCAATATGGTGGGGAGGACCACCTGCCCTGCTGAAAGGTTTCGTTGACCGAATCTTCATGCCAGGATACGCCTTCAAGTATCAAAAAGGAAAACCTTTCCCGGATCAACTGCTCAAAGGCCGCACCGCTCGCATGATCACCACGATGGATGGTCCGAGCTGGTACTTCAAATGGTTCCAGGGTGAACCCGCACATAAAATGATGAAGATCTCCACATTTGCACTGACTGGCATCAAACCTGTGCGGATAACAACTGTAGATCAAGTTGGTAAGAAGTCAGATGAACAGAGAAAGAATTGGTTGGATAAGATCGAGGAGCTTGGGCGGAAAATGGGGTAAAAGATTGTCTGAAAAAATACCTCATCAGAAGTATAAGCTTCCCTCCAGATATTCACGTTGTAAGTTAAATCAAAAATCTGGGGATAAACGCAATTCGGAGATAGTCCTGTATTCCGCGAGTGGCGCAATTGTAATTATAGTCTGACTTATATCAGAAAGCAGAAATGTGCCTATTCCCAGTTAAAAAAAGGGTTATCCCCTACGTCTTGTTTAAGACGTAGGGGATAACCCTTTTAGCATTCATTATGGTCTAATGAACCGTAAACACGCTACTAGCGCCATTGTCGATAAGTCTGAGGTTTAACGAATCGTAGACGCGTTATTTCCTCGATCTGTGTATCATTTGGCGGTTTTAAACTAGTTTGCACCGGAATAACTTCACTGAGGTTCGTTACATTTTGCATTCCACGCTAAATCGCCATATAACACTCACTCGGTTCGTTAGCGACCTGCACTTAGAGAGACAAAACCGCAAAACAGGTCAGCGTGATACGCCAATCGCCCGCCTTTGGAAAGTCGACTTCGCATCAGTAATGCAATGGAAACAACCATGGTAAGCAACCCCAACCAATAGCCCATACAACACCACGAACAATCGATTACCTAAACGAAATACGACCCGATGGATGCTCAGGCAAAATAGCTGTAACCAGTTGTTGCACAGCTGGATGATCAGACTGCATTACCGAATCGCCGGCCTCACCGCTATAGACAATCCTTCCCTGATCCATCACGGCAATGCGGTCACAGATGGTCATGGCTGCCCGAATGTCATGTGTGATAAAGAGGTACGACAATCCGTAGGTAGTTCTTAACTCTGCCAATAAGGCTAAGATTTGCGTCTGGTGCACCATATCCAGGCTGCTGATCGATTCATCCAGTACGATTAACTTTGGCTTGAGCGCAATGGCTCGTGCGATGTTAACTCGCTGTAATTGGCCACCGCTGAACTGATGCGGAAGCTTGTTTGCATCCTCAGGTGTAAGTCCAACCTGTTCAAGCAGTTGTCCGACCACACGAAGTTGTTCTTTTGCCGAAAATCGCTCGTAATTATCCAGCGGCTCCCCAATGATCTGCGCGGCAGTCATAAGTGGATTCACAGCCGAATAACAGTCCTGGAACACGACCTGCAGATCACGCCGTAATCCCTTAAGCACGGGTTTATTAGATCGATAGATGTCCTGACCCTGAAACAAAACCTGACCCTGGCTGGGCTTCTCCAGACCAAGAATAATTTTGCCCAAGGTACTTTTACCAGCCCCGCTCGTACCCAAGAGCCCCAGACAAACACCCTTTTCAATCGTAAGTGAGATGTCTGCCAGCACAGGAGGACGCGCTCCTGAACGATCCAGCCAATTACGTTTGCCATAGCTATGGCTTACTTCACGTACCTGAAGCATTAGGTCATCCTCCTCTTTTGTACTGGGCAGAAGCAATCTTCGAACAAGCTGAAATTACACATCACCATGCCCATTCCACCCCTACGACTACCCACTCAAAATACAGTTCATACCCGCTCTACGCATACACTCACTGAACGATTCATCCCACATGTCATTCGCTATCGTCCCAAAGACATACTGGGCCTGGCATTTAACAACATCCGCGTATACTCATGCTGCGGGTGATCGAACAGTTGGTACACATCTGCCTGCTCCACAATTCGCCCCTTCTGCATGACCGCCACTTCATCCGCCATTTGCGAGATCACACCCAAATCGTGGGAGATGAGCAATATGGATGTGCCGTATTCGGTACGTAGACGATCCAATTCCTGAAGCACCTTGAACTGATTCACGACATCCAGTGCCGTCGTTGGTTCATCAGCAATGACCAGGGCTGGTCGCAGGCACATCGATATGGCGATCATCACCCGCTGCAACATACCGCCACTCAGTTGGAATGGATATCGCTTCATCAGTTTGGCTGGCTCAGGCAGGTTCATATCTGCCAAGGCTGCAATCGCCCGCTCTCGGGCCGCCGCTTTGGACATTCCTGAATGCGTACGCAAGGTTTCAATGAATTGAGATCCAATCGTATATACGGGTGTAAAAGCATTCATCGGATTCTGCATAATAAATCCGATTTCCTTGCCGCGGATGCGCCGCATCTCCTCGCCTGACAACGAGCCAAACTCCCGTCCATTCAGACGGATGCTGCCCGATACTTCCATCCTGCGCGGATCAAGCAGATGGAGCAAGGCGTTACACGTAACGGTCTTACCGCTGCCACTCTCGCCGACCAGACCGAAGACACGACCTTTTTTTAATTCAAAATCAATGGGCGCAAGTAACGGGACTGAACCCTTCGCTGTTCTAAGATTCACTTGCAGACCACGAACTTCAAGCACCTTCGCTGCATCATCCATCGTTACGTTCACCTCCATATGCCTTCGGTTTCGAACCACTACCTTTTTGCAATGCCATAACGCTCGGATAACGCTTCACCCAAGATGTTGAACGTAATGACTACCAGTAGAATTAATGCACCCGGGTAGATCATCAACTCCGGATGACTGCGAATATACCCCGTTCCTTCATGGATCATGGCTCCCCACTCTGCATTCGGTGGTTGAATACCAAGTCCCAGGAAGGACAGAGCGGATATATCCATAATCGCCCAGCCCATCTCCAGCGTGCCCATCACAACAATCGGACGCTGTACATTGGGGATGATATGTTTGCGGATAATTGTCCACGAGGAAGAGCCGCTAATCCGCGCCGCTGCGATGAAGTTCCGTTCTTTCAGACTAACGACCATGTTCCGGCAGATACGTGCATAATACACCCACTGTACCATCATGAGGGCCAGAAGCACCTGCATCAGACCTGGACCAAAAATCCCCACAATACCCAGCACAAGCACCAGATTCGGAAACGCCATAATGCCTTCACACAAGCGCATCAGCAGACTGTCCACCCAGCCACCAAGGTAACCGGAGATTGAACCTACAATGACACCTATCAGCAAAGAAGAAAGAAAGATCAGGGTGGCAAATCCGAGCGACACCCGCGCTCCATACATCAGCCTAGTGAGATTGTCGCGTCCCAGATGATCCGTTCCGAGCCAATGCTCAAGCGATGGACTCGCCAGCTTCTGCAACAGATTCACCTTCACAGGGTCATGAGGAGCAATCCATGGAGCTAATAACGCGATCAAGAAGAAAAGCAATATAGTCACCGAGCATATCTGGATCGCTCTCTGTCCTTTAAATACCGCACGCCATTTGTTTATCAATGTTCTGCCCGTCCTTTCGCTGAAATCCGTGGGTCCATAACGAGCTGCACCAGATCAACGAGCAGATTGCATACGATGAACAGGCAGGCCGCCAGGAAGACATAACATTGAATCACGGGAATATCCCGGTTAAATATCGCATCGACAAAGTACCGTCCGAACCCCGGCCAGGAAAATACCTGCTCTACAATAATGGTGCCTGTGAGCAGCTTGCCCATACTCATGCCCATTCCTGTAATAAGGGGCGATATGGCGATTTTCAGCACATGTTTCAGCATAATGACTCGTTCGCGAATTCCGCGTGTTCTCGCGTACTGCACATATGTCTCCTGCAATTGCTCCAGTACACTGGAACGTAACAATCGGGTGTAAACCGCAATAAGAATCAAGGAGAGAGTAATCGTAGGCAGAACCAGATTCTCCCACGATCCACGCCCCTCCACAGGTAGCCAGTCCAGCTTCACCGAGAAAAAGAAGATCAGCAAGTAACCAAGCCAGAATTGCGGAATAGATGCTCCAAAATAGGAAATCGCACGGCTGACCATGTCAATCCAGCTATTCTTGTACACCGCCGCCAGTATTCCCAAAGGAATACTCACCAAAACCGATAACAACATACTCCAGAAGGCGAGCTCAGCCGTAGCGGGAAGCCTTAATTTCACTTCATCCCATACGGGTTTATTGGTGAGATACGAAGTGCCGAAGTCGAGCTTGGCAATCTTCTGAATCGTATGCGCATATTGGGTTAATAAAGGCTGATCCAGGCCGAACTCATGCCGCTTTTGCGCAAGCAGCTCAGGTGTGGGATAGATATGAGCGGCTGTCAGATAAGCCTCGGCCGGATCAACCGGTGAAATATGAATAAGCGCAAAGGTAACGAGTGTAGCGATAAATACGATAGGAATGATCGCGATCATTCGTTTACCGATATAACTGATCAACAAAACTTCCTCCCTTTTATCAAGCTACATGACCTTGCCAAGGCCTTACCATTTCCGAGTTTTAAAGTAATTACGACCTATTGATTGCCCAATTCAATGCCCACAAACGGATTCTCGTCACGGTTCGCCGGGAAAATAAAGTTGGAGATTTTCTTCTGATATACAGCCGTTTTCTTAATATAAGAGATCGGTACGATCGCCGATTGCTCCTGAAGTGTTTTCAGGATAGAGCCATACAGCTCCTGGCGTTTCGTCTCGTCTGTAGATGACAGTGCTGCATGCACCTGATCGTCCAGTTCCTTTTTCATTGGCAACGCACTCAAGGTCTCGGAAATCCCGAATCCAGGGCTCGCCACAACGTTAATGAAGGAATGTGGATCATATGGAGCGCCATAGTTGTACCAGAAATACAGGTCGAAATCATTGGCTTTCAAACGTTTGATCTGAACCGTCAGTTCCAGCCCAGTGAGGTTTACTTTAACCCCGAGCTCGCTCCATTCCGCCTGAATGGTCTCAGCCATCGCTTTCTGAATCGGATCGGTCTTGTCAAAAATCATCTCAAAATCAAGCTGCTGCCCGTCTTTCTCACGAACTGTACCACCTGCAGGCAGTTTCCAACCCGCTTCATCCAGTAAAGCTTTGGATTTCTCCACGTCATACGTGATCGGTTCCAGGTCTACATTGGTGTATGGATAGTTTTTGGACAATACGGTATCGGCTGGTTCTTCCAATCCGGAAGTCACGCCTTCCACCATCGCCTGTTTGTTAAACCCTTGCTGGAGCGCCATCCGCACTCTGACATCGGACAGCTTTGGATTAGAAGAGTTCAGCAGCAAGCTGCGAGTACCCACCGGGTCAGACAATTGGGTTACATATTCATCATTGTCACGCAGCTCCTGGAACGCATCCAGACTGATCATACCTTCACCATAGATCAGGTCGAGATCGCCTTTTTCAAAAGCAAGGACACGAGTTTCACCGTCAGGAATGATTTTGACCGTAATCTGATCCACCTTTGGTGCTGTTCCCCAATAATTCGGGTTGCGTTTGAAAACAGCATATTCGTCCTGCTTGTATTCAGCCAGCATCCACGGGCCCGTTCCAACTGGCTCTTTGATGCCTTGGGAAGTATCTCCGTCATCCGGGAATCCGGCTTCACCCAGGAAGCGGAACGGACGAACCACCGACAAGTCCTGAAGAACAGGATAATATGGCTCTGTGAGTGTCAATCGGAAAGTATGGTCATCCACAACCTCTGTCTTGTCGAGCACACCTACAATGCCCAGCCAGCTATGTGTATCTTTGTTTTTCATTACAGCGTCAAAATTCTTTTTCACAATCTCAGCATTAAATGGCGTACCATCTGAGAATTTCACACCTTGGCGAAGCTTGAATGTATATACCTTGCCGTCATCGGAGATGGTCCATGATTCTGCCAGCGCAGGTTCCAGTTTTCCGTCCTTCTGGTAACTGATCAGTGGCTCATAGAGCATGGATTGGGCAAATAATTGCGAAGGATTGTACGTGTGCGGATTCATTGTGCCGATATCACGTGGCCATGACATCGTAATCGACTTCGTAGATGTTTGATCCGAAGCAGCAGATGAGGATTCATCTCCACTTCCTGTATTGCTGCAACCCACGATAACGAATAGCAACAAGAGCATAGTTGCCAGCATGAGGGCCGAAGATTTGCGATGTTGAACAGACATGGATGTTGAACCCCTTTTCTCTATTTTATGATAATGATTATCATATTCATCCATTAAGAATAGGCAGGAGCCCTCCTTTTGTCAACAAAATTCGACATAGTATGTGTTGTTATTAAAATAGCCAAAAAAGCCCTTCCTGTAGGAGGAAGAGCCTCTCGACCTGAATATAAATCGCAACTGCAAAAATAAGTTCCACAATAATCTGCTATTCCTTGCTCACAGCAAGGTAATCACGAAAGTACATATGCAGATATATTACTGAAATCCATCTTCATACGCCTTCTTGTTTCTCGTTTAAACGTCTACAGTGATGCCCTCATAGAAACCTCGAATCACCTGCTCCGCTGGCTTGCCATAAACTCCATATCCGTCATCGGTCAGCGCATCCTTCTCCGCGTGCAGATGTGCGCTCCAATCCCACAGACCGAATCCGCGTACCCAATGACGCTGACTGACATGCCGGAACATCGCCTCATAGAAACGCTCTTGTTCCTCCGCATTCACTTCGCCTTCCAGTCCCCAATCGTTTGGTACCTGGGCTGATCCACTGCGGCTGGGACAGCCTGCTTCTGCAAAGAAGAAAGGTTTGCCGTAGGGAGCAATCGCCTGCTCAATTCGATCCAGCTGTGCCTCCCAATCTCCGATGGGATAATACCCACTGGAAGAGATCACGTCCACCGCATCCCACCATTTCACATGATCTTCCTGATATTTGTCCGTGTTGTATGACACTAGTCCCGTGTACACTTCACGCACAGCGGCGATCACCTCGCGCCACTCTTCATCCCGACGCTCGGATTGCACCATCTCACAGCCTACGATGAACATCTCACACTTTTCCTGCTCTGCAATCCCTGCATAATGCTTCTGAAATGCCATGTAGCTGCGGAACCAATCCTTCCACTTCGGCTCACAAGGCACATCGATATCAAAAAAGTTAATGTGTGCACGCCATGTACCATCGGTGCAATTGACGGTTGGTTTCAGAATGATACGCAGCCCGAGTGTACGGGCATAACGAATCATGTCCACCAGTTCATCATCCTCCACCAGATGTGCACCCCGATATTTCACTTCTACTGCCTGTGGATGATCCTGATGTGCCGCCTGAGCAAAAATAACATGAGAACTGCCTGTACGTTCAGCCATCAGGCGCAAGGATTCTTTGGCTTCCGGCTTGCGGAAGTCACCCTTGCCACTCATCCAGCCAAATGTAAATCCCTTGATGTACTCCATATGCATTACTCCCCAGTGTTCTGTTCACTTAATGTAAAAAGAATGGCCAACTGTATACACTTTCACATCGATTACAGTTTGCCCTCTTCATGGTCTCCGGCGATGACTTCGTCCGTCTCGATTACATAGTTCACGATTTCCTCGATGGTCGTGTAAGCCACGCCCACATACGTGTCGGCAGCGCCGTAATAGATAGCGATACGTCCGGTATCGGCATCATGCAGCGTTGCGCATGGGAAGATGACGTTATCGACAAATCCTTGCTCCTCATACCATTTTTCCGGTGTCAGTACGAAGTTAGAAGAACGATATTTTACTTTGGACGGCTCATCCAGATCCAGAATGACTACTCCCATGCTATATACCAAGCCGTTACAGGTTCCAGTTACGCCGTGGTAGAACATCAGCCAGCCTTCAGACGTTTCGATCGGAGCGGGCCCGCCGCCAATTTTGACCGATTGCCACCAGCCTTGGCCGCCTTTGCTCATCACATGACGGTGCTTGCCCCAGTACACGAGATCGGGGCTTTCACTCAGGAAAATGTCTCCGAATGGGGTATGACCACTGTCGCTCGGTCTGGACAACATCACATAGTTATCCTTGATTTTGCGCGGGAACAACACGCCATTACGGTTGAACGGCAGCATTGGATTTTCGAGGCGGACAAATGTTTTGAAATCATCCGTCTTCGCTAGACCGAGTGCTGCACCGTAGAAGTCTGTACACCAGATGATGTAATACGTATCCTCGACTTTGACCAAACGTGGATCGTACGCATAATTCGGCATAAACGGATCGCCATTCTCATCCACAAATGCAATGCGCTCTTCTTCAATTGTCCACTCCAAACCGTCCTCACTCGCACCCATGTGAAGGTGCGGACGGCCATTAACGGTTTCAGCACGGAATACCCCAATGAATTTTCCTTCATAAGGAACAACGGCACTGTTGAAAATGCGGGCAACGCCTTTGACCGGATTACGCGGAACCACGGGGTTCGCCGAGTGTCTCCATACCGGGCCTTCCGTTCCCTCCGGTTTGGCTTCCCACGGCATATTCGGCAAAGCATCCCCAACAATGTGTACGTTTTTCGTTTCAGCAACTGACATTTTTCATTTCTCCCTTCGGATTTTATTTAACAGAGCCTTGCGCGAAGCCATTGTAGATGTACTTCTGTAACAGCAGGAAGATGATCATCGTTGGAATAATGGCGATCATGATGCCGGCGCTGATGACTTCCCACTGCGATCCGAACGGTCCCTTGAATTTGAACAAGGCGGTGGATATGACCTGCAGACTGTCCTTCGGCATGTACAAGAACGGTGTGTAGAAGTCGTTATAGATGTTCACACCCTTCACGATAATGACCGTTACAATGGCCGGTTTCAGCAGTGGCAGAATGATTTTCCAGTAGATCGTGAAGTACGAAGCGCCGTCCAGCATGGCGGATTCATCCAGTGCACTTGAGATGGAGCCAAGGAATTGCAGGAAGATATAAACCGCGATGATATCTGTACCCAGGTACATCACGATGGCCGCCCAGCGTGTGTTGAACAGGTCGAGTGCGTTGATGATCTGGAATGTGGCGACCTGCGTCGTAACACTTGGAATCAGGGTAGCGAGCAGGAATGCCGCGACCATGATTTTCTTGCCTTTGAATTTGAACCGATCCAGCACATACGCGATCATGGAACCGGTTAAGGTCGCTCCTATAATGGAGATGACCAGGATAATAATTGTATTTTTGAAACCGACCAGCATGTTGCCATCCACAAAAGCCTTCACGTAGTTCGCAAAGTTAAGCCAGTTGGCTGGTGGAGCAAGCGGGCTGCTGCTGGCGTATTCCGCATTCGTTTTGAGGGATGCAAACAGGATGACCACGATCGGTAACAGTGCGATAAACGCTGCAAGGATGAGGGAAGCATATTTAACCACACTCGCAAGGGTATATTTGAGTTGTGTCACGTTTATTCCTCCCCTTTCATGGTGACGCGCTGCACGAGCGTAACGAGAATAACAATCATGAGCAGCACCACAGCCATGGCGGATGCCAGTCCCAGCTTGCCATATTTAAACGCCAAGTGAACCGTTTGGATTACAAATGTCATACTGCCGTTGGAACCATCGGTCATGATATATGGAATATCGAACGCACTAATTGCGCCGCTAATGGCCAAGATCAGATTAAGCTGCAGGATGCGTGTAATGCTTGGCAGGATGATATGGCGGAATTGCTGCCAGCGATTGGCCCCGTCAATATCCGATGCTTCATATACATCCTTCGGAATGGAAGAGATCGCTCCCAGGAAAATGATAAAGTTGAAGCCCATGTATCTCCATACCGATGCGCCTGCAAGTGACACATTGATAATATTCGGATTACCGAGCCAGAGCTGCGTGTATTGTCCAAGTCCTACAGCATGCATGAGCATATCAAGTGTGCCGTCCGGTTTGAAGAAAAAGAGGAAGATAAAACCGATGGCTACCCCATTCAGCAAATAAGGGAAGAACAATATGCCTTTGAAGAAGTTTTTGCCTCGGACTTTGAAACTCAGGATCGTGGCAAAGTAGAGTGCCAAGCCCATCTGTAAGAACGTAGCCACAAAGTAGTACAAGCTGACAATAAATACTTTGAAGTATTCGGGATCACTGAAGATGCGCGTATAGTTCTCAAACCCAACATAATCGAACCTTTTGCTGTATCCGTTCCAATCGGTGAAACTGTATTTGAACATGTTGATGACAGGTAAGTATGCAAACGTGAACAGCAACGCCAGCGGAATAATTGAAAAGGCACAGATAATAAATATGCGTTGCGCTGAGTAACCCCAATTCGAAACCTTTAAGTACTTCATGCTCTCCACACCTCCAAGCGGTTCACCCGCCTATATATCAAAAGACTCCCGTCCAATGGAATTCCTGCGGAATAACTGCCGGGGAAAGAGCATGGGCATCCTGCTTTCAAATCCCACATGCTCCATGCTCCATTCATAAATGGATTCCTATTCCCCGCAGTCCATTCATCGCCTGATCCGCTCACGTTATTCTAATTATTTCGTGAGTTCTGCCCGTGCTTTGACCCACTTGTCGTTCAGGTCCTTCATGATGTCGTCATACGATTCCTTGCGGTTACCGATACCTGCTTCGATAATGCGTTTCTTGAAGTCAGGCTGCCAGAGGCCGATTTCACCTTCGTTATCGATCTTATCAACCAGACCTTCCTGACCTTCTTTGGCAGGTGTAAGTGTCGAGAATTGAACGTCTTTATATTGATCCAAAATGGGTGGCAATTCAGCATTCTTGTCTGCATCCATACCGCCGCCTTGTTCAACCGCGTAGTTCGACTTCGCCAGGAACCAGTCAATCCAAGCTTTGGCAGCAGGTTTGTTCTCACTGTTCACGTTCATGCCGATGTTATAGTCTGCGGAGAGTGGAACCACAACCTCACTTGCATTGGTTGGGAAAGGTAAGAATCCGATGTCGTCCGGGGTATCCGTCATGCCTTGAATCTGTGTGATGGCCCAAGAGCCAAGTGCCATCGTGGCAATTTTGCCTTTGGCAAGATCAGCCTTGGAGCTTTCCCAGTCGGTTGTCGTTGGATCTTTCTCGATTAGACCGTTCTTGGCTGCATCATAGAGCACTTTGTACAGTTCATAGTGCGGCTGACCAGGCACAAAGTTCTCATCTGTGTTCGGTTGGTCCACGTTCACGTAGTCCACGCTGCCCGCAACTGTTGGCAGATCCGATTCCCATTGGGTGAGAGCCCAGCCGGATGCATAGTTGGTGTAAAGCGGGACCGCATCTGTATTATCTTTGACCAATTGAAGTGCAGCCTGGAATTGCTCCGGTGTTTTTGGCAATTCGGTAACGCCTGCGTCTTTGAAGACCTGTTTGTTATAAATGATTCCTGAGAACGTAATTACGGTAGGGATACCGTAGACCTGACCATCCACCATGCGTTCTTCAATAGCGGTGTATTTGTCTTTCAATTCATCGTACGTGCCAAGCGGCTCGAAAAAGTCCGGGATATCCGCGATCGGTACGCTCGTCGGGATCATCAGTACGTCACCGTAATCCTTGGTGCTCATACGGATTTTCACTTGTCCTTCATAGTCGGCCAGTGCCTGAAAGTTTACTTTGACATCCGGGTATTCCTTGTTGAACTCTGCGGCGTAGTCTTTGAATACGGTATCAACAATATCTGTACGTTGTGTAAGGACGGTAATTTCACCCTTGATATCTGCCGAATCTGTACTGATCTCCTCCCCTGCCTGCGAAGATCCACCTCCGGATGAACATGCAGCAAGTAGTGAAGTGATGAGTAGCATCGTCAGCAACATCATCCAACCTTTGTTTTTTCTCAATTGTTTCGACCCCTCTCTTAAGTTAATTAAGTTATCGTTAAGGTTACAAAATGAATTCTATTATGGTAACGCTTACCTGTCAATTAAATTATTTATAACTTAACAAGAAAAATTGCGATGCATTTCGTTGACATCTGTTTTTCAGAGCACTAATATTGAATAATAAAGTTACCGTTAACTTAACGAAATGTGATTGATGTAACATTCTGAAGGAGTGCTCACTTATGAATACAAAAACAACCGAACTTCAATCTGAGATTAAGGCACATTGGGAGAAGCAGATTTTACCCTTCTGGTCTAACCTTAAAGATACAACCCACGGTGGATTCTACGGCTGGGTCGGCAACGATCTTCAGGTGAATCCACAGGCCCCCAAAGGCGGGATTGCCACGGCACGGCAACTCTGGTCTTTTGCAGCTGCCTATCGGGTTACCGGAAACGAAAGATGGCGCGATCACGCGGAGCACGCCTATCGTTTTCTCGCTGACCATGTGATGGATACCGAATATGGCGGTATGTACTGGATGGTAGATTACACAGGGGAAGCGCTCGACACGAGCAAACATGTCTATACGCAATCATTCGGTGTGTATTCACTCAGTGAGTACTATCGAGCTACCGGGGATGCTTCTGCATTGGAACTTGCGAAAACGCTTTTTGCTCTAATCGAGGACAAAGGTCTAGATGCCGAACTACCTGCGTACAAGGAACAATTTGATCGCACTTGGAAGGAACAGCCCAATGAAATGCTGAGCGAAAATGGGGTGATTGCGGATTACACAATGAATACGCATATCCATGTGTTAGAGGCCTACACCACGCTCTATCGCGTGTGGCCGGATCAACAAGTGAAGGCGGCGCTGGAACGCCTGCTTGGAATTCTATATGAACGGGTGTATGACCAAGACACCAAGTTTCTCGGGGTATTTTTCAACAAACAGTGGGAATCCATCATCGATCTGCGCTCGTTCGGACATGACATTGAAGCCAGCTGGCTGATTGACGAAGCACTGAAAGTGCTGGGGCTGGAACAACATCCAGAGTATGCGGCGATGGTTACGGATATCGCCTATAACATCTCCAATGTAGCCGTGAATGCCGATGGTTCATTGTTAAATGAACAAGAAGGTGAACATATCGATGAGAAGCGAATTTGGTGGGTTCAGGCCGAGGCGATGGTCGGTTTCTATAACGCGTATCAGCGTACAGGTGATCCACTGTTTCTGGAGAGAGTGGAACGCTTGTGGACCTACACCAAAGAGAACATTATTGATCAGCGCGCTGGTGGGGAATGGTACTGGTCGGTTGACGGCAACGGAACACCGGATCAGAGCGAAATTGCCGGACCGTGGAAATGCCCGTATCACAATAGCAGATTCTGTATTGAACTAATTGAGAGGATGGGATCAGAATGATACACCCGAAATACAAGGAGTTACTGGAGAAACAGGAGCAGCTGCTTACTCGGCCTAATGAGATCAATTCTTCCTTCTACAACGGCGTATATGATCGGTACCAATATCCGGTTATCACTCGCCATCATGTACCGCTGCATTGGAGATTCGATCTGGATGAGACGACCAACCCGCATTTCATGGAACGCCTGGGCATTAACGCAACGCTGAATCCGGGAGCCATCTATTTCAATGGAAAATACGTCATGGTCATCCGTACCGAAGGATTGGATCGCAAATCAATCTTTGCGCTCGCCGAGAGCGACAATGGCATCGATGGATTCCGTTTCACAGGTAAACCATTGGTCTGGGATGATATCGATGCGGATGAAACCAATCAGTATGATATGCGCCTTGTTCAACATGAAGACGGCTGGATCTATGGCATCTATTGCTCGGAACGCAAAGACCCGGAGGCTCCTGCATTTGACACGTCCAGTGCAGTTGCACAGGCAGGACTGGTTCGTACACGGGATCTTACAAGCTGGGAACGGTTGCCCAACATCACAACGAATTCCCCTCAACAGCGCAATGTCGTATTGCACCCGGAATTCGTGGATGGAAAGTATGCCTTCTACACCCGTCCACAGGACGGTTTCATCTCGACAGGCAGTGGCGGCGGAATCGCCTTTGGTCTGTGTGAGGATATCTTGAACCCTGTCATTCATGAAGAGACAATTATCGACGAACGGCAATATCATACGGTATATGAGGTCAAAAACGGTCAGGGCCCTGCTCCACTCAAGACGGATCGTGGCTGGATTCACATTGCTCACGGAGTTCGGAACACTGCAGCAGGCCTGCGTTATGTGTTATACACCTTTGCCACCGATCTGAATGATCCGGCGCGTATTATCGCTAAGCCGGGCGGCCACTTCATTGCCCCTTATGACGACGAGCGTGTAGGCGATGTATCCAATGTTATTTTCTGCAACGGTGCTGTGGTCAATGAGCAGGAAGAAGTCTTTATCTATTACGCATCCAGTGATACCCGCTGTCATGTGGCAACAACCACATTGGAAAAACTGGTCGATTATACGTTCAATACACCAGCTGATCCGTATCGTTCCCTGGACTGTGCCAGCCAGCGGGGTCAGCTGATTGAACAGAATGAGAAGCTTTTACAGAAACAATTAACATAACATCGGTAGAGCGTCCTCTCAGGGAAACCTGCAATGTGCTGAAAATTAGCGAAACAACAGCCAGAATGGCTTTATTCCAAGTGGGTAACGATGTATACTGATATGGATTGTTATTATGTTGGAAGAAAGTGTTCATCATAGTGACAGCACATTGTGCCTATACCGGCTTGAAGGAGGCGACCATACTGAAGAACAATATCACCATGCGGGATATCGCCGACAGGCTCGGGGTCAGCAGTGTGACCGTCTCGAAAGCATTGAATGATAAAGATGGCGTGAGTGGCGAATTAAAGGAAAAAATTAAAGTGCTTGCTGTTGAAATGGGCTATCGGTATAATGCCGCTGCCCGTTCGATGAAGGAAGGCTTAACCCATAATATTGGCGTAATTATCCCGGAGCGCTTTACCGGGCCTACGCAGTCGTTCTATGTACGCGTGTTCCAGCGCATCACCAAACATCTGGAGGAACAGGGCTACTACGGCATTCTGCACATTCTGAATGTGGAGGATGAGGAAGAATTAACGCTGCCCAAGCTGTACAGCGACAACAAGGTCGATGGTTTCATTGTGCTCGGACAGATCAGCAAAGAGTATATTGAACTGGTACGATCAATGGAAGTTCCCAAAATGTTTCTCGACTTCTACGATGAACATTCGGATATCGATTCCGTCGTTACCGATAACTTCTACGCTGCCTATGAGCTGACGAACTATCTGGTTCAGCAGGGCCACCGTAACATTGCTTATGTAGGAAACCTGTATTCCACGAGCAGCATCCAGGACCGATTCCTCGGGTACTACAAATCCTTACTGGAACATCGGTTGCCGATGAATCCGGATCTGGTTCTGAATGATCGGGATGAACGGGGTACGTTTATTGAGATTGATCTGCCGGAACAGCTGCCAACGGCTTTTGTATGCAACTGTGATCAGGTCGCTCATCTATTGGTTCAGAAACTGACCTCCATGGATATTCAGGTGCCTGGCCAATGCTCTGTTGTTGGTTTCGATAATGATATCTATGCCATGCTCTCCGATCCCAAGCTGACAACCGTCGAAGTGGATGTGGAACAGATGGCGCGCACGGCAGTTCAGTCCATGCTCAAAAAGATCGACAACCCGAACCGCAGCTTCGGCCGTGTACATGTGAAAGGTAATATTATCTATCGTGAATCAGTGAGTGCTGCGTCTGAACAACAACCTGAACTGACCACATAAGTAGGTGCTGAACCATCAGCCCGGTAACGAATTCAGCGCATACTTAATTAGCAAGATATAGACCGAATGGAGTAAAATGCTGAGAAAAGAAATACCCCGTGAACACTTCATGTTCATGGGGTATTTGGCGTTCGCTCTGCCAGCTAAGAATTACGTTAAGAAGGTACGTGTCTCTATCTCTATAAGGATTTCCATCGATTGAACTGATTCACCTGAATCAAAAACTCACGCATAAAAGCTTCACTGGCAACGGTCTGCTTCTTGCGGGAATGCAGCCAGAACAACTTCACTTCCGGATCTTCCTTCACAGGAATGGGGATAATCTGACCTGTCGTTACATAAGGATCTGTCTTCAGGGACACATCCAGATAGAAACAGGTAGCGATCCCTTCAGCAATGACAAGCTTGGCTGCTTCCGTCCGGTTGGACAGGAACAACTCCTTGGGCGTTCCGTATTTCTTCAATTCTTTTCGCATATGGTCAGACGAGGAAACGACAGGATATTGGACAATATCGTGAAAAGAAACCTTCTTCTTGGATGCGAGCGGAGAACTCGCTCCGACACAAGCCAGAATTTTGCATACCATGAATGGATGAGCATGCAAATGCTTGAATTCATATTCCCCAGGGATACCCACCAATCCAATATCCAGTTTGCCCTGGATGACCCCCTCTTCGATCTCCCCCGAATGGCCTTCATGTATGACTAAATCTACATTGGGATACTTGGCTTTGAAGGCAGATAATGTGCGCGGAAGAAAGCTGGTACAGATCCCTGAAATAGCCCCAATGGTCAGCGTTCCCTCTACTAACGAGCCATGGTTACGTGCCGTATTCTTCAATATATCCACCTGATTCATGATCTCCTGAGCTTGCTCAATGATACTGCGACCAATCTCGGTTGTCTCTGTCCCCGACCTGGTCCGGTGGAAAATGACCGCCTCCAGTTCCTTCTCCAGAGAAGAGATCGCGTAACTGATGTTGGGCTGTGAGACATGTAGTTTATCGGCAGCTACCGTGATGGAACCACAATTAGCGACCTCTATGATGTACTTTAATTGTTCCAGACGCACGGTCATCCCTCCAAGTGTGATAAATGTCACTTATGCAAGTATAGATATTTCGTATTTTACATCATACTGCTTTATATGTGTTAATAAGATTAACATTTTAACCAACTAAACTTATCGGAGAAATGAAGGTGATTCTCGTGTCATCAACGGGAGCTCTGGACATCCAGGATGTTAGCAAATCATATATCCATGAAGGACAACCCAAGCTTGTCCTGTCTCATATTAACGTTCATGTCGCACCCGGTGAATTCATCACAGTTATTGGGCCAAGCGGCTGTGGCAAAAGTACACTACTTAAAATCGTTGCCGGACTTGAGTCCCGTGACGCCGGAACACTGCTGCTCAGCAACAAGCCCATCACCGGGCCAAGTCAGAATAAAGGTGTGATCTTTCAGGAGCACCGTCTGTTCCCCTGGCAAACGGTTGAACAGAACATTGCAGCAGATCTTTCACTCAAAAAGTCAGATGCTCGCCAAAAGGTGGATGCCATGATTGAACTGGTTCGCCTTCAAGGATTCGAAAAAGCATATCCCAAACAGATCTCGGGCGGGATGGCCCAACGCGTAGCCATCGCCCGCACCCTGCTTCGTAACCCGCAGGTGCTACTACTGGACGAGCCCTTCGGTGCGCTGGATGCTTTTACCCGAACGCATATGCAGGAAGCTCTGCTCGATATCTGGCAGATCAATCAGACAACGATGCTGCTCGTCACGCATGATATCGATGAAGCCGTATTCCTGTCCAACCGCATTGTGGTCATGGACGCACAGCCCGGAAGAATCAAACATATTTTACCCGTCGATCTGCCCCATCCGAGAAATCGGCTCAGCTCAGCATTCCAGGAACTTCGTACTCTTGTACTGCGAGCGCTGGAACATGATCCGGGCAACAGTAAGGGGGCCAGCTGGGAAATATGAAGACATCCAAGAAACCGCGCAGGCAGACACTCTTGTTACGCGGCATCGCTCTTCCCGTTCTTATTCTTGCCATCTGGCAACTTTCTTCCCAGTTGGGCTGGGTTTCGGAGCAGCTCTTTCCCTCACCCTGGTCCATCTTCAAAGACTTTGTTGACCTGTTGGGTTCAGGAGAGCTGTTGCATCACTTGAGGGTTAGTGTCGTCCGCGCTGCACTGGGCTTCCTGATCGGAGGCTCGCTCGGCTTGGTGCTGGGGTTATTCGTCGGATTGTTCGGCCGCGCCGAAGAATATCTCGACCCTACCATCCAGATGCTGCGTACCGTTCCGTTGCTCGCCATCACACCGCTCTTCATTCTGTGGTTCGGCTTCGGAGAACTCTCGAAGGTATTGCTGATTGCCATGGGCGCCTTCTTCCCGCTCTACGTGAACACCTTCCTTGGGGTTCGCAATGTGGATTCCAAGTTATTCGATGTCGCCAAAGTGCTGGAATTCAACCGATATAGCCAGATTACGAAGCTGGTTCTGCCTTCTGCACTTCCTCAGGTTCTGCTCGGGCTTCGTCTTTCCCTTAGTACTGCATGGTTATGTCTCGTCGTAGCCGAACTGATGGGTGCTGACGAAGGTGTCGGTTACCTGATTCAAGATGCCCGGTCCTTCATGAGAACAGGTGTCGTCTTTGTCGGCATATTCATATTCGCAGCCGTTGGCAAGTTGACCGACTCTCTGGTTCGACTGCTGGAGCGCAGACTTCTTGGCTGGAGAGACAGCTACAAGGGCTGATGAAGCCAGAGAATTATATACCTATTGCATACTGATGCAACTTTAAATTGAACATGTAGCCCAACACTATATTCTATCCTCTCAACAAAGGTGGTTAACCCGTATGACCTCAAACTTACAGCCATTCATCTATCCAAAACGCGTACCCGCAGCTCCCCCCGTTGGAGCTGCACAAGCTTCGACTCGGTCAGACGTGATCCCGCTCTCTTACGGGACGCCCTCATCCGACGCCTTTCCATACGCTGAACTACAGGCTGCATCAGCAGCGGCTATTTTTCAGGAAGGCCGTGATGCACTGCAATACGCCGGAGCACTTGGACCCGGCCGTGTCCAGCAATGGATTGCCGAACGTGCTGCCCTACGTTCCATCCATGCCGAGCAGGGACAAGTTCTTGTCACCTATGGTTCTCAACAGGCTATCGACTTCGCATCCAGAGCCTTGCTCGAACCCGGAGATCATGTCTGGGTAGAGGCACCAACATACTTCGGTGCAGTCAGTACCTTCAAGACAGCCGAGGCAGTAATCACTTCCTTCCCACTGGATGCAGACGGGATTCAGGTAGATCGGGTGGAGATAGCTCTGAGAGAAGCCGTTCAACAGGGGAACCCTTTACCAAAGCTGCTATACTGCATGCCCAATTTCCACAATCCGGGAGGGGTAAGCCTGTCCGTTGAGCGTCGGGAACGCTTGGCCCGGCTGGCATACGAATATAACTTCTTCATTCTTGAGGATGATGCATACGCCGAGCTGGTCTATGAAGGACAGCACCTGCCAGCAATCTACAGCTTCGGGCCGGAACGTGTTATCTATCTGAGTTCTTTTTCCAAAATTATTGCGCCAGGTATTCGATTAGGCTGGGCTATCGGCTCGGCTACCGTTATACGCCATATGAATTCATTCTTCCAGGGAAGCAAGGCCAGCGTCTTTTCCCAGGAGATCGTCGCTCAGTTGTTCGATCACCTGTCCTTCGACGAACATTTGCAGCATCTGATCGAGCGGTACCGTTCCAGTCGTGATGTTATGGTCGATACACTCCGCGAGCAATTCGGGGATGAAGTACAATTCCAGATTCCATCTGGGGGATTCTTCATTTGGCTTACTTTCCCGGAAGAGGTTCGGACATCCGAATTCGTAAAGGATGCAACAGACCAGGGCGTCAGCTTCCTGCCGGGCAGTCAGTTCTTTGTCACACCTGAGGGAGGGCATCACGCCAGACTCTCCTTCAGTTACTGCAATGCAGAGGACATCCAGCGGGGCGTTCTCCGGTTTGCAGAAGCTTATCGGCATTACAAGACGAGAGTACAACAACATAATTAACGAAAATGGAAGTGAAGCTGATGGCAAGACCAACGAAGCAGATGAGATTAGGCGCATTTTTATTCGATTATGGGCATCATTATGCCGCATGGCGTCACCCGGAATCCTTTACTCCAAACGCCATTGATCTGGAATTCTATCGCAAGTCGGCCGAAGTGGCCGAGCAAGGCAAGTTCGATATGGTGTTTTTGGCAGACAGCGGCTCCCTGCCCAGCATCACCGATCTGGAGTCCAACGTTAGCTTTATCTACCCGGAAGCTGTTACTTTGCTGGGGGCATTGGCGAGCGTAACCCGCAAAATCGGGCTGGCGGGAACAGCGTCCACCACCTTCAATGAACCATACAGTCTGGCCCGGCGATTCGCTACGCTGGATCATCTGAGCAACGGACGAGCAGGATGGAATGTCGTTACCTCCACCAAAGAGAGTGAAGCACGGAACTTTAATGCCGACCAGCTCCCTGAACATGGGCATCGTTATGAACGCGCGACTGAATTCTTGGACGTGGTCAAGGGTCTGTGGGACTGTTGGCAGGATGATGCCGTTGTCCTGGAGCGAGAAGCAGGACGTTACGCTGATCCCGATCGTGTTCATCGGCTGAACCACAATGGCTCCCATTTCCGGGTGGAGGGACCGCTGAATATGCCGCGCTCGCCGCAAGGAAGGCCGGTCATTATTGAAGCAGGCACCTCCCCGGCAGGTCAACAGCTCGCTGCAAAAACGGCAGATGTCGTGTTTACTGCTTGTGATAACAAGGAAGAAGCCATTGCGTTCTATCAGCAACTCAAAAGCCAGCTCCCGTTATACGGACGACAAGCCGATGAACTCAAAGTGATGCCAGGCCTTATGGCGTTTATCGGCGCTACGGAGGAGGATGCCAAGGAAAAGGAACGTCAGTTCAGCGAACTAGTTCAGCCTGCCGTAGGTGCAAGTTATTTATCCAAGCTGCTCAATTATGATCTTTCCAGTCATCCGATTGACGGACCTCTGCCGGATATCCCAAAACAAGGTAGCACAAGCAGAGCCGTTATGATTATCGAGCGAGCCGAGCAATCCAAGATGACTATTCGGGAACTTGGCATGCACTACTCTGTAGCACGGGGTCATCTGACCGTCACTGGCACGGCAGAACAGGTAGCACACGTTATGGAGGACTGGTTCGCCAGCGGCGCATGTGATGGATTCAACATTATGCAACCGCTGCTGCCTCAAGGACTGGAAGATTTCGTGCAGCATGTTGTGCCTTTGTTGCAGGAAAAAGGGTTATTCCGTTCCGAATATACCGGCAGCACGTTAAGAGAACATCTCGGTCTGGAGCGACCTATCGGTCGCCAAGTCTAATGACCTGACAAGCAGGACAAGCTTTTGACATATGCATGCACTTTACAACAACAGGAGGAACAACAATGAGAACATGGAACAAACGAGGATTCATTAGCCTGACACTTATTATGATGCTGGTTATTCTATCTGCTTGCGGGAACTCATCCAGTAATACTAATCAAACAGATAGCACTAACTCTGCCAGTACATCAGGAACCTCCGAATCATCCAATACAGGCAATGATGCAGATAAATATAAAGACGTCGTTGTGAATATTGATGCCAGCCAAATCGGTCCACTGCTGATTGCGAAGGAAAAAGGGTTCTTCGAAGAAGAACTCGGGAAATATGGTGCAACGGTTGCGTATCAGACGCTTCAAAGCTCTTCCCAATTCCTCGAAGCCATTGCTTCAGATCGCCTAGACTTCGTCCGGATCGGTTACATTGGTACGATCACCGGGCAAGCAGCCAAAGTCGGCTTCACTTCCATCAGCGAAGGTAGTAATGGCGGCGGTGATGGCATCATCGTTCCCAAAGACAGTGCCATCCAGTCCATCGCGGATCTGAAAGGCAAAAAAGTAGGCGTAACCAAGGGCAGCAGCTCCTGGGGTCTGTTGCTTCGCGCCCTGCAAAGTGCCGGTCTGAGTGCTTCCGATGTGGAGCAGATCAATCTGCAGCCAGATGAAGCACAACCTGCATTTCTGAGTGGCAAGATTGATGCATGGGTCATCTGGGAACCATTCCGCAGTACACAGATCAATACACAGGGCGCAAAACTGATCGCAGAGGGCAAGAGCATCGGCGCTTTCAATCCAGCCTATAACATTGTACGCACCAAGTTTGCCGAGCAATATCCTGAGCTGGTTGTAGCTTATCTGAAAGCCTACGAACGTGCACTGGAATGGCAAAACAGCAATCTGGATGAAGCGATTACCCTGCTCGCCGGTCTGAAGAATCTCGATGAAGAAACGGTACGCGTCTCGCTCGCGAACAATGTAGCGACCAACGCTCCGATCTCGGATGAAGCCACCCAAAACCAACAGGAAGTAGCAGACATCCTTTATGATCTGGGAGAACTGAAAGAGAAACTGGACGTGTCCCAAGTCGTTGACAACACGTTCATCGAACAGGCATTGGCGAAATAATTAAACGGATCATGTCCAGCCACTTGAAATCATTCAGATTATGGCTACTCAAACGAAGCAATATATCGAACCTGCCTGCCGGATTAACGTTTCCTACAGAGGATCGTTGCCTACTAGCCGACTATGGAGACCAAGTTCATATGACGAAAAACAAGCTACCTCGCTATCATCATGCGAGGTAGCTTGTTTGCTGTTTGACCCCTACTGGGTTGGATTTTACTTTTTGAGTCAGTGAATACTCTTGCCATTTAATAACTTGTCTTCAACCAATTGTCCTTGGACCAAGTCAGTTTACCTGAGCCGGCGCCATTGGAAGCCGTGAGGCGTGCATTCAGCGTGGATGGATCATCCGTAGTGTAGCTGTATGGGAGTGACGAAAAGCCGTTCCAGGAGAATGATTTTACCACGGCCGGGATTGGCGCCAACGGACTGCCAGACGTATCACTACTGCCACGGAATGAGCTGCCATCCAAAGAATACATGGTATCGGTCACTCTGATTTTGCCAGTATAAGTTGGATTTGCCGGATCGGTCTGATTGTTGCGAACAGGGTACAGCACGTCCTTAATGACTGATTTCTCAACCAATACAGCTCCGCTCTCCGTAGAGATTGCCCCGTTACCAATAATATCGAACTTATAGCCTTTGGACGCAATTGCTGTCGCCATCACCGTCGTAATTTTAGCTTTAGCGGCACGTGCCCCTGTTGCATCCATCACGATATTATATGCATGTGCGTTGCCTCCACGCAGGCGTGGCATCCGGTCCTGAATATCTTTGTACAAGTTATGGTGCAGCGTCATAGACAGATTGGCGTTAGCCGACTCCAGGCTGGTGGAACCGACCAGATGTCCTTTCTTTTGCGGTCCAGAGATCGCGATAATATCAGCTTTGCTGAGACCTACAGCACTGCTGCGCAGGTAGTTGTACATGGGATAGGAAGCCTTGTTCGCTTCCAATTCGTTAATCTGCTGGGTAACCCAGCTGTTCGAGCTGCCGTCATCCCCTTTGAAGAGGGACCAGGAGATGGTCACGCCACTGGTTCCTTTTTTCGAATCGACGAGTCCGTCATAGGCTTTATTGAATGTGCAGTGATCAATCCATACGTTGCTGTTCTCCTCCAGAGTGATGTAATCCCAATCGTTCTTGTCGTAATCACCTTTGGTGGATTCATCCCATTCCCATAACTCATCGAATTCCAGGTTGCGGATGATGACGTTGGAGCTTCGTTTCACGCTGATCGCAGCGTGTTTGATTTTGGAGCCATTAGCGGAGAAAATGGTGAGTCCATTGAAACCGTCAATCGTAAGTTTGCTGACACCTGTCTGCTTCAATACGGGATGTGTCAGCGCATCATTATGCTTGGCAAAAGGAGAAGTCTGCGCTGCGCTCGGAATTTCATTCCATCCCAGATTCAGATCGTTCATGATCTCAACGACTTTGACGCCGGAGTTCTTTTTCAGAGCCAGTGCCAGATCGGTCGCATTATACACTTTCTTATACGTGGCTGTGTTCGATTCACTGATGATCCCGCCGCCCGCATTACCTTGGGAGAAGCCTGTGAGATTGTAGTCTGCGTTGCCCGCTGCCTGTACACTTGCTGGTCCGGACAATAAAGTTAACCCCAACGTTAGAGCCAAGGCTGTGCTACATAAACTTCGAAATTTAGTTTTCACGATTCCATTCCTCCCAAAATATGATGATTACATTCGTCCATCGCTGCCATATCATGTTACGAAGTACATGTTCTAAATGTAGATGTTGAAAGCGATTACAACAATAATCCCTATCTCACATGTAGCTAGGAAATGCTGGTATGGTAAGGGTTTATACTGTAAGCAACCTTGAATCGTACGGAGTTAACTTTGGAAGTGAGGTTTTAGGGATACATCGAGGCAACAAGAAGGTGTCGGATAAAATGAAACCAAAAAAGCAGGACTGCATCTGCTGCAGACCTGCTCGATTTTACTTTTTGATGGAACGTGTCCAAAAGCCGCCATGGAACTGTTTGGGTTCTACGGTAATGACAAATGCTTTGGGGTCCAGATCAAGAATCGTCTGATAGAGCAATTTCTGGTTTTTACGTTTTGCCAGAATCTCCATGACGAGCCGATCCCCATCCCGTCCACTGCCCACCCATGCAGTAACACCATATCCTTTATCTCGCAGGGCATTCGCGACGTTGTTGCCCATCTGGTTACAGATGACTTTAACGGTAACGTAACCGAGCGCGATCTTCTCTTCAATCCACGCACCGAGCAACACCCCAAGTCCATAACCCACCGCGTACACAATCAGGGCCGAAGGCTGAGTAAGGTATTGGAGCACAAGATTCAGACCGAGTACATAGATCACAATCTCACCCATGCTGATGAGTGCCGCGATATATTTCTGTCCTTTGAGTGTCAGAATCATCCGGAGTGTATAAGCCGATACGTACACAATCTGGATCAAAAAGATAAATACCAATATTTTAAACAATCAAAATCCCTCTTTCCTGGCCTTCACATCGAAATTGGCCCTTTGCTGCGTATACTCGACGATTTTGTTTCATCTACACTTCCTGTACGTTCGCTCTATCTCCATCATTGGACGTTATACCCTCATTCTAAACGGTTGGATGTCAATTCGTAGGCATTTTCTGCTCTCTGGCATGCCGGAACTGCCATTATAGAACCGTTTGTACCGATTATCAACCCGACGGAGGTCCCAGGGTCGAAAACCGGTGCCTGTGAATATGCTGTATCAACAAAAAGCCAAGCACGATCACACAGGATAACAGGTCAGAACCAGGATGGATGGGCCAAAACAAAAGGGGGGACCGTCATGCAGCTATGGCAGGAGATGGAGCGGGAAGGCATGGAGGAACTCATTTTTTGCCATGATGCAGATAGTGGATTGAGGGCAGTCATTGCCATTCATAACACGGTCCTTGGACCCGCGCTCGGCGGATGCCGCTACTGGACGTATGCGTCCGAGGAAGCGGCTGTTCAGGACGCCGTGAAGCTTGCCAAAGGCATGACGTACAAAAATGCAATCTCCGGACTGCCGTATGGCGGCGGGAAAGTGGTCATATGGGATGTACCTTTTGCGAAGAATGCAGCACCGGATGAGGGTAGCTACGGGTCTCAGAGCGTTGAGCAGGTCGCTGGAGATCTAGGGGGAGAGCAACGAAAGGCCGCTGCCACGGAACGGGAAGTCGCGGCCGATCAGGTGGCGCATCGTATAGATAAAAGCCTGGATACAGACGTATCCAAGCGAGCGCAGCGCTTCCGCGCACTGGGTCGTTGTCTGGAACGGCTGAACGGACGGTACGTGACCGGTCTTGATCTGGGTACCACGGCGACAGACATGGACCAGATCCGATTGGAGACCGCACATGTGACGGACACCACAGGTTCGCTTGGGGCGCAGGATGACTTCACTGCCGAGATGACCGCCTATGGCGTACACATCGGCATTGTGACCTCACTGGGCCAGCAAGGCATTGCATCTTTGCAGGGCATTCCCGTTGCCGTCCAGGGACTGGGCAAGGTCGGGCATGCCCTGTGCCGTTACCTGCATGCAGCCGGGGCACGGCTCATTGTGGCAGACGTTGTACCGGAGCGTGTACAACGTGCCCTTGTGCAGTTCAGCGGCGCCATCTCGGCGGATCCGGCCCATATCCACGCCGCTGACTGCATGGTTTACGCCCCCTGTGCCCTAGGGGGCGTACTGACCCCGGCAACGGTGGAGGAGCTACGCTGCTCCATCGTTGCCGGGGCGGCCAACAACCAGCTGAGTGAACGACAGCTGGTTGTTGGCCGCATGCAGGCGCGCGGCGTTCTGTACGCGCCTGATTACGTGCTGAACGCAGGCGGAATCATCTCCACCGCCTACGAGCTGGAAGGCGCCGGGCCTGACCTGATCCGCCAAAAAGTGGCGGGGATTGCAGGCACGCTAAGCAAGGTATACGCAGAAGCTGCGCAATCTGCAATCTCCACAGCGGATGCAGCCGATCGGCTAGCGGAATCCATCCTCCGATCAGGCCATAGGAAATAGAGCATCAAACCCTGCCACCCAAGTATATTCATACCGCCAACATCTTCTCCGCCACGCTATTGGTTCAAAGTTATAATATAACCGGAACTCATCATGGGCTTCACTGCATTCCGACAGATTCCGACGTGCTGAAAGAGAAACTCCACCGCTTTACTCCATGCTAACGAATCTGATACACGTTATTTGCCCCTTTTAGCATGATTCTAATATCTAACGAATCACAGCGACGCTATTTTGCCTAGATTGGTCCTTTTTCGAGCTAAATAGCTACTTTTTGAAGCGATAGCGTTACTGAGATTCGTTAGAATTTATTTTTCTAATCATTACCCCCAATAGGTTGTCTCAGATTCGTTAGCGCTTCAGACAAAGGGGTTATCCGCTGAAATATTCCTATCAAAAAGAGCTAACCTCGACATCAGAGTCTAAGTTAGCTCTTTTAAGCTTCTATCACTTTCTCCTTCTAAGCTCTTATCGCGTAGGTTCTTAGTTCTCTGGTTCTTCAGAGTTTAATTCTTAATTCTCTGATGCACTCTACATTAATTTCTTAATTCTCTACACGTTGGTTCTTTTAGGCTCATTTGTTACAATCGCTCTCTGCACGTAACACATTGAGTTTTTTTGTCACTGTCCCTCTTGTTCGTTCTTTCTTTTACTCTTTTAATCTTCAGTTCTTCCGTTCTTCTGCAACTTCTTAAACTACAACCGACCTATTCTTCGCTGTCTTCTTCTCTCGATACAGCAGCGTCCACAGCAACACATTCGCTACGATCAGAAGCGCACCATATATCCATACGCCCCCTGACACGGAACGGAAAAAGACATGGACTCCCCATAACATGGCGAGCACAGGGAGGGCGGCGAATACATACCAACCATCACTTTGCTGTGCCATACTGAAGGATTGGGAGAACGGCGGCTTACGCAGCAGCAACTTGCCTGCCAGTGGTACAAGCGCTGTAGCTGTCAGCATAATTATCGCAATATCCGGCAGTATTCGTAATCCAAATGTCCAGGTAAACAGAACGGCATTCGCCAGAAATATAGGCAGGAACATGTTGCACAAGAACGCCTTCAGAGCGCCTTTGTATAACGCGCTATCATTTGCCATCGGTGCAGCGCGAAAGGTCCAGAACGCCTTATATTGTCCCGAAAATTTCAGCATGACCACAACCGTGACAACCAGCATTAGCACAATATAAAAGGTGTATACGAATGAACTTTGCCTAAACTCTGCCCAGGTAGAAGATTGCAATTCGGTAAACCAAAATACATAAGGTAAGACAAATGATAAACCAAGCGATGGATACACCTTCAGCTTGAATTCCCGTTCACTGCGCATCATGCTGGCTGACAGACGGAAGCAAGCTTGCTCCTCTCTGGAACGACTGACCACCTTGGAGATCAACCGATCCCATCTTCCGCGTCTGCGTCCAGAGGACTGACCCGAATGTGCCATTTTTTCCAAATACAGTTCAAAGGCAAGCATAAGCTTCACATATACGATCAGACTCACCACAGGAACCAAGACTGCCAATGCTGTGAACGTATAGATCCACACATTACCGCCCCCTGCAAACAACCATTCATATGCGGCCGCATACCATAATGGAGGTAACAGCAACTGCCACCATGCCGGGGTAAATACCATACCAAAATCAATAATGCTGAACGAACGGATAACCAGCTGATAACCGATCGCAATCCCCACGGAAAGCAAAATCTGTACCATGTTAATCATATCCTTCAGCTTCTCACCATCCAGAAACTTCATCATGAACAGATAGATCAGAGACGTCGTCACCAAAATCAGCATATTGATCAGAATCAGTTCCACGAGGAAAATCAGAAAGAATCCGATCCCATGCGTCACCAACGCGGCAATTAGCGGTATACCGGTTAATGAACCCGTTAGCAATAGCAGATAGACGCCTGCATGGATGGCTCGGGCCATGCCCACCGTTCGCCCATTAACGGGCTTGGTCATAATGATATTGCGATCCCGAATGTCCAGCAGCACAGAGGAAAAATCCGAGATCATGGACGTCATGATCATAAACATTAAGATGCCGAACACAAGTCCCATCTGAAGCATGAAATGCCCCGTATCCCAGACGATGAAAGGAACCATCAGCAGTCCCATTAATCCATACAACCATAGGGAACGAAGAAACTGATTACCTTCCTTGCGCTCCTTTTTCCCTGAATTGTTGGACAAAATGGTAGGTACTCTGCGTTGATCCATCTGGAACTTCACTCGCAAAATCAGACGCAGTACATCATAATCCGCCCCTGTTCTGGCGATGAGCGGACGAAAGCGATCCAGAATTTTGAGTGTGCGGAAGTCGGAGGATTCCTCCATATCAGTACACCTCCTGCACAATGGATACAAAACGCTCAGCAATCGCTTTATGTTCATTGAAGCCTGTCAATTGATTGAATACTTCCTCCAATGTCAATGAACCTTCCATGGATTGCTGTTGAAGCTGCTTGAACGTACCGTCTGCCACTACGCGTCCTTCAGCGATCAGTACAATTCGACTGCTGATCTTCTCCACCACATCCATGATGTGGGACGAATAGAAGATGGTTGTGCCTTTGGCTGACAATTGTGACAAAATCTCTTTGACCACCATCACACTATTGGCATCCAATCCGCTGAGCGGTTCATCCAGGAACAACAGATCCGGGTCATGCAGCAGTGCAGAGATCAACAGCACTTTCTGACGCATGCCTTTGGAAAAGGAGGCAATGCGGGAATGATATGATTTTTCCATTCCAAAACAATCCATCAGTAGCTTGGCTTTATAATCCGCATCTTCATAGGACATCCCGTACAACTCTCCTGTAAAGGTCAGATACTCCGCAGGCGTTAATTGTTCGTACAATTCCGCGACCTCCGGAACATAACCGATTCTGCGTTTGTACTCTACATCCCCATCCGCAATATCTTTACCAAAGATTCGCACCGTGCCTACATATCCTTCAACCAGCCCGAGTAAAATCTTGACCGTCGTACTCTTGCCGGCCCCGTTCGGACCAATATATCCAATCATCTCACCACGATTCGCTTCCAGATCGATGCCATTCAGCACATAACGTCCGTTGTATCGCATACGCAAGCCTTCAATTGACAGTACTTGTTCTCCACTCACTTCGTTATCCAGCTCCTGTCTCTATCTTTTTTCTACAATTCTACTAGTTTACCACAGATTGGGATGGTAATGATCGGAAATAGGTCACGATATGAGCCATCATCTGCATATCCCCTTCGAGTAAGAGCATCACATAACAAGTGTGAACACATCACAAAGCCCCTGTCCCACCTTATGGTAAGAGACAAGGGCTTCCACTTTAAATTGAACCTTATTTTGTAATATTTAAAACGCCTTATTGCACCTTAACAATCTGAAAATGCTGATTCGTGCCGCCATTATCCGTCCACTGGATGGCCGCAGCCCCATCTGCCAGGGATTGACTGGAGATGTCCAAGACCTTGCCTGTACTGCGGTTCTTCAGTTTATAATAACCACCACCTACATGGACGAGCTGCCACTGCTGGCTGGCCCAGCCCCCATCATTCCACTGTTCAATGACAGCCCCATCCGTCGTGGCACCATTCTCCACACCGATCAGCTTGCCGCTGGAACGGTTGATAATTTTGACATAACCGCCACCCGCATCAGTAATCTGCCACTGTTGACTGGTTGTTCCCCCATCTGCTCGCTGCTCCAGATCCGCACCGTTGGCGGAAGAACCCCCAATGACATTCAGCAATTTGTTACTCTTACGACTAATCAGCTGATATGAAGCATTCGGGTCCCATACATCCGGTGTACTCACTCCGGTCACAGTACCTGTTGCTGTATCAATCGTAATACTGCTGGCCCAGTTCATCGCCAGACTGGTTGAACTCGGGAATGAAAGTGGCAACCAGACATACTTGGAATCCTGCACAGGTCCGCTCCATGCACCAGCCCAGCGATCACCCATGTAGAGATAGGATGTCGTCTGTGAACCTTCTACTGGAACAACATAGGTGGATTGAGAACCATACGTTGTGCTGTCTCCAAAATTGCTTAGGCCGCTCCATGTGCCTGTAATGCTGGAGGCTGTCGCATATTTGGCCTGATTTGGATTCCAGCCAGTTGCACCCGAGGTGATCAGGAAGTAGACGCCGTCTTTTTTGAATAGGGCAGGTGCTTCACGATATTGTCCAGGCCACAGCGTTGTGACTAGGGATTCCACACCCAGGAAATCCGGGGTCAGCTTATATATATTCAGATCAGCATTCACTCGGGTCGCAGAGATTAGATAGGCGGTTCCGTTATCGTTATACACCGTCATATCTCTGGAATCATACCCAAGTGGACGATAGCTGCCCACATACGTGTAATTGCCATCAACCGTATTCGAAGTAGCTACGGCCACTCTGGCCTCTCCATAATCCAGACCATTCTCCTTGTGCATCCACAGCACATATTTGCCGGTAGCACTGTTGTAGATGACCTTTGGGCGTTCAATGTTAGAGATATTTAGCTCGGCTGCCGAGCTGCTGGTCAGCACATCATTGCGATACTCCCAGTTCTTCAGATCCGATGAACGATACACGGACACGGCCTTGAACGTTCCATTCGCATTGCGGTTCTCCCCAAACCAGTAATAATACCCGTTCGCCTTGATCATTCCACCCCCATGAGCATGAATGACATTGCCATTGGTATCCTTGAACTGTACCCCGTTCGTTACACTCAGCGGAGCAGCTGAAGCATCCGGTCCGGGTGCAAGCAGCATACCTATTGATTGCAGAGCCAAAACCAAAGCAAGCAGATAACTTATGCGGCGGGTAAAGCGATGTGAATGTGTATTCTTTTTCAACCATCCATCGTTCATAGCCATATCGTAATGCACCTCCATATTTTTAGTGAAGCGCTTACACAAAATTAAAATCGATATGTCTCATCTGCCTCCGATCGATGATGCATTTTAGCATTAGAATTCTTGGTAATACTGGTTGGGCTTCACCTCCCTGATTCCGATTGTATCCGCCACGTTCCTGCTCGCATAGTGAACAATCCGGCGGAACATGTACAATTTCATACTCCGTTCTCTCCATAGACAGCAAAAAGACGCTTCCCCCGAAGCGTCCTCTGCTCTATCTGCTCTGCCCTCCATGATGTAACTGTCTCTGGCTGCGTGTGGCTGTTCATGGGCAGGTTCATTATATGATGTTTTATCGGCGTATACTCGCCCTTATTGCTTAATCTTCGTCATCAAAATCTTGGTCGAACGATAACACTTTGCCTGTGTTGGCATCGATATCTACATCTGCTTCACCTTGAGCGGTTCTCAGCTCGATCTCATATACATAGCGACCATCATCATGATCCAGCTCGACTTTGGTTACTTTACCACCCGTAACTTGTTTCAACGCAATGTTTGAAGCTTGGGATGCCGTCAATTTGACCTGCTTGGAAGCAGAGTTATTAGACGTATTGCCTGTTACAGTACCTTTATAATCGTCGTCATCATCGTAGTCTTCATCGTTCACGACTGCCAGGATTTTGCCTGTGTAAGCATCCAGACGAACAACCACATCATTGGTTCCTTTTCTGTCGATCTCAATTTCATAGAACGTTTGGCCGTTTCTGCGCTCCAGGTCCACGTCATCCACTTTACCATCGGCTGCTTTCAAGGCTAACGCTTTCGCCTGTGATGCATTCAGCATTTTGCCTGTGCTGTTCTGATTCTGTGTTACGGATTGTGTTGTTGACGTTGGTGTAGTTTGCACCGCTTGTCCGTTCACATTCCCACTAGCCGCTACGGCTGATCCACCAAGTAATACCGCTGCTGACAAGCTACCAATCCAAAGTTTATGTTTGTTCATCATCATCATTCATCTCCTCGTTTGTTGTTTTCGTTCTCGTCTACATTTATAGAATAACCTGCAGGAATGAGAGATCAGCGAGAGTTAGATTAGAATTTGATGAGAAAATGAGGAGATTGCTCATTTAATGAGTGTTCATTATGTATGTAATCTAAAAGAAAAGAAAAAGATGACCCCTAAATTAGGAATCATCTATCCAACAAGGTGTAACTCTATATTCAATGGATTCCTGTGCAAATGTTAATCCTCGTCCTCATCCCAAGTCACGGAACGAATCGCTCCCGAGATGGCATTCACTTGTACAATGGCTTCCCGGCCATCCGCCAGATCAATTTCAACCAGATAATACGGATTGCCGCTATTGGTTCCACGTAGTTCTATGTCGTCCACTTCCCCAGGGATCTCCGCAAGCGCCTTCTGCTTCGCTTGCTTTTCGCTCAGAAACTGAGGTTTAGGATCATCCTTGGTTGGTTCAGTTGTCGGCGCTGCGATTGTTTTGGAAGATATCGTCTCTCCGGTATATGGATCAATCGTAAGTTCTTCACGGCTATTATCCTTCGCCTTCACCACCGCGGTGTATACCGGACTACCTTGCTGCTCCACAAGTTCTAGCGAGACCAGTTGGTCATCCGTTTGTTGTTTTAACAACGCCGTCTTGATCTGCTCGCGGCTCCATAACGTCTTCTCTTCCGCTTGCGGGTTGGACTCCAGCCGTTTGATGGAATTCACAGCAGCTGTAACGGCATCCACTTGCACGTCATACAATCCGGCCTCCGAGCGAAGCTGCATGATATACGTCCCGTCCTTCAACGTGGAATTCACAATCTCACCTGGATATTGATCAAGCACCGATTGTGCTGCCGCATCTGCCGTAAGTACCACACCAGTCGATTGCCAAGGCTTCCACCACACAACTACTGCCACAATCAGCACAACGAGAAGCCCTGAACCCCACCAGAGTGATCTTCGCGATTTCGCCCATCCACTGTTCCCTTGTTCATGCCGTTTCATTTCCGGTGGTCGCTGCTCATGCTCTGTCATCACGTTTCCCCCTATGCGCTCTCTTATCATCCCCAGTTGATCTGATGCTTATCAGTATATAAGAGAAGAATGAGAATTTCATGAGAGCGGTCCGTTCTGAACGGATATTGGCAAAATAATTGAAGCCTCGGTGCCTTTACCCTCGGTACTGGTCAGTTCGATCCGTGCTCCAACTGCTCCTGCAAGCTCTTTGGCGAGTGACAACCCCAGACCTGAACCGCTTGCGCCTAAGCTGCGTGTTCTGGCCGGATCAACCCGGTAGAATCGGTCAAATACCTTCTCCAGCTCTTCCTCCCGCATACCAATCCCGGTATCCACGATGCGAATACGGCACTCTTGCCCCTTGGCTTCCAGCCTGACTTCAATTGCATCTTCACTATACTTCCGGGCATTATCCAACAAAATAAACAACAGCTGCTTCAGCTTGCTCTCATCGCTTATCGCCCAGATTGGGCCTGGATCCTCACACTGGACTTCGCGGTGATAGGCTTCGCGAAACGCACGTGTCGAGTCTGTAGCCAGTCTCGTGATATCCACACGCGTCAACTGCACATTCCACTGCTCTGGCTGCTTCGCAAGCAGTAACAGTTGCTCGGTCATCTCTCGCATGCGAACCGATTCGGACAGAATCGCCTCCACCGCTTCATCGAATACCTCGGGCCGTTCTTTTCCTCGCCGCTGTAGCAGACTCGCATAGCTCTCAATAATGGTCAGCGGTGTTTTGAGTTCATGGGATGCATCTGACACGAATCGCTCCTGTCGCTCAAAGTTGGATTCGAGCAGGTCCATCATCCGGTTAAACGTCTGTCCCATTGTTTTCAGTTCATCCTTCGACCCTTCCTCCAGTGGAAGACGCTTGAATTGGCCGCTGGACTGTATGTCAGTCATCGTGCGTGTCATCTGCTGAATCGGTCTGGTCATCCGGTTCGCCAGAATCCGGCTGGAGATAATGGCTGGAATGAGAGCAATAATCGTGACCGCCACAAGCACGGTACGAAGTACAGACAGACGATTCTCCGTCTCTGCAATGCTCTCGGTGACCTGCACATTCACCACCTCGCCATCAGGCCAGATGACCGGGACCGAAACCCATACATAACCAATCTGTTCAACTTGGGTATACTCTGATTTCTTCTCACTTTCGTACTTATAAGGCAGCTTGCTCAGCTGCTCGGAAGCTGCTGTTGTTGTCACCGGGGAACTGGTGCCGTCTTCATTGACGATCCGAAGCATGCCGTTCACAGGCGCATAGGCCCGCAATAAGTCGTCCGGTGGAATGGAGCCGGCAGACTGACGTACTCCTTTGACAATAGACTCGGCCTCTGCTTCCACCCGATTAACCTCGTTATCAATCGACATCCGCTCAAACACGATATAGACCGACAGATTCACCGCGATTAACAGCACAGCAAATAATACAGACGAATATCCGTAGATTTTACTACGCAAGCTCATGACTGTTCCTTCAGGACGTATCCTACGCCCCGTACAGTATGTATTAAGGGTGGTGTGAATCCGTTATCCACCTTTTTGCGCACATAACGAATATACACATCCACCACATTGGTATCTCCATAATAATCGTATCCCCACACGGCCTGCACAATCTGATCACGACTGAGCACCTGACGTTGATTCTGAAGTAGATACACCAATAGATCGAACTCACGCGGAGTAAGCTCAATGGGCACGCTATCTCGGGATATCTCTCGCGTTCCTTCATTCAGTCTCAACCCGGCAGCCGTCAACCAGCCCGCCTCATCCTTGTGCTCCAGTGAATCATTCCCTGCATTAGGTGTGGATGAAGAAGCGGAAGAAGCAACAGACGCAACTGCACTAAGCCGTAAAGCCGCCCGAACTCGGGCAAGCAGCTCTTCAATCTGAAACGGCTTGGTGATGTAGTCATTGGCTCCGAGATCCAGGCCGGATACTTTGTCTTCTACAGAATCTTTGGCAGTGAGCATAATGATCGGTACTGTAGCATCTTTGGCCCGAACTCGCCGCAACACTTCAATTCCGCTCAGACCAGGCAACATCACATCAAGCAAAATCAGATCCCACTGTCCTTCTGCATACTTCTCCAGTCCTTCTGTTCCACTACCAGCCTTGCCCACCTGATATCCCTCATACTGTAGTTCCAGTTCCAGCAGACGTGCTATTTTGGGCTCATCCTCTATGACCAGCACGGCTTCGTTCATGCAGCGCTCCCCCTCATCCCCATCATTTCATTCTCCCGTTATCTTACAATAACATCTATAGTTTGCCCAAGGCATCTTCAACCGGTTGCTCCCCAGCAATCAAATCAAAGGCCATCCGGTACGTCTTCTCTTCCTGTAAGGAAGCCACGATGACGCGGGCCACATCTTCACGCGGGATGCTTCCCGGTTCCAGATCCGTTCCAACTGCAATCTTGCCCGTGCCCGGTTCATTCTTCAGACCACCTGGACGAATAATCGTGTAATTAAGATCACTTGCAAACAGTGCACGATCCGCATAATGCTTCGCCACGTAATAAGGCTTGATGGACTCTGACCATTTCTCCCGTTGATCTGCGCCATACGCACTGACCAGAATATATCTGGAGATTCCTTGCTGCTCTGCGGCTTCCATCGTCTTCACCGCACCGTCGAGATCAATAAGCAGTGTTTTGTCCTGACCGGTAGATCCGCCAGAACCCGCCGTAAACACAATGGCATTATGATCCTTCATTGCCTCGGCCAAGTCCTCCACACTGCCCTCCAGATCACCGATTACCACATCGGCACCGAGTTTCTTCAGTGCGTCTGCCTGCTCCGGTTTGCGGATCATGGCCGTTACTTTATGCTTGCCTTCCTGTACCAGCTGCTCCACCAAAAACTTGCCGATTTGCCCATTTGCTCCTATAACTAAAACGTTCATACGTCATTTCTCCTCTCGGTTGGACGGATGGCTTGTTGCTGCTACCCGTTCCTTTTATTTAGAGATGCTCATCCTATAATTTAAACGAAAGCCGGCGCTTCTAAGCGCCGGCTTCCAGGTTCGTGTCCATTCAGTACATCTATGAAATGTGAAATCTTCCGTTACCCCATTAATATACCATATACCCTATGTACTTTATACGCGACCTCACATCGACCACTTCTGCCGCACCTTTTTCACATTGCATATCTGTTATTCTTTGTATGGTCACAACAAAAAAGGACGCCCAAAAGGGCGCCCTTGAATGGCATTAAGATTAGTAAGCCAGTGCGAACAAACCGTGAATGTGAGCCAGGTAACGGATGTTACTTGCTTCTTTCATCATGGTTGCAGGCAGACCTTTCAGACGAGTCTGGTTGCCACCGATCATGCCGACAGCATCTTTACGACCCAGACTTCCCAGCGTACCGGAGAATACTGGTGTGAAGGATTCCATTGCGCCACCTTTGAACATTACGCCCAAGTTGTGACCGATGGTTTCACCCATTTGCCAAGCCAATTGTGCTGTTGGAGGGTAAGGGCGAGCGCCTTCGCTAGGGAAGACCACTGCGCTGTCACCAGCAACAAACACGTCTTTGTGAGAAGTCGATTGCAGAACTTCCGTAACTTTCGCACGGCCACGATCCACTTCAATTCCGCTGTTAGCAACAACAGCGTTGCCTTGTACGCCACCTGTCCATACGAGTGTGCTCGTAGGGATGGAGCTGCCGTCTTTCAGCAGAACTTCGTTTTCTTTCATCTCAGTAATCGCTACGCCAACGATGAAGTTAACGCCACGTTTCTCAAGACTCGATTTAGCACGCTCAACCAGTTCTGGTGGGAATCCAGCCAGGATGGAAGGACCAGCTTCAACCGTGTGCAGGGATACTTCTTTGAAATCGATCCCTTTTTCTTGACATACAGCAGGAAGCAGGTCAGCGAATTCACCAACAAGCTCAATACCTGTCAAGCCGCCGCCACCAATAACAAACGTAGCGTCTGCTTTGTTGCCGGACTGTTTGTAAGCATCAAGACGTGCTTCAACGTGTGCACGAATACGGTTTGCATCGCTAACCGATTTGAGCGTGAAGCTGTACTCTTGCAATCCCGGAATTCCGAAGAATGCCGTTTCGCTGCCCAGGGCAACGACAAGTGCATCGTAAGAGTATGTGGAGCCGCTGGTCATCAGAACTTTCTTCTCGTCCGGCTTGATTGTATCCACCGTATCGATTTTCAAGTTCACGTTTTTGCCACGCAGCAATTTTTCGAGTGGAAGAGCAACTGCTTGTTCAGCAATGCTTCCTGCTGCAAGACGGTGCAGTTCCGTGATAATTTGGTGTGTAGGGTAACGGTTAACGACAGTAATTGTCGCTTCTTCCGGAGACAAGTATTGACGCGCAGTCAATGCAGTCAACAGACCGCCGTATCCTCCACCCAAGATCAAAATTTGCTTCGACATATCCATCCTCCGTTCTTCTAAGTCTTAACGTTTCGGTTGTTGACGCTCGTTCAAGATGCTCAAGAAAGATTGAGCAAAACGAAGCGATTGTTGTACGTTTGGATCTTTAAGCATTTTCAGCATAGCGAACAAGCCAACTGAAGTTTGCTCTGTTTGTGCACGGTCATTGGCTTCGATGGCAGCAGAAGCTACACCTTTAGCTTTGTCTACAACAGGCTTAGCGAACTCGCCCATTGCGCTCATTGTGTCGCTGATCAGAACTTTGTCTGTTGCTACACTTTGTGCAAAGTCATAAGCTTTTGTCATAGCAGTAACCATTTCAGCCAATTTAGGCAGGTTCTCCACCAGAACGGTTAAAGACTCCTGTACCTCAGGCTTCATCAGTTGATCCAGAACGTCCAAGGACTGGCGCTCGGAAACGTTGGCACCTTCTGTAACTGGCACCTCTTGTTGAGTAGGCGATTGTGACATAAGAGAAAGTCCTCCTTTACTTTGGGATAGAAGTCCGCGACTTTCATGATGCCTGTCAAGCAGAGCCGAACCACAAAATACATCGAATACATCTAAATGTACCAAATTTCACACAATAGGATGAGCGTAGCTCAGGGCCACTCCCATATCATGCATTGTATCTTGGATCTATTGCGGACAACATGTGTTGACGCACAAAACGACAAGCAGGCCGAAACCGAACTCTATACCCTTATATTACACCTCTTACACATGAACATGAAAAAGAAATTTTTTACACTTGTGAAGATATTGTGAACATTGTAACAAAATCGATTTTTTTGTCAACCCATGCAGGCAAGCTAGTGCTGCCGATCTTCCTGTCCAAAATCCGTATTCCTACCACATGTGGTATTAAGACAAGATCACATATGACCAGATGTACGATATGTACACAAGGAAGGATTGGTTTATCGATATTCAAAGGAATTGTTTTCCAAATTCAATAATCTCGCGCAACGAAATTGGTCACTGTCGTTATTATGCAGCGATGAGCACAGCCTTATTCCATTATTGAGACATCTTTTCTATTTCAAGTATGAACCTCTTGCGCCGCGAATGCAAAAATTGGATTATACCTCTTTTGTTTAGAATGCTGGCATCCCGGTTAATTAGGACTACACCAGACAACGAAGGAGATGTTCGATATGAGTAATTCAACTAGCGATAAAATCAAAGCAGGCATTAATAAGGCTAAAGGCGAAGTGAAGGATCAGATCGGTAATGCAACCAATAACAGATCCCTTCAGGCTGAGGGCAAGAAAGACAAAGCCAAAGGTGCTGTACAGGATAAAATTGCTGACGTTAAAAAAGATCACTAGATCCTTTTGATGTGAGGTCAACAGCACGATGATTTCGTGCAATAGATCGTTGTAAACTAGCCTGGCCGTCCGTATTCGGATGAAAATCTGAACATGAGACGGAGGCGCAAAAAAGCCAAGGAAGGTGTTATTCAATACACCCTTCCCTGGCTTTTTTTGTGCGTTCTATACTGCTGGAACTGCGTATCTTGCCATATCGATAATGAAACTGCGCGTTTCCCTTGTTGTAGAATTTAATGCTGCGTGGCGATCTTGCGATAATACACGTTTACTCCTTTTACATTTTTGTTCGTCCTCGAGGTTATCGGGTAATTTAAAGTGAGGTGATATGAGATGAGTGAACGGAAAAAGAATATAGAGACGTTATTCCTTCAGGAGAATGGTGTAATTCCCAATCATCCGACCCTGCCTGTGCTTTTGTATAAGAATGTATGGGCAGAGGAAGCACTGAATGCAGAATCGTTGCTGAACCGTAATGGATGGGGAAATAGCTGGTTGAATGGTGTTTTCAATTATCATCATTATCATAGTAACGCGCATGAGGCTCTTGCTGTGGTGAGCGGATTCGTGAAATTGATTTTAGGCGGAGAAAATGGGCATAAAGTGTACCTTCAGACAGGCGACGTTGTCGTGCTTCCTGCTGGAACAGGGCATAAACGTCTGGAATCCAGCACTGACTTTCGTATTGCCGGTGCCTATCCGGGCGGCATGAGTTACAATACACGCACAGGTGAGGAAGGCGAGCTGCAGACGGCTCTTCAGGAAATACGTGAGGTTCCGATTCCGGATACCGATCCGGTCTATGGGCAGGATGGGCCACTAATGGAAATCTGGAATGGGAAGAAGTCATAACAGATATCATGGAGAGAAAAAAGAACTTTATTAGACAATGCACAGGAGAAATTGGTCCAGTATTCAAGCATGAACAAATAGACTGTCCCCGGACAAGTAGGAGAATCATGCCGGAGTACAGTCTATATGTTTTTCTTCAATCTCTAATCTATCGCACGCCAGTAACTTTTAGTTCCGCTCCTTACTCGCAAGTCGGACACCATAGTATCTCATCGCATATGGGATACCTTCCATCTCCAGTCGGCCCTGCAGCACAAGTTGACGTATTCGATATTCAATAAATGCATCTCCCACAGTTTGTTCTAAATATCCAAGTACTTCACCTAAAACACGGGCACATATTATAAATTCATCTGATTGTCTGGTTAATGTAAGATCTCTCACCTTTTGCATAATGAAATCATCAATTCCGTCCTCGGACACGCTATGAATCTTACTATCCTTCATTATTCGCAGATGGCCTTGTTGTTTAGAGAGAGAATCCCACTCTTGCTCCATCTGCTTGCGTTCTTCTGAAGACACCGGCTCTGCATTTACACAGTGGTTCCACATGGCTAATAGCTTCTCAGAAACAATCTCTCCTGTTCTCCAAACATCATACTCAATGTCAGGGTTATGGAATAACTCCTGATACAGTTCACTTGTCTCGATCAGATAAACAGGACTCTTCCTGTTACGAAGCAAATGAATAGCAAACAGAAGACCCGTTTTCTCATGGGCGTTGTTAGCATACCAAATGGTTATTCTAGTCTCTTCATCAATGGAACTCATCACGTTATTTAATTGAATCAGTTCATCTACGCCTTTGATAGCGTAATTTCCGTGTTCACTTAAATGCAGTCGCTCCAGCAACCAGAGGTGTCTACGTTGTAGAACTATCTTATCAGTGAGATCCCCTAATGGGCCTATAGCATAGTAGTCATTCATAGAATAAAAACGTCGTCCCACGCGTCCAGGAACACTACCCATGGCAACCTTAATGCTACCCAACGGTGATTCACCAATCGCTATATGAATTTCACGCGGCTTCTGTGTATCAAGCATTTGCTGCTCAGCTTGCTTCCGATTCCTCTCCTCGCCTAACCCCTCAAAAATCCGCTGTACGCTCACCGCAAAATCAACCGAATGTTCTTCTGTCTGATGACTAACTGCCATGTCCGCGCCAAGATAGAGCATACGCAATAACGAACGAAGCTCTTCTTCATTCATGCGATATAATTCTTTATCAAAATCAAAGACATTTTCAATCATACTAATCCCCCTTTAAAAAAGGTTCATCTCCGGGTAATTCATAAATACCACACAAATATACCACTGTACCCCGAAACTAGGAGGAAATCGATTTGCCAGTTGGTTGATTCAGATCATTCAGCCCTTCATCATCTGACGATGACCGGGTAAAATGTCGCTCCAGTTTGCGGCTTGCCCACAGGGATACCGCAATGAACAGCAATACGCCTACCCAGCGTACAGGGTGCTCCAAAAATTGTTCCACATTGGAACCGATATACGTAACAGAGAAGATCATGATCGCTTTACCACAGCCCACCGCAAGCAGGAAGGATAACAAGCGCATTCGCGCGATACCTGCTGCCACATTAATAATGACGAATGGACCTACCGGGAAGATACTCAGGAGAAAGACATAACCGAACGCATTCCTCCGAATCCATACCATACTGCGCTGCACACGGGGTTTGCGTGCCCATCGTTCCACAAAAGCGGATTTCCCGATCTCCCGTACGATCAGAAAAGTAACGATGCAACCAAGGACCATGCCGATCCATGAGTATAAAAACCCTGCCCACAGACCGTATACCGCACCGTTCACACCCACTATTAATAGCGTTGGAAGTGGCGGCACAAATGATTTCATAAACGTAAGCAAAATTCCCGGTAATGGGCCCAGGGAGCGAAACTTCTCCAGCCAGAAACGAATATTTTCTTCCGTAATATAGGACATAATGTCCAATGCTGCTGGGGTCATCTGCATCCATCCAATCTATACAGTCTACGTTCTCAGGTTTGATGTTCACTATACATTTCATCATTCATATGGATGATGAAGCTTCTTTAGCAACTCCCTCCCAGTATAACGTACATCTTCGATGAACATCGTTGTCAATTTGAAGAAATTATTGCACAGCGAACTGACTTCCCACCCCAATCAAAATTAAATCAAAAAAGCACACCAAGACCTCTTGTGGTCTTGGTGTGCTCTTCATATCGAAACCCCGATCCTACTTTTGGGGGCATATTATCCTTATTCCAGCTGTGCTTCCTGCATAGCCAGTTCAATCAGTTCTGCCTGATGTGCAGCATTCCACTCGGGAATACCGGAACGCATGAACTCTTCGGCATCCATCGCTGCTTTGGATTGGTTGCACAGATTACAGGCACAGACACAGTTGAGCGGGGTGGTATGTCCACCTTTTGCACGCGGCAGTAAATGGTCAATCGTATCTCCATACGAACCACAGAAGTAACAGGTGTAGTGATCCCGGGTCAGAATATACCGCTTGAAATCCTTGTTACTGAACAATCGGCGAATCGTGTACCGATTGACCACCACAGCGGCTTTTTCCTTGACCAGCGTGACCGCAAGCTCCATGTCCACTTCCTGATGCCAGCGCCTGCCCTTATCCGTCTTGCCGCGCATCCGTACCATGCCTTGCCGGTTGGTCCGGAGCGAAGCCGGATCTTCCGGGTCAATGGCTACCGGGGCCGCCGGCGTCTGACGACGGGGACGGCCGTCCATGCCAGCTGCGTGACTGCGGCTGGCATGCGCGGGTCGCTGCCCGGATGTACCGCGGGCAGCGTCTTCGCCGTTCGCCTTATGCGCACGCTCCTTGCGCGCTTGGCGCGGCTTGGACCCTGGCGAGCCAGGCTGGCGCACGGGCGCAGGAGGCCCTGCCTCCGCAGCAGCCCCCGGCGCTTGCCCAGGCTCGCGCCTGGTGGCGGCAGGCTGTGCCTCCGCCGCCGTAGGTGCAGCGACCGTGGTGGCATCGCCACGGTCGCTCAGGGCCGGCGCATGGGCCTCAGCAGCTACGCTGCGGGCCTGCCCTGCGCCGGGCGCGAGCGCGGCAGCACGCTTGCGGCGCCGCTTGCGCTTGCGTTTGGCTGCGGTCGGTTGATCCGCAGCCATGGGCTCTGCTGCCGGGCCTTGCGGCGCAGCTGGCAGCAGAGCTTGGTGGGCCGCCGCAGTCTGCTCGGCGGCCTGCACTGCAGCGGCAGCTCGCGCGCCTGCCCGCTGTGTAGTGCCCTTATCATTCACAGCAGCATGGCCCTCCTGCGAATACCCTTCTTCCCCACGCCCACGATCACGTGGCTGTGGCTCAGCAAGATCAGCTACTGCCTCACCTGCCAAACCATCGTGCTCCTGATTCGTCTCCGCTTGCTCATTGCCTGTCAGTCCCTCTGCACGTTTGCTCTTCCTGCGTCTTCTCCTCTTCTTCCGATTACCCGAAGAAGAGGCGGAGGAAGTCACCAAGTCAGCATGTTCATCGTCATTCGCAGACGTCGAGTCTACTGACGATTGAGACACCAGACGTCTGTCTGAAGACGACTCGGTAGCAGATCCCTGCTCCATGCCATAAGGGATCCGCTCCGCTTCATTTTTCGCAGAGGCAGATGGTACGTGTGTAACCTCACGGGTTTCCAAGCCATCCCGTTGATACCCGATCCGTTCATTCGTTTGCCCGCTCAAGCTTGAACCCGCATCGTAATCAGCCTGTCCACCAAGCTGACGACAGCTGCGGCAGGCTCCCCGTCTGGCTCCAGGGCCTGCCCGCTTTCCGGTTCTGCGCCGGAATTCGGACATCGCCCGCTGTTGTCCGCAATACATACATGTCTTGGTCAGTCGCGCTTCTTGTTCCGTCTTTCCTTGCCGGAAAGGGGCTGGCCCCGTCTCCATGTTGTCACCTCGGTTCCGTATGAATCCGGTTTCTTTCTATTGTATCACATCTGCTCGCGAACACCCTCATGGCCAAAGGCCTCATAATCTTTCGATTTGTACTCCTGTGTCTGTTCATTGCATTCATGAAGAATGTGTTCCACGTATTCCAATATATCTTGCATCGGTCTCCCGCATTTATCGCATGTTGTCATTATTTTTCACCTTAATCCTGTTATCTATAATGTATTATCGTTCCGCCTTATGATTACCCCTCGTACATGTAAAAGAAACACTCGTTCCCCACATTACACATATCTGCATGCATCAAAAAAAACCGCTTCCTGCTCTCCCCTAAGGTCGACCAAGAAACGGTTTATTATTCCTGTATTGGAAATGTGTATTAACGAACGTCCAGTTGCCCCGAGTTCTGTTGTGGTGCCAGACGTGGTTTCGGTTTTGGCAGATTACCAAAGATCACCCATGCATATGGAACGAACCTTGCCGTCAATCCAACAACGATCCACGAAGCGATCAGAGCTACGCCGAATCCTCCGGCATACCACAGATGCACTAACCACGACACTCCCGTTTGCGGCGGATAATTCCGATACACCAGAAGGAACAATGGATGGATCAGATAGATGCCGAAGGACAGTGCCCCAAGCCGGTTCAGCGGCTTAACGATCAGTGACGGCCCTTTGCGGTAGAGCAGATAAGCGATCTGGATGAGTACCAGCGCACAAGCGAAGGTATGCACATTCCAGAAAAATTCATACCACAGTGTGTTATACGTTGCGATCTTCAGACGCAACTGATAATAGATGTACACATGACCCAGTCCGGCAATGATCCACACGGCCCAGAGCAGAATCCATGAAGCTACGCGTCCTTTGGTTGCATTGGCGCGACTGATGACGAACCATTGCTTGATTTTAGGGAAATACACTCCGATAAAAGCACCCAGCATGAAATAGGAAAAGTACGAGAACGCCCAGCTTCCCTTATTGGGTACCTGGAATCCATATTTATTACTTACGATAAATGCCCATTGAATCAATAGTCCAATCGGTACAGACCATTTCACCACGGAAGGATACTTCTTGAGCAGCCATAACACCAATGGGAATAACAGATAGAATTGCATGTTAATAAACACAAAGTACAGATGCGTATAGGCCTTACCCGTAAACAATTTCGTAATGAAACTTACAGCCGATTCGCCGAATGGTCGGCCTTGATAATGCGTGAAATGCAAGATAACAAAATACATCAATGAAAACAGGAAATACGGAAGCAAGATATACACAAATCTTTTTTTGTAAAAGTTACTTACGAGTTTCTTATCCAGTGGACGGGAATAATAGTTATAGAACAGCACGAAACTGCTCATAAAAATAAAGGTTGGCGTACCATATTTCATGAAGATATTAATAAAGTTGTACAGCCAGTAGTAGCCCGAACCGGTCATGTCCACCGTCGCGTAAGAAGTGGAATGCACGCTCAGTACGCCGATAATCGCCATGGCACGTACCAGATTCAGCTCCGGAATTCGCTCTCTTTTCAGTGTTTCACTCATGTTTAAAATTTCTCCTTCATTTGTTCGTCAATATGTCAGATATGACTTAATACGATAAAGCTCTCTATCTATTAAAAGGCATAATGCTTAAGATGGGTAGTCCATTTTCTTAACAATTCCTAAATTTTCATCATATTTCACACTATTTTCATGTCTATATATGTAAAAAAGACCGCGAGTACGCGGTCTTTACAACATCCTGCTTTCAACCAAATGATTGTTGGTTCAACCGGATGAGAATGGTAAATTTGGGTTTGGACACGAACCAGCCCCTGACGGAGTCTACTTCTGGCGGCTCGCCAGAATCTGTTTATACACCTCAATCGCCGCCTGTCTCGATGCCTTCAGATCGACAATGGCATCCTTACGCGGTTGATGGATGTCCTTACTATGCAGATCCTTCAGCTCAGGCAACCACTTCCGAATATAATCACCTTGCGGATCATACTTCTCGGATTGTGTCACTGGATTGTTCACCCGAAAATACGGAGCTGCATTCTCGCCAAGCGAAGCACACCACAGCCAGTTACCTCGGTTCTGAATATTATCGTAGTCACTCAGCTTGCGCCTGAAATAGGCTTCACCCAAGGTGAATGGACATTGCAGGTTTTTGGTGAGAAACATCGCCGTGAGAATCCTTAACCGGTTCGGCATATGTCCGGTTTCGTTCAGTTCCGTCATTGCTGCATCAATAATCGGAATACCTGTCTCCGCCTTGCACCAACGTTCGAAATGCTCGTCATGGAGGGCCGAGAGATCGTACACCTTTTCATATGTAAAGTAGTGACTCTCATAGATCGCTCGATACAGGTAGAAGTCACGGAAGCACAACTGCCTGATCCATTCCCCCGCCTCCGCCGTGCGACTCGCCGCATCATACATCTTGCGAATGGATACGGCTCCCACTGCTACGTAAGAACTGAGATGGCTCGGTTCATAAGCTTCATACTCATCCCGATGCTCACCATATTCAGCAATACGATCCGATAAGAATTGATCCAGCAGCAGATGCGGGTCCTCATCATCCGAGCCATTGGACTCCAGCAACTCCGGAGGTACCTGCATCGCCTCCGGCCATTCAATCTGTCGATCACTCACCTTCAGTTCTGCAATCGTTGTTGCCGAGGGAGGATTGGGATGTTCATTCATGAATTCCACCCACCGCCGATGGAAAGCCGCAAATACTTTATACGGCTCCGACTTGCCTGTAAAATTAGCAAATCCATTTAGATCCATCAGCAAATGATCCGTCAGTTGCGTGAACGAAACCTCATGCGCCTCACTGACTTTGCGTATGGCCCTATCCCGCTCGATTGCATATGGTGTCATGTCCCGGTGGACCACAATCTCCTCAATCTCGCCTTTGAATTCGTTCAGGATGAAATTAACTACTTCAGCCGGTTTGCCGTAAGCAACATGCAGTTTTCGTTTGGCTTCAAGATACTGTCTGCTCAGGCCCGCTGCATGCTTCCTAAAATTCACACCGCTGTGTTCCTTCTCTCGGCCTTGCCGCAGGAGGAATGAATCATAGATGAGCACATGCACACTCTCTTCTTCGTGTTCCCGCAAATAATCGAATGCAGCCAGATCATCAGTACGCAGATCTTTGCGGTGTATGAATAGCTTCATGCCTCACCCTCCTATCTGAAATTAAGGTTATTTGTCCGTCAGGTTCTGATATAACCTGCTTGTTTCGGGCTCCGGCTCATGTCCCAGATCTTCATCCAGGGTTAGTGTGAATGAATGATATAAACGAAGTATGCCTTGCTGATCATCTATGGATGCATACACCTCCATCATGAGTCGGCAGATTTCTTCCGAATAAGGCTCCCGTTCCTGCAGTATCGTTAATTGCTCAATCGCTTCCTTACCCCGACCATGCATCATGTCCCATTCCGCGATATCCATAACCAACCCTGTATACTTGCGTCTGAGTTCCCTTGCTTTGGCCTGCGCCCAATGGTAATCATGCTCTTCCAGATAATCGGCACGATAAAGTGGAATCATATGCCTCAAGTCATCGACATTGTCGGAGGTAATGGCGTTGTAGACCATGGCTTTTTCGAATTGTTCCACATCACTCACCAGATTACCTGATAAAAGACGATAGCGGTTCATATTGTACTCCAGCTTACCTGTCATGTTCCATTCCTTAAGCAGCTTTCGAATCTGGTACACGGAAGTATGTAGATGGGTTAGTCCCTTCTCCTGGGAAACATCACCCCACAGCTTATCCAGCAGAATCTCTTTGCTTACCCACTCTTCCCTGTGATGAAACAAAAAAGCAAACAATTCCTGCGATTTGGTTGTACGCCACTTATGCTTCTTAGCACCCTGATCCAGAGTTCTATAGATATCCAGATGTTTGAACGTAAGCAGCCCCGGCACTTCGGTATCCAACTCCACAGATACCGATCCCGATTCCTGCACCTCGGCGGTGGCTGCAACTTGGGAATGATGCGACATTATGCCCGCAATTCGATCAATGGTTTTGGCCAAGCGTGCGGAGCTTACCGGTTTCAGTACATAATCCAGGGCATGCAGCTCGAATGCCTCCACCGCATGATCGGCGTAAGCCGTAACAAAGATAATACGAATACTCTGATCCAGTTGCTGTATATATTCAGCCGCCTCCAGGCCATTCATCTCCGGCATGCCGATGTCCAAAAATACAACATCCACACGTTCGTTTGCCAGAAAATGAAGACCATCACGGGCTGTTGAAAAACATTGCACGGGTGTAATTCGTCCGTCCGTTCGTAGTAGGCGCTCCAGATGAAGCTGCGCCGGCTTCTCGTCATCAATCACAATGGCTCTCACCGTTCATTCAGCCTCCTGCCATGAAAGATTCAATAGGAATACCGTTTTTATCGGCATCCGCTTATTAGGGCGTGTCTCAAAACTCTGAAGTGCATCTTTTACCGCCTTTTCGCCCCCTGCTGCGTCACTTTCCCTTGACGTGCCACGGCACGCCTGCGTAAAACTTCCTGGCTTGGAACGAAAATTCGGCAAAATCTGCTTCCTTCGGAGTTTTCAGCCCCCCCCTAGTCTGTTAACCATAATTGCTTCACTCAGCACACTAATTGGAATAATCCACCTTTTGCACGGGGATACGGAATCGGATCTGCGTACCTTTACCCACATGGCTATGAATTTCCAGTCCCTGACCATAGAGAGACATCAGGCGACGGTTTATATTTTGCAGCCCGACACCTCCTGGACCTTCGGTTCGTCCAGACTTCACCTGAGCCATACGCTCAGGGGGGATACCGACTCCATCATCTTGAACCTGAACGACCACATGCTCACTCTCTTTGAAAATTCTAAGCTGAACTGTCCCGCCTGCTGCCCGCTCCATCACGCCGTGGCGAATGGCATTCTCCACAAGCGGTTGGATGCTGAGAGGCGGCAGATAGAGATGCACGTCCGGTTCCACCTCATATTCAACCACCAGTCTTTCCTCAAATCTGGCCTGTTCCAAATGTACATACGACTCCACCAGTTCCAGCTCTTTGTTCAAAGGAACAAGCTGCTCCCTGTTCTGGAAGTCAAAGCTCCCACGTAGGTAATGACTCAATTCAATTAGCAGATCGGTTGCTTTGTCCGGATTCACTGCACAGGTCGCGATAATGACATTCAGTGCATTGTATAGGAAGTGTGGCTTGATCTGGGCCTGCAAAAAGGCCATCTCGGTCCGAATAGCCTCCTGCACAGAACTCCGCATCTCAATTAACGTCCGAACCCTAGCGCGCAATTCACCGGCATCCACCGGTTTGCTCAGGAAGTCATTGGCTCCCGCCTGAAATCCGTGCTTGATATCCTCAGGCAACCCACGGGCAGTCAGCATCAAAATCGGCAGCTCTGACAAGGAACTGTGCTCGCGCAGCTTGCGACATAACTCAAGCCCGGACATTTTGGGCATCATCCAGTCCGTAATGACAAGATCGATCGACGGGAATTGTTCACGAAGTTTTAATGCAGTGAGTCCGCTGTCCGCTGCGATTACACGGTAACGTTCCGTGGACAACAGATTCAACAATACCTGTCGATTCACGGGGTCATCGTCTACAATCAGAATTGTATGTTCTCCTTCCGAAAGATCATCCGGCTCATCCGATTCTCTTGTCACAAGCTCTTTCGCTCCTGTCCCCTGTACGGCCACATAACGGGCGGCAACTGGTTTCGAATGAGCTTGCAGCAGCGGCAATTTGATAACGGGCAGGGTGAAATGAAAGGTAGAACCTTGCCCCGGCTCCGATTCTACCCAGATCTCGCCTCCGCCAAGCTCGACGAGTTTCCGAGTAATACTCAGACCGAGCCCGGTTCCATCATTCACTCGCTCCATTGTCCCATTACTCTGCTCATAGGCTTGGAAGATGTCCTCCTGTTTGTCCAGGGCGATGCCTACCCCCGTATCTGCGACCGATACCCTCACCCGATCCCCATCGACACTGGCGTACAGCCGAATCTCACCCTGCTCAGTGTACTTATAGGCGTTACCCAACAGGTTATACAGAATCTGCCTGAGGCGATCTTCGTCAGCCTCTACGAGCGGCAACGACTGGGGCCATTGCTGAATCAGTAAAACCGGCTTGTCCTCGAACGTGAAACCCGAGACTTCAACTACAGTACGGGCAACCGATTCCAGATCGACAGCTACCCGTTTCAACTCGATCTCACTATTTTTCAGTTTGGAAAAATCCAAAATGTCGTTAACCAACAGCGACAGCCGCTTACCGGTTGCCGTAATCATGGACAGATTTTTAGCTTGCTTGGGTGTGACCGCGCCGGCCGCACCTTCCAGCATGGATTGAGCAATATTAATGATGCCGTGCAGGGGGGTTCGTAGCTCATGAGACGTATTCGCCATGAACTCGTCCTTGAGACTGTCAATGGCGAGTAAACGCTCCGATAGAGCTTCCACGTCACGGAATGATTGTGCGAAGCGGATTGCGGTCACAATCATCTGGGCTAATACAAATAATAAAAGTTCAATCAGCGCAAAGAACGCTGTATCTACGGCAGTGAACGCACCGAGCGTGTGCAATACAACAACCATAAGTATGCTCATCATGCTCACCAGTGCAAAGTGACTATCATTCGGTCGTCCTTTTAACCAATAGAACATCGCTCGCAGCGTATAGAACATGACAACAAGCGAGACCAGCAGCATGGGAAGCTCAAACGATGAGAAAAGGGTCGGAGGCAGCGTTAGGCCCACAATGGTCTGGGCAATGATTAGCACTACAGCAAGACGAACAAACCACTGATGAACTGCCCCTGGTACACGAGCATCCATATATCGAAGCAAGAAGTAATAGGCAAAGGCTGAACTAAGAAGCTGAATCCGAAGCATCTCATTGTTAGTCAGGAACGGTACAAACGTTCCCAGTAACTTCTCCCCATGGGTCAAAGCGTAAAGTGCACCGGAAAGACTGAATAATCCGAGATAATTCAGTTCCTTCTCACTACGCCGCAACCGAAACAGTAGCAGGAAGAAGGCGGCGGGCAAGATAAAGCCGAACAAGGTCATCAGATCCTTGAGCCAGTCCTGTTGCTGGCTTTTCAGGATGCTATGCTCGTCTCCAAATAGAATGGGTGCCACAATGCCCCCAGACGAGTAACTATAATTTGATACTTGAATGATAATGTCAGCCGTGTTGCCCTCAATGGACGTGAATCCCGTAAAGGGCAGATTTAATTGCACATCCGTATCCGGGGTCATTCCCGGCAGTCCTTTGCCGCCAATCTCTTTACCATCGATAAATACCCGGTGGGCCATACGTATATTCTGCGTGCGTATGCCGTAATCGTTTTTCATCGTTCGGGCTGTAAGCTGGACTTGCAGATGGTAGGTTCCATACCCATGTGCTTGCCCCAGAGATTTGTTCCATCGGGCCGGAACTTGAGTGCCTGACGAAGCAGGCAATGGCTTGCGACCGGATACACTTGCTTCAATATCTGCCGGACTGAGCAACTGCCCAGGGTAGAAATCCCAGACACCCTTTAGAGACGCCGGACCCTTGCGATCAAAGTCCCACTGGGTCAGGTCAATTCTTCCATCCGCAGCCTGGGGGTTACTCCGCTCACTAATTAACGTCTGGGCAATCCAGCCCAGTGGAACAATGACAATGCATATGAAACTGATCGTCAGCATAATCCAGTGTTTTCTCATCTATGTATTCCTTCCATCCACAATGGCGAGAGACGTCTAATTTTGTCGATTTATCACTATAATTCATGTTACACGTTTCTGGTGCTCACGGAAATAGTTTCCGTATCATAATCGGTCAAATTCGTTATAATTTGAAGGATTTCTATCTGTTTCCGTTAGGTCTTGGTACACAAAGAAACCCCAGACCGATGTTCACCCAGATAAGCGGGCGAAATGGCCTGAGGTTGATTGAATGAAGATTTATTTAACAACTTGAGCAAGCTTCTGAACGATTCTGGCCCATCCCTGCTCCATACGTTCGCGTACGATGGCGTGAGCCTGTCCAAATTCAGTCAGTTTATCCGCATCCCAACCGCTGTGAATCAGTGTAAAATCCGTACCTTCCGGCTGTTTAAGCAATTGGAACGTCAACGTCCAGTCCCTTCCCCAGCGAAATGACAATTTCTCTAGTGGAAGAACTTCCGTCACCTGACAAGGTGATTGACCGAATGGGCCTGCTTCCAATATAAAGTGGTGACCCTCCACGGGTTCCAGATTGCCTGGCATGAACCAGGTTTTCAGTCCTTGCTCCGTTGAGACCATCTCCCACACCTTCTCTACAGGTGCATGAAGCAATAGTTCCTGACGGATATCCGGCAATGCACTTGATGAACTTGATGATGAATCCATTCGTATCACCTCCTTATACATTTCATTTCGTATAACTACCCGAATAGAAGTTGACCTCCGCTTTATCCCCACCCTATAATTGGAACATATTACATAAAAGGTGCGTGATTCCTATGATAGTCTGCTCTGAAAAATCCAATTCCAACCGTTGCCGGAAGGGATAATCCTGCTCACTTCCCTTCCACATTTTCGTTTTAATACATTTACATGTGGGGGACACCTATACTATGTCATTCCGTTATTACGGTCCATTATGCACCGCCGTTTATGATCTAACGAAACCTGTGGGACACTCCTTGGGAGGAGACATTGAATTCTATCGCCGCTATCTTCAGGGCTGCAAAGGACGCATCCTTGAAGCCATGTCGGGATCAGGCCGAGTGCTCATTCCTTTGCTTGAAGCAGGCTTGAAGGTGGATGGACTTGATTATTCAACCGATATGATCGACTCTTGCCGTTCTCGTTGTATGGAGCGAGCATTACCCATACCTGAGCTGTTCGTTGCCAATCTGGAGAAGCTTCACCTTCCATATCGATACGAGGCAATTATCATTCCCGGAGGTTCTTTGCTCCTCATTCAAGATAGAGAGGCATCGATTAACGCATTGCGTAGTCTATTTCAACATTTGGAACCTGGAGGCAGGCTCGTGTTTGATCTGTTTCTACCCGATGTGACACAACCCTCTTCGGTAGAAACATCAATTGTTTCATTACCCGATGGTGATACGATCACAGTAGAAGTGAAAACCATTGAAGTGAACCTTCTTCACCAGTACAAAGTGAGTCTGATCCGCTACGAACAATGGCATCAGGGTGCTCTTGCTGCTACGGAGCTGCAACAACTGACCTTGCGTTGGTACGGCATCGAAGAATTGCGCCTAATTCTGGAACAGGTTGGTTTCTCAGACATCAAGGTATATGCAGACTTTAACCCGAATCAACCACCCACGCAGTCGAACCAAAAATTCGTATATGAAGCGACTCGAAGAGCGTAATCATCAGTAATTTAGTCTACATGCTTCTCATCAAAGATAAGGCCACAGCATGAGGTTTAACCATGCTGTGGCCTTTTTTACTATATAAGATTTGCAATAACATTTACACGAGAACACAGAGGACAGAAATAGCCTGAAGAAGCAGCACGTTCGCCTTTATCCTCAGATTTTCACCTTTGAAAAAGTGAATCAAAAAATCTGAGGATAACAGCGATCGGAAGGTTATTCTGTCATCGGAGTGGCAAGTGTAACTGTTAGTGCAAATTAGTATCCACGAGAATATTGCTCCGCAATGGCAGCTTGGTCCTTGCTGATACCCAACTCCAGAGCCGCATGGTTCGCCCAGTACGGATCACGCAGCATGCCTCTACCAACCGCGACCAGATCCGCATCGCCGTTGCCAATAACCGCTTGAGCCAGTGCTGCATCCTCCAGCATACCTACTGCAATTACAGGAACGTTCAGTTCTTCACGGAAACGACGGGCAAATGGCAATTGGTAACCCGGATAGTTCCCCGGTTTCCGTTGTCCGGAAGGACCTTCGCCGCCTGAGCTAATATGGAACATGTCCACGCCTGCATCTTGGTAGGCACGCGAGATATGAATGGTATGCTCGATGTCGTATCCACCATCCGCGTATTCTACAGCTGAAATCCGCAAAATCAGCGGCATGTCTGCTGGCATTTCTTTTTTCACTGCACGAATGACTTCAACGCCGAAACGGGACAGATCCTGCCCATACACATCCTCACGATGGTTCATCAGCGGGGAGTGGAACTGATGAATGAGATATCCATGTGCGCCGTGCAACTCAATAGCGTCCACGCCAGCTTGTACCGCGCGGCGAACGCCGTCTGCGAACTTCTGCACCATAGCCTCTACTTCTTCTGTACTTAACGCACGAGGCTCCTTGTACTTTTCTCCCGGGAATGTCACCACCGATGGGGCAACCGGTTGTGGAGCATCCTCTGCTTTTCGTCCCGCATGGGCGATCTGAATAGCTACTTTGGAGCCGTATGCATGAATTCCATCGACAAGTTTAGTGAAGGCAGGTACATGCTCGTCTGACCATATCCCCAAGTCATTGTCGGTAATGCGTCCGTCCGGATCGACATCCGTCATCTCAATTACAATCAATCCAGTTCCTCCAACCGCACGACTCACATAGTGAACCTGATGCCAATCGTTCGGAATGCCATCCTTCGCCGTCACAGAATATTGGCACATCGGTGCCATGACGACACGGTTATTTAATTGCAAACTTTTGAATTGATAGGGTAAAAATAATTGCTCAGTCATTTATGTTGCATCTCCTGTTCCTTGATCATGATGTATATGAAGCCTTACTTATTGTCCAAATCCGAAAACATCTTCCCATTCTTGCCGTAGTTGTCCTTCTGCAGATCCTCAATGAAAATAAAGACCTTGCTCGGATCAACATCCAATGTCTCACAGGCTACCTGGGTCATACGTTCAATCAACTGACGTTTCTGCTCAGTCGTCTTGCCTTCCAGTACCTTAACGGTGATAAATGGCATGTCTTGAACACATCCTTTCTTCATCATTTATTATGAACCTGACGTATGGAAACACAAGTACGTACATTTTTGTGCCTTGGTACCCTTTTTGATACCTAGCCATCTTCACACATTTCGGTTTTGCCCCATTCTGGAAATGACTGCAAAACATGATATGATAACCGTAGAGACATACAGGAAATACTATACCCCAAAAGAAATAAATCCAAGCTAGGGAGCGATAATAGATGAAAGATATATTAATTCAAAGACTGAGTACTTATGTTCAGATGGATACCCAATCCGATGAAAATAGCGAGACATGCCCTTCCACACCCGGCCAACTGGCCTTGGGCAAACTGCTCGTTGAAGAATGTAACTCCATTGGTCTGCAAGAAGTGACGATGGATGAGAACGGTTATGTCATGGCTACACTGCCATCCAATACCGACAAAGATGTTCCCGTGATCGGTTTCCTGGCTCACCTTGATACAGCGACCGACTTTACAGGTAAAGATGTTAAACCGCAGGTTATTGATAACTATGACGGTGCTGACATTGTGCTGAACTCCGAACTGGATGTTGTGTTGTCCAACAAAGATTTCCCGGAACTGCACGAATATAAAGGCCACACGCTGATCACAACCGATGGTACAACGTTGCTTGGTGCTGACAATAAGGCAGGCATTGCCGAGATCATGACGGCGATGGCCTATCTGATTGAGCACCCGGAAGTGAAACACGGTAAGATTCGGGTTGCTTTTACTCCGGATGAAGAGATTGGCCGTGGACCGCACAAGTTTGACGTGGCTGCTTTTGGAGCCAAATATGCTTACACAGTTGACGGTGGACCACTTGGTGAGCTGGAATACGAGAGCTTTAACGCAGCTGCCGCCAAAATTACCGTACGAGGTACCAATGTACATCCCGGAACTGCGAAGGATAAAATGGTGAACTCTCTGAAAATTGCGATGGAATTGAATCGTCGCCTGCCTGTAGAGGAAGCTCCTGAATTCACGGACGCTTACGATGGTTTCTACCATCTGCTGTCTCTGGAGGGTGACGTTGAGCTGACGAAAATGAGCTACATCATCCGTGATTTCGACCGTGAGAAGTTTGAAGAGCGCAAAACGAATCTGTTGAATATCGTGAATGAACTGAAGTCTAAATACGGAGAGAAAAGCATCACGGTCGAATTGAATGACCAGTACTATAACATGCGTGAGAAAATTGAACCGGTACGCCAGATCGTCGATATTGCCCATGAAGCCATGACCCGGCTGGACATCGAACCTGTTATTCGCCCCATCCGGGGAGGAACAGATGGTTCCCAGCTATCCTATATGGGTATGCCAACACCGAATATCTTCACTGGCGGTGAGAACTACCATGGCAAATTCGAATATGTATCGGTAGATAATATGGTGAAGGCAACCCGCGTCATTGTAGAGATTGCTCAATTGTTTGAGCAGCACGGAGATATCTAATCCGCTTAAAGCGCGGTGCACAAAGAGCACCCTCTGGTATATTCCGGAGGGTGCTCTTTGTGGTCTTAACTTTTAAAAGTTATCACTCATAGATATTGCCTCCCGCGATGACACGCAGCTGTTCCAGATCACAGATCACGAGCTTTCGCTGCACTTTGCGAATAATATTTCGATCACACAGATCGTGAACGACCCTGTTCAGATGTCTGTAACTGGTACCCAGCATATCCGCCAGCTCAGTCAGCTTGGAGGTCTGAATCTCTTCGGAAGAGGTCTCATCCTGATCCATGGTGGACAACAGATAGCTGGCAAATCGGCTCTCAACGGGATATAGCATATTCAGACTCGACAGGTTGGAGAAGGTGTACAATTTATGCGTAACTTGACTGAGCATGAAGTGGAGAAATTTAGGATTCTCTGCATACGTATTCTGGAGAGAACGATAGCTGATACCAAGCAGCAGGCTTTTGCTCACAGATTCTACCGTATTATTGGCCTCCTTGCCATTGACCAGTTCCAGATCGCCCACAAGCGCGAGGGGTGTACTGAAACGAAGCAACAGCGACTTGCCGTTAGGCAGGGTGGTATAGATCTTGAGCTTGCCCTGCACGAGAAAATACAATCGCTCAGGCCGCTCGCCTTTGGCACATATCAACTCACCCTTGGCAGCCTCCAGCAGTCGCAACTCAGCGAGTGCAGACTCGTCCAGCACCTGATCCAGTCCATTCTCACGTGCAAGCTTACGCATTAGCCCAAAGTCCATAATTTCTTTCATTCCGACTTCCCCTCCGTTGCCATATATAACGTACCCAAAGGGACATATGTCCCATAATTGATATCAACCCGTACAAATATCTTGATATAAAAATAGTTACAACTAGAACTTATATCCAATAAATCATTTTAGATGGGAAATATTTAAAAATTTAATCATAAAATGTTCATTTTTCATGCAAAATGCCGTTCACGAAAAGCCCTTCCTGTCCGATGAAAGATAGAGCCTTCTATAGATCGTTAAAATAATTCATTTAAATATTGAAAGGATGAGCACATTCAATGAACGTTGTAGATGCACTGCTTAAAGTCATGCCTTATATTAGTAAGATCCTCAGAGAGCCGGCCAGTTTGACTGTATATGATCATGAAAAAGTATTGGATGTCATTATGACAGATAAATTTGATCTTGGTTTTGAAAAAGGAATGCCTCTCTTGGATTCGTTCCAAAACTTTGCCGTCTTGAAAAACGGAAGAGAAGCTACCCTCTCTACTCTCTCCAAAGAAGTTTTTGGTATTGAGCTGGATACCCTGAACATTCCGATCTTTGATGATCAGCAAAAAGTCGTTGCTGTCTTCTGTGTATCTTATGACCAGTCCAATCAGAATCAACTTGAAGATATTATACAAGAAAATCAGGCTATCAATGGTAACCTCGTTGATATGGTGCAACACGTTGCCGCTCATGCTGAAGAATTGCAGGCGACCAGTGAGCAGATCCTGCAAAACACACGACTTGCTGTTCAGAACTCTTCCCAAATCAACAAAGTAGCCGGGTTCATTCGCGAAATCTCCGAACAAACCAACTTGCTTGGCCTGAATGCCGCTATTGAAGCTGCACGCGTTGGTGAAGCCGGTGCTGGCTTTGGGGTGGTTGCTTCCGAAGTACGCAAACTGTCTGTGGATGCCAAACAAGCTACAAGTGATATTGATACCAGTCTGAGAGATGTACAACAGGTGATCAAACAGATGGAAGTTGAGGTCTCCCAGATTGCAGCCTCTTCACAGGAACAAGCGACGCTTGTATCTTCCTTCACAGATGTCATCGAGAAGCTCAATGACACGGGCGAGCGTATGAAAGCTCTGTCGGAACAACTGATCAGCTACTCGATCAAAAACTAAAATTTAACGTGTCACCAGATTCCCGATGCATATCGGTTATTCTGGTGACACATCGAATATGTAATAAACAGGACTTGGGTTTCCATGATGGATAATCCAAGTCCTGTTTATTATGTCCGTTTGGTTATTATTAACCAAATTCAGCTATCATCTTAATTTGCTACACGTACTGATTTGTCCCCAATCACTTCTTCTTCCGACTCCCAGCACTCTACTTCACCCGGAATATGAATGCGGTCCCGCGTAAAGATCGGGTCACGTCCTTCGGCTTTCTGTTTCTTGTAGTCCTTCAGTGCTTCAAACGTCACCTTGGACAGCATCAGAATCGCAATCAGGTTCACCACCACCATGAGCCCCATGAACAGGTCCGCCAAATCCCATACCAGCTGTACTTTGGCTACCGCACCGAACACCACCATCGCGATAACGCAAATGCGGTATACCCACAGCCAAACTTTATTGGATTTGATAAACTCAATATTGGTTTCCCCATAGTAATAATTTCCGATTAGCGTACTGAAGGCAAACAGGAACACCATGACCGCCAGGAATCCCGATGCCCATGGACCAATATGTACACTTAAAGCAGCCTGAGTCAATTCAATGCCACCCAGATTGGAACCTTTGTACACCCCGGATAGCAAAATAATCATGGCTGTGCTTGTACATATAACTAACGTATCTGTCAGCACACCAAAAGCCTGAATAAGTCCCTGCTTCACCGGATGTGTTGTATCCGCTGTAGCAGCGGCATTCGGGGCACTACCCATGCCCGCCTCATTGGAGAACAATCCGCGTTTCACACCGTTCATCAGCGCAGCACCCAACGTTCCGCCTGCCACCTGCTCGATGCCGAAGGCATTTTTGACGATCAACGCAATCATGGACGGAAGCTGGGTAATGTTCGCCAGCACCACAAAAGCCGCTACCCCAATGTACAATACGGCGAGCACAACGACGATGTACTCCGATGCTTTTGCAATCCGTTTGACACCGCCCATAATAATTCCTGCAAATATCACGGCCATAATGATACCCACCGTTAACCGATCCGTACCGAATGAGTTTTCGAATGCGACGGTAATGGTGTTCGACTGCACCGCATTAAAGACCAAGCCGAATGAAAGCGTAATGAGAATGGCAAATAAAATCCCCATCCAGCGCTTCCCCAGCCCACGCTCCATATAATACGCCGGACCCCCGCGGAATCCGCCCTTATCCTTCACTTTATAGATCTGAGCCAGCGTGCTCTCCACAAAACTGGAGGCAGAACCAATAATCGCAATAACCCACATCCAGAATACAGCCCCAGGTCCCCCCAGTGCGATGGCCAGTGCAATACCGGTAATATTCCCTGTGCCTACGCGGGCCGCCATACTGATACAGAATGCCTGAAATGGTGAGATTTTGCCCGGTTCCTTACTTTTCGGCTCTCGAAGCACCTTCACCATATCTCCAATCATGCGGAATTGCATGAATCGGGTCTTGGTGGTGAAGTATATACCACATACTACCAATAGTATAATTAACACTTTGGACCATAGAAAATCATTGAAAATGACGACAATATCTTGTATTGTTTGCTCCATCGGTATGCCCCTTTTATATGGTGTATTTCGAGTACAGAGATGAGTCAGATGAAAAGTTTGTACCATTCTGCACAACATCGGACCCAGACTTTCAGATGTTACTTATACTACAAGCGCATCTACGAAAATCGACAAATACCTACATGTAATCTCTACATTTATTTTAAAAATGGGCGTTAATTGCCCAATCATTGTCATTTAACCTAACATGTCAGGTTCTATGCAAGCAGAGAAAGGAAATGACTGATATGCGTTATTTTATTGTGGATGATGATCCTGGTGTTCGTTCCATGTTGATGGATATTATTGAGGATGAGGGACTTGGCGATATTGCCGGGGAAGCTGAGGACGGAGCACACATTCACGCAGAACTGTTGGAACTACATAAGGTGGATGTACTGCTGATTGATCTGTTGATGCCACAACGGGACGGGATTCAGACTGTACGGGCGCTTGAGGGAAGGTTCGAGGGCAAGATCGTCATGATCTCCCAGATCGAGTCGAAAAATATGATCGGAGAAGCCTACTCACTAGGCATTGAATATTACATTACGAAGCCGATTAACCGCTTGGAGATTCTGTCTGTTCTGCGGCTGGTGGGCGAGAGGTTACGGATGCAGCAATCCATCGCAGATATTCAGCGGACATTGCAGGGATTGTCCGGTTTGCACCCTAACGAGCGCACTGCGGCTCC